>JAJZDV010000017.1 GCA_021846025.1 Pseudomonadota bacterium
AACCCGGTACAGCGCGATGCCGTATTCGCCGAATTGTCTGGCGTGCTCGGCACGAGCCAGCGCTTGAACCTGCTCCTCGTGGCCGATGGCCACAACGTAGCTGTGGTGCTCGCGCTCACCGTGGTGGAAAGCCTGGGCGAAATACAGGTCGCTTGGGGTGAAGGACATGTTGGTTTCCTTGTTTGCCGTGTGATGCGGTAGCTTGAGCGAACTTCGGATCGCAGTCCAGACATCAACGCTCCGTTTGGACGCTCCGTGTGGACGCGCCGTGGGCTCCGATGTCCTTGCCTGCGAAATTTTGCGGCCGGATCAACCTCCGGGGCGCCAGGCGCGGGTTGCCAGGGCGACGGCTTCGACCAAGCCCTGGCGTTGAGCCCGTCGCATGGTCGAAGCCGCCCGGGCGCTGCAGCCCATCGCTTCAGATGGCAAACCACATATACATGTACAGGCTGTTGTTGGCGCTGGCGCCAAGGCTGCTGCCGTTGAGCTTGTTGTAGGTGGTGTATTGCAGCCCCAATCGAAGATTTTTCTCCGGGTTAGCCCAGCTTTGCCCGTAAGGATTCCAATCCAGTTCCCAGACCACACCATTACTCTGCACGTTGGATCCAATGACTCCGCCGGTTGCTGCCGTGCCATTCACGTTGAAATATTGAATGGTCGCGCCGTAGGTGTTGTGAATCCAGTACGCGACATTCATGTTCAGCGTTTTCGCGGTGTCGCTCGGATAGCTGCCGAGGGACTGGTCGTAGCTGGCTTTCTCCTGCATGTACAGGCCATTGACCGTCACGCTGTGCACGTCGCCGTTGATGAACTGGTACGTGCCATCGATGCCAACATCATTCACACGATCCGTTCCGGAGCTATTGAGTACACCAGAGGGTGGCTTCATGCTCATCCCGATAAGCCCGCCCTCATAGGTGCTTTGGCCCACGGTGGTCGAGTAATTCGCCCGCAGGTACGGTGCATATCCCGTGATCCCCCCGTTGCCGCCATGCAGCAAATTCCCCCAATAGGGTGACAGTGAGTGATAGGCGCCGCCCTCGATATACCAGTGGTTGTCGACCAGCGTGTATGCGGTCGTCCCAAGAACGGTACTGCCCAAACCAGCCATCATGGGCTTAAAAGGAACACCGCCGCTGATCGGGCTGGTCATGAAACCGTACTGCCATGCGGGTACCGTGTTCCAGACGTCCGAGACGGTCGGGTTGTTGTTCACGGAGATGCCGAAGATCCCCGAGGTGTTGCCGAAGGCATAGTTGTGGGCGTAGCGGATGTCGGTGTTGTCCCACGCCAGGTTGGCCGGCTCGGCCGTCTGCGCGTAGGTGGCCTGCCCGAGCATCCCGATGTGATCGGTCAGCCGCCCGGCGAGAAAAATGGAGGCTTGTTGCAAGGCCACAAAGTTGTCGTTGGCATGCATGCCGTTGTACAAGGGGGTCTGATCCTCGGTCGTGTGCGTGAACGAGGACACGAGCATCGCCGACAGGGGGATGTGCGTCTTGCCGTTGCTGAAGGTGTAGCCGCTGAGCTTGAAGGCTCGGCCAAAGGGCGTGAGTTGCGGGCCGAAACCACCGACGTGGCAGGCAATGCAAGCCTGGCCGGTCTGGCGGGCAAAGGCTGGCACAGCCTGTGCGGGGGTGCTCAGCAGCCCCATGCCCAGCAGCGCCAGAACCGCCAACGCGATGGAGTGCCATGCATGGCGCCAAACGGATCCTGGCGCGCGCGAGACGCAAGGCGCGACGCCAAGTGCTGAGGATTTCATGATGGTTCCTTTCCCTAAGTTCGAGCAGGCGAAGACCTGTCCTGGAACCATTGTCGAGCGCCGCGATCGGCGGAAATTGATCTGTATCAAACAGTCACAATATTGAATGTTGCGAGCGCACAATTCGTCTTCTGCGAGCAACATGCCGCCGCAAGCCCGGAGCGCAACGGCAAGCGGCCAGACAGGCGCATGCCCGTCTGGCCGCTTGCCGCTTGCCGCTTGTTCTAGGCGCCGGCCCAGCGAACCAGATCCTGTGCCGGCATCACACCCGAGTGACGCTTGGCCTCGTGTCCGCCCCGAAACATCAGCAGCGTCGGGATGCTGCGGATGCGGTGACGCGCCGAGGCGCGCGGTTGATCGTCGGAGTTGACCTTCACCAGCAAGGCACGGCCCTTGAGCAGTTTGGCGGCTTGCTCGAACTGCGGCCCCATCTGGCGGCAGGGTCCGCACCAGGGCGCCCAGAAATCGGCGATCACCGGCAGCTCGTTCTTGCTGACGAAGCGCTCGAAGTCGGCATCGCTCAACTCCAGCGGCTCGCCGCTCAGGAGAGCGCGATGGCAGCTCCCGCATTGCGGATCGTTCGCCACGCGCTCGGGTGGAACGCGGTTGAGGCTGTTGCAATGCGAGCAGACGATCAACATGACAACTCCAGGTGGTATGGCCAGTCCACAGGCAACTGCCGCTGGCGCCTGCATGGGTGCAGGCCCTGTACATGGGGGTGGCGCCGCGACGTTCAAGCCGCGGCGCCGTCATCCGGGCTCCGGACGTCCGATGCAGCAGCGTTGCCGCTTGGTATCGCGCGCACCTGCCATTACAGTAGTGAGCGAACCTGACGCCTGCAAACCGAGGAGCGACCCAGACATGCCACGTATTGCCTACACCCCCGTCGACTTGAACGAGCCGGCCGATCTGGTGGACGCCATTCGCGCTCGCCGTGGCGGCAAGCTGCTCAATCTCGACCGCATGTTGTTGCACAGCCCGGCTTTTGCGCGTGGCTGGAACGGCTTTCTCGGCGCCGTGCGCACAGAACTTGATCTCGATCCACTGCTGCGCGAACTCGCCATCTGCGCCGTCGCCCTGCTCAACCATGCGCAGTACGAATTTGCCCATCACGCGCCCGAGTTTCTCGCTGCCGGCGGCACCCCGACACAACTCGCGGCCCTGGCCAATGTGCCGCATGCGGTGGACGACGCCGTGCTGTTCTCCCCGGCGCAGCGCGTGACCCTGGCGATTGCCTACGAGATGACCCGGCGGGTCAAGGTCAACGAAGCCTATTTCGCTGCCGCGCGCGCCGCCATGCCACCACAGCAGGTGGTGGAACTGGTGGGCGTGATTGCAACCTACAACATGGTGTCACGTTTTCTCGTGGCGCTCGGGGTCGACATCGAAACCCCGGCACAAACGCCTGCGCCCGGGGGGTTCGAAACCGCCGCCGGCATCTCGCTCGACGACCTCGCCGCACTGCCGCCCAGGGGCAGCGCTTGAGCTTGAGCCTGCGCCTGCGCAAGCGGGCAGGCCCGAAACTGCATCGGCACCCGCACTTGCAACGCTCCCGCTTGTGGGACGCGGCGCCATCACCGACCGAACCGGAGTGTTGCCCATGGCCTCGTTGATCCGTCTCGCGCTCGACCATTTCCCGCTCACGCTGCTGCTGCTCGGCCTGCTGCTGGCCATGACGTCACTCGCGTTCACGCGGCGCGAGCGCACCTCTGAGCGCATGGCCTCGACGTTGCTGCGCTGGTTCCTGCTGTGCTCGGTGGGGTTGAGTTTTTTCGTCAACTTCGTGTTCCACAGCTTTTATGGCGACCTGGCCGCGCGCTTGATCGGCTGGGCACCCAGCCCGTTCCAGTACGAAGTGGGAACCGCCAGTCTGGGCTTCGCCCTGGTGGGGGTTGTCGCCGCGTTCGGCGGCCTGGGTTTACGCCTCGCCGCCGTGCTCGGCCCTGCGGCCTTCCTCTGGGGGGCGGCGCTCGGCCATGGGTTGCCGATGCAACAAGCGCATGACTATGCCCAGGGCAATGTCGGTGCCATGCTCGGGACCGACATCCTCGTCCCCCTCGTCGGCTTCGCCCTGCTCGCCTGGCAAGCCAAGGCGCAGAGCCGGCGCAGCGTGTTCGCGCGTTCGCGACTCTAGGCCGGGCTGACCGACGCTGCCAGCGCCGCCAGTTGCTGCAGCCGGCTCGCGGCGCGACTGCCGTACCAGGAGCACCATTCGCCGTCGATCAGGCGCACGTCGGGGCTCAGGCCGCGCGCCAGGAGCCGGTCGCGAACCGCGTCGACATGGTGAGTCCGAAAACGGTAAGGCTCGGTTGACAGCAGCACCAGGCCCACCTCGTGCATCCAGGGCGCATCCCAGTCGAACTCCGGGTAGCGTGCCGCGCCAGGCGTGGCCATGCCGTCACCACCCACCACCTCCGGCAGCGTGATCCAGCCGACGCTGCCCAGGGTGCGCGCGATGTAGGTGTCGCGCGCCACGGTCATCCACGGCTCGCGCCAGATGAGGTAGAGCACGCGGCGCGCCGGCCACGACCGGGCTGCCTGCGCGGCGAGCTGCGCCCGCAATGCCGCTGCAAGCCCCTGTGCACGAGCATGCACCTCGGGCACGCCGCCGAACAAGTCGCCCAGCAGCGCCAGCAGCGCGAGGTTGTCGGCCGGCGCCTGGGGATGCGTCACCACCACCTGCGGCACGAAATTGCGCAACGCCACCACGGTTTCGCGCGTGTTTTCGTCCACATTCACCAGCACGTGGCTGGGGGCCAGGGCACGCAGGCGCGCGAGGTTCACGTCCTTGGTGCCACCCACCTTGGGGATGGCGTGAACAGCCTTGGCCGGATGGACGCAAAAGCCGGTGCGCGCCACAACCTGCGCCCCCAGGCCGAGATCGAACAGGGTCTCGGTCAGGCTGGGGACCAGGCTGGCAATGCGCGCCTCGGCGCCCGCCGGAGCAAAACGCTGGCCCAGCGCGTCGATGGCGCCGCGGTTGCCAGGAAGGGAAGTGCGGGCAGCTTGCATGGTCAGTTGCTGGGCCGGACGATTGTCGCAAACGCGTCGACCCGTTGGCGCGCATCCGGTCTGCAGCCCGATGCCTGCGCCAACTACGACACCGCCACGCAACAGCGCCGGACCACCTGCTTGCCGCCATGCCGTGGGGCCGGTCGGCGAGGGCCTGTTCACGCCTGCTCAAGCAGCCACTGCACAAAGCTCCCCACCTCCGCTCGCCTGGCGTGCCGCGCCGGATAGACCAGGTAATGCCCCTGGATGATCAGCGCCCTCTGCGCATCGAAGAGCGCGACCAGCCGCCCCGCTGCAATGTGCGAACTGGCGATGGTGGTGCTCTCCAGCGCGACCCCCAAGCCTTGGACGGCGGCGTCCAGGGTCAACTGTGCGCGATCGAACCGCAGCGGGAAATGCTCGGGTGCGTCGCTCAGCCCTTGTGCAGACAGCCAGTCCTTCCACTGCACCACGCTGACTGTGCTCTGGATCAGGGGCATATGTTGCACGTCTGCCGGCGCGCGTACCCGATGACGTCGCAGCAATTCCGGGCTGGCCAGCGGCAGGATCTGCTCGTCGAACAGAGGCCGCACGACCAGATCGGGCCAGTTCGGTACGCCGTAGCGCACGTCCAGGTCCGCTTGGCCAAGGGCGAAATCGCTGTGGGACGGGGAGGCCGACAGGAACAGCGAAATCTGCGGATAGGCTTGCGCGAAGGCGGCCAGGCGCGGCATCAACCAGAGGCTGGCAAAGCTGGGACTGGCATGCACGTACAGACTGTTGCGCACGCCCTGGCGGACATCGTCCGTGGCGGCCGCGATGGAACCAAGCGCCCCTCCGACGCGGCGCAGGTAAGCCGCTCCGGCTTCGCTGAGGGAGACCCGCTGGCCACTGCGGTCGAACAGCTTGACGCCCAGGAACGACTCCAGACGCGCGATCTGATGGCTGACCGCCGAAGGGGTCAGGTTGAGTTCGCCGGCCGCGAGCGCGAAGCTGCGGCGCCGGGCGGTGGCCTCGAACGCGAGCAGCGTGGTCAGCGGCGGAATGCTCGCCATGGTGTGTTGCGATGCAGCATGATGAAATTTCACCAGACGCTGAAATCATATCGCTTGCCATCATGCAGGAGGCCCCGAAAAATCCCTCACTCTTATTCAAGCGCACAACGGAGACAGGACGATGCTTCTCGAAGGTCAGGTGGCAGTGGTCACGGGCGGGGCCGGACTCAACGGGCTGGGCTTTGCCACCGCCCGCATGATGGCCGAGCAGGGAGCGCGGGTGGTGATCGTGGACCTGCAGCATGCCGACCCCGCGGCCGCCGCGGCCCGGCTCGGAGCGCAGCATGTCGGAGTCGTCGCGGACGTGACGGACAAGGCTTCGTGCGACGCCGCGGCGCGCGAGGTGCTGCAGCGTTGCGGACGGTTGGACATCCTGGTCAACAACGCCGGCATCACCCAGCCGCGCAAGACCGCCGACATCAGCGGTGCCGACTACGACGCCGTGCTCGACGTCAGCCTGCGCGGCACCCTGTACATGTCGCAGGCCGTGCTGCCGGCGATGCGCAAGGCGCAACGCGGCGCCATCATCTGCGTCTCCTCGGTGTCCGCGCAGCGCGGCGGGGGCATTCTCGGCGGCCCGCATTACTCCGCGGCCAAGGCCGGCGTGCTCGGCCTGGCGCGCGCCATGGCGCGCGAGTTCGGCGTGGACGGCATCCGCGTGAACTGCGTCACGCCGGGGCTGATCGCCACCGACATCAACAAGGGCCTCATTCCCGAGGACCGCAAGCAGGGCATCCTCGAGCAGATTCCGCTGAACCGCATCGGTGAACCCGATGACGTCGCCGGCTGCATCGTGTTCCTCGCCAGCCCTCTGGCCAAGTACTGCACCGGCGTGACCCTGGATGTCAACGGGGGCATGCTGATTCACTGAACCGCGCATTCGCGCCGATTGAACGCGCCGCAGAGCGCGTCGCACCCATCCCAACCAGGAGACAAGCCATGCAACAGCAAGACAAGAAGCCCACGGGCATCAGCCGCCGTTCCATCCTCACCGGCGCGGCAGCGCTGCCCCTGCTGGGCATCCTGCCCCGCCGTGCGCGCGCCGCCGAGTTCACCTACAAGCTGGCCACCGGCCAGGACCCCACCCATCCGGTCAACATCCGCGCCCAGCAGGCCATCGACCGGATCCGCGAGGCGACCCATGGACGCCTGGAGATCCGTCTGTTCCCGGCCAACCAGCTCGGCTCCGACGTCGACCTGCTGGCGCAGGTGCGCAACGGCGGCGTGGAGTTCTTCAACGAGGCGGCCTCGGTGCTGTCCACCCTGGTGCCGGCAGCGGGCATCGTCAACGTGGGCTTCGCCTTCAAGAATTACGACGAAGTGTGGAAGGCGATGGACGGCAAGCTCGGCGCCTACGTCAACGCCCAGGTCGAGAAGTCGGGCCTGCTGGTCATGTCCAACGCCTGGGACAACGGCTTTCGCCAGATCACCACCTCGACGCGCCCGGTCCACACGCCGGCCGACCTGCACGGCCTGAAGCTGCGCGTGCCGCCGTCGCCGATGCTCACCACGCTGTTCCAGGCGCTGGGCGCCGGAGCCACGCCGATTGCCTTCAACGAGCTGTATTCGGCGCTGCAGACCAAGCTGGTCGAGGGGCAGGAGAATCCGCTGGCGATCATCGCCACGGCGCGCCTGTACGAAGTGCAGAAGTACTGCAGCATGACCAACCACGTCTGGGACGCCTACTACATCCTGGGCAACCCGGCGGCGTTCCATCGGCTGCCGAAGGACGTGCAGGCGATCGTGCGCCGCGAATTCGCGCGTTCCGCGCTCGACGAGCGCGCCGACATCGCGGCGCTGAGCAAGTCGCTGCGTGCGCAATTGCAGTCGAAGGGCCTGCAGTTCGTCGACGACGTCGACACGCAAGCCTTCAAGTCGGCTCTGGCCAAGACCAGCTTCTACACGACCTGGAAGGGCAAGTTCGGCAACGAGGCCTGGGGATTGTTGCAGCAAAGCGTGGGCACCCTGGCGTGAACGGGGCGCTGTCCATGCACGCGCACGCCGCCGCCGGGCCCCGGGCGCCGAGGGAGGGCGCCGCGCCCCTGCTGGCCCGGGCCGATGCCTGGCTGGGGCACCTGATCGAGGTGCCCGCGGCGATCGCGGTGGTCGCCGAGGTGGCCATTCTGCTCACCTCGGTGACGTCGCGCTTCGCCTTCGACCATCCGCTGGACTGGAGCGACGAGCTGGCGTCCATCGTCTTTCTCTGGCTGGCCAGCCTGGGTTCGGCGGTCGCGCTGCGCCGCGGCACCCACATGCGCATGACCGCCCTGGTCACCCGCCTCGGCAAACGAGGGCGCGCGGCCTGCGACGCCCTGGCGATTGCGGTGCCGTGCCTGTTCCTGCTGATCATGCTGTGGCCGATGTCCCGGTATGCGCAGCAGCAGTGGGTGGTGCTCACCCCGGCCCTGAGCTGGCATGACAGCTGGCGCGCGGCCGCGGTCCCGGCCGGTGCCGCGCTGATGATCGCCGTCAGCCTGCTGCGCCTGGGCGACCTGGGTTGGCGCCCGCTGCTGGGTGTGGCCGTCGCGCTGGGCGCGCTGGCGGCCCTGCTCTGGGTCGGCATGCCGATGCTCGCGGCCATCGGCAACTGGAACCTGCTCGTCTTCTTCGCCCTCCTGCTCGGCGTGGCCGTGCTGCTGGGCGCGCCCATCGCCTTCGCCTTCGGGCTGGCCACCGTCGCCTACCTGCTGTGCACGGGGTCCACCCCGCTGCAGGTGATCAGCGGCCGCATGGACGAGGGCATGAGCTCCCTCATCCTGCTCGCGGTGCCGCTGTTCATCCTGCTCGGCCATCTGGTCGAGATGACGGGCATGGCCAAGGCCATGGTGGACTTCCTGGCCTCGCTGCTCGGCCATGTGCGAGGCGGGCTCAGTTACGTGCTGCTCGGCGCCATGCTGTTGGTGTCGGGCATCTCGGGCGCGAAGACCGCCGACATGGCGGCCGTGGCGCCGGTGCTGCTGCCCGGCATGAAAAAACGCGGCAACGACGAGGGCGAGATGATCTCGCTGCTCGCCGCCACCGGCGCCATGGCGGAGACGATTCCGCCGTCGCTCGTGCTCATCACCATCGGCTCGGTCGCGGGCATCTCCATCAGCGCGCTGTTCACGGCCGGCATCCTGCCGGGCATCGTGCTGGCGCTGGCCCTGGCGATCGTGGCGCGCCAGCGCAGCCGCGAGGTCGTTGCCGGCGTGCGCCGAGCCTCCGGGCGCGAGATCCTGCGCAGCTTCTGCATCGCGTTTCCCGCGCTGCTGCTGCCCATGCTGGTGCGCGCCGCGGTGGTCGGCGGCGTGGCCACGGCCACCGAGGTGTCGACCATCGGCATCGCCTACACCCTGGTCATCGGCTCGCTGCTGTACCGGCGCATGAACTGGCGCCGGCTGTACCCGGCGCTGGTGGAGACCGCGGCGCTGTCGGGGGCCATCCTGTTCATCATCGGCACCGCCACGGCGATGGCCTGGGCGCTCACGCAATCGGGCTTCTCCGCCAGCCTGGCGCAGATGATGGCCAACGTGCCGGGCGGTCGTTGGGGATTCCTGGGCATCTCCATCGTCACCTTCATCGTGCTGGGCAGCGTGCTCGAGGGCATTCCGGCGATGGTGCTGTTCGCGCCGCTGCTGTTTCCCGTGGCGCGCGAGCTCGGCATCCACGAGGTGCACTACGCCATGGTGGTCATCCTGTCCATGGGCATCGGGCTGTTCGCGCCGCCCTTCGGCCTGGGCTACTACGCCGCCTGCACCATCGGCGGGGTGAGCCCGGACGTGGCCATGACCCGCATCTGGCCCTACCTCGGGGCGCTCCTGCTCGGCCTGCTCGTGGTCGCGGCGGTGCCCTGGATCTCCATCGGCTTCCTGCATTGAACCGGAGTACACCCGTGAGTCTCGTCGCCATCGATCGACACGCTGCGCTCGCCGAGCGCGCCTACCACATCCGCCGCCTCGCCTTGCGCATGGGCGAGGTCCAGGGCCAGGGCTACATCGGCCAGGCGCTGGACATCGCCGACGTGCTGGCGGTGACCTACTTCGGTGCCATGCAACACCGCGCCGACGACCCGAAGTGGGAGGGGCGCGACCGCTTCCTGCTGTCCAACGGCCACTACGCCATCGCGCTGTACGCGGCGCTGATCGAGGCCGGCATCGTGCCCGCCGAGGAACTCGAAACCTACGGCAGCGATGACAGCCGCCTGCCGATGTCGGGCATGGCCAGCTACACCCCGGGCATGGAGATGTCGGGCGGCTCGCTCGGGCAGGGGCTGGCGATTGCCGTGGGCCATGCGCTGGGCCTCAAGCGCAAGGACTCGCCGTCCTTCGTCTACACGCTGTTCTCCGACGGCGAGCTCGACGAGGGTTCGACGTGGGAGGCGCTGATGTCGGCCGCCCACTGGAAGCTGGACAACATGATCGCCATCGTCGACGTGAACAACCAGCAGGCCGACGGCCCGTCGAGCAAGGTCATGGCCTTCGAGCCGCTGGTCGACAAGATGCAGGCCTTCGGCTGGTTCACCCAGCGCATCGACGGCAACGACCTCGGCGCCGTGATCGAAGCCTTCGACGAGGCGCGCCGGCATGCCCGGGCGAGGCCGCGCATGATCATCTGCGACACCCGCATGGGCCGCGGCGTGCCCTTCCTCGAGCAGCGTGACAAGAACCACTTCATCCGCGTCGACCCGCATGAATGGACGCTCGCGCTCGAGGCCCTCGACGCCGGCTACGCCAGGAGCCAGGAATGAACACCACCACGAAAGAGGCGCCGCAGCGCCTGAAGACCTCGGCGATGATCGCCTCCATCGCCGGCGAGGGCCAGCGCACGCGCGCCGCGCCGTTCGGCCACGCGCTGGTGAGTCTGGCCGAGCAGCGCCCGGAACTCGTCGGGCTCACCGCGGATTTGGCCAAGTACACCGACCTGCACGTGTTCGCGCAGGCTTTCCCCGAGCGCTTCTACCAGATGGGCATGGCCGAGCAACTGCTGATGGGAGCCGCGGCCGGAATGGCCAAGGAGGGCGCGCTGCCCTTCGTCACCACCTACGCCGTGTTCGCCACGCGGCGCGCCTACGACTTCATGCACCAGGCCATCGCCGAGGACGGCCTGGACGTGAAGATCGCCTGCGCGCTGCCCGGGCTGACCACCGGCTACGGCCCCAGTCACCAGGCGGCGGAGGATCTCGCGCTGATGCGCGCCATGCCCGGCATGACCGTGATCGATCCCTGCGACGCGCTGGAGATCGAGCAGGCCGTCCCCGCCATCGCCGCCCACAAGGGCCCGGTCTACATGCGCCTGCTGCGCGGGCAGGTGCCGCTGGTGCTCGACGAATACGGTTACCGATTCCAGCTCGGCAAGGCCGCGCTGCTGCGCGACGGCCGCGACGTGCTGATCGTCTCCTCGGGCATTCTCACCATGCGCGCGCTGGAGGTGGCGGATGCGCTGCGCGCCGACCGCGTGGACGTGGGCGTGCTGCATGTGCCGACGATCAAGCCCCTGGACGTCGAGACCATCGCGCGCGAGGCCCGGCGCGAAGGCCGGCTGGTGGTCGTCGCCGAGAACCACAGCGTGATCGGCGGCTTGGGCGAGGCCGTGGCCTCGGCCCTGCTGGAGCAGGGGATCGCCCCACGCTTTCGACGCATCGCGCTGCCCGATGCCTTCCTCGACGCCGGAGCCCTGCCCACCCTGCACGATCGTTACGGCATTTCCGTGGCGGCGATGCGCGCGAGCATCAAGCGCTGGCTCGATTGAGCCGGCCCGCAGGCTCCCGCACCCGCCGTTTCCTCCCTCTCCTTGCTGGCCGCAGCGTGCCGCCCGGTCCGGCGTCCCGCAGGCCTTGTGCTGCCATTTCCATGCCCGCTCCGTCGACCCTCGCCAACGCGATCCGCATGCTCGCGATCGATGCCATCGTGCGCGCCACCGAAGGCCATCAGGGTGTTCCCCTGGGCATGGCGGAAATCGCCACCGCGCTGTACACACGGCACCTGCGCTTCGATCCTGCCGACCCGACCTGGCCCGACCGCGACCGCGTCGTGCTGTCCAACGGGCACGGCTCGATGCTGCTGTACGCGCTGCTGTACCTGACCGGCTACGCGGCGATCGATCTGGCGCAGATCCGCAGCTTTCGCGAACTCGGCTCGCGTTGCGAGGGGCACCCCGAGATCGCGCCGCAGCACGGCATCGAGGTGACCACCGGACCGCTCGGCCAGGGCATTGCCAACGCCCTGGGCATGGCGGTGGCCGAGGCGTTCCTGAACGCGCGCTTCGGCGATGGTCTGGTGCGGCACACGACCTATGCCTTCGTGGGCGACGGCTGCCTGCAGGAAGGCGTCGGGCAGGAGATGATCTCCCTGGCCGGGCACCTGCGCCTGTCCCGGCTGATCCTGCTGTGGGACGACAACCGCATCACCGACGACGGCAGCACCGAGCTGTCGATCAGCGAGGATGTCGCCGAGCGCTTTCGCGTCGCGGGCTGGCATGTGATCGAGCTGGACGGGCACGACATCGACGCGGTCGACGCGGCCTTGCGCGAGGCGCGCCAGGACCCGAGGCCGTCCTTGCTCGCCTGCCGCACGGTCATCGCCAAGGGCATTGCGCGCCTGCAGGGCCAGCGCGGCGGCCACAGCGCGCGCCTGTATCCGGAGGATGCGGCGGCTGCGCGGGACCTGCTCGGATGGCCCCATGCGCCGTTCGAGATGCCCGAAGCGGTGTTGGAGGCCTGGCGCGCCGCGGGGCGCCGCGGTGCGCCCGAGCGCGCTGCCTGGAAGACGCGGCGCGACGCGCTGGCGCCGGACGTGCGCGCGGACTTCGAGCGTGAGCTCGCCGGCGAGCCCGGGCCCGGATGGCGCGAGACCCTGCTCGCCTACAAGCGCGCCGCACTCGGGCGCAGTGACGTTCCGGCGGGGATCCTGATCTCGGCCGAGATCAACGCGGCGCTTGCCGCTGCGCTGCCCCAGCGCATGGTGGGTTGCGCCGACCTGGAGGCGCCCACCGGCCACAAGCGCGGCCTGCGCGCCTTCGACGCCCGCGACCGCAGCGGCGCCTACGTGCATTGCGGCGTGCGCGAGCACCTGATGGGCGCGATGGCCAACGGCATGGCCGCGCATGGCGGGGTGATGCCTCTTGCGGTGACTTACCTCGCCTTTGCCGACTATGAGCGCCCGGCCATGCGCATGGCCGCGCTGATGCGGTTGCCGGTCAAGTTCGTGTTCAGCCACGATTCGATCGGCGTCGGCAAGAACGGGCCGACCCACCAACCGGTGGAGATCCTGGCCTCCTTGCGAGCGATGCCCAACATGCTGGTGATGCGCCCGGCCGACGCTGTCGAGGCCGCTGAATGCTGGGAGATTGCCCTCGAGCATCGCGAGGGTCCGGTGTCCATGGTGTTCGCGCGGCAGGCGCTGCCGTGCGTGCGTGACGAGGCCAGCCAGGACAACAGGTCACGCCGCGGGGCCTACGTGCTGGCCGAGGCCCAGGGCGGTCACCGCGAGGTCACGTTGCTAGCCACCGGGTCGGAGGTTGCTGTGGCGCTGCACGCACGCGCGTCGCTGCAGGCCAGCGGGGTGCCCACTGCGGTGATCTCGATGCCCTGCTGCGAGCGCTTCGACGCACAGGATGCTGGCTACCGCGCCGCCGTACTGGGCCCCAGCGATGGCGTTCGCGTTGCGGTGGAAGCGGCGGTGCGCTTCGGCTGGGAGCGCTACTTGGGCGTCTGCGGCGGCTTCGTCGGCATGCGGGGCTTTGGCGCCAGCGGACCGGCCGATGCGCTGTACATGCATTTCGACATCACGCCGCAGGCCGTAGCGGCCGAGGCCCGCCGCCTGCTCGCCGAGCGCGCTTGAGCCTGCACAGGCAGGCCACGCATCGTCTTCTCGATCGGCAAGCCCTGTGGCTTCGGCGGTCACGGTGCGTCGTCCGTGGTGTGCTGACGCGTGGGCTTGCGACCTTCGCGTCTTGAGCCGGTGCCAATTGAGCCGGTGCCAATAGAGCCGGTGCCAATGGGCGTTTCGAAGGGCTGACGGATGCTGCGGTTTCGCGGCAAACCGGCAGCGTCCAGCGTCAATGACGCTTCGGCGCGTTTCCTTCGGCGCGTTCCCCGTGACGTCCACGGGACGCCACCCCGGCTGGGCTGGCGCGGAACGGTGAGCTTGCCCGCGCAGGCATGCAGCCTCGTGTGGGCAGACTTGGCCGCAGCAGGGGGCGGCGTCTTGGAGGCGGGGAGCAACCGCATGCCGCGACCGTGGCGACGCAGCGCGGCACGGCCTTGAGCGCAGGCACAACCCGGCTGTCGCGCCGGGTTCGTCGTGTCTGCGGCGCCGGGCCATTCCGGTGCCATCCCCCGCACAGCCCCTGCATGGACGCTCCGACCTGTCGGGCAAGGTGGCCCAGCGTCGCAACGGGCGCGACCTGCGCGTGCTACGCGCTGTCCTTGGTCACCGCGACCAGGCGCTCGTAGCCTTGGCCGACATGGCTGCGCATGGCCTGCGCCGCCCGTGCCGGGTCGCCGGTCGCCAGCGCCTCGACAATCGCCCTGTGCTCGTCCTGCGAAGCGTGGCTCTCGTGCGTCACGGAAAAATAGCGCCGGCGCAGCAAGTGCATGCGGTCGATGATGCGACGGTAGAACTCGAGGAGCGTGGCATTGCCGGCGAATTCGACGATGCGGTCGTGAAAGTCGATGTTCAGTTCGAAGTAATCCACCATGTCGCTGCGCTCTGCGGCTGCGTCCAGGCGCTGCAGCCAGCTGCGCAGTTCCTCGAGCTGGATCGCCTGGATACGCGGCGCCAGAAGCCGCCCGGTGGTTTCGTCGAGGGCAGCGCGCAGCGCGTAGAGTTCGCGCGCTTCGACTTCGCCGATTTCGCGCACGAAGACCCCGCGGTTCTTTTCCAGCTTCACCAGACCATCGGCCTCGAGACTGCGAAAGGCCTCGCGGATCGGTGCCCGGCTGACCTTGAAGCGCTGCGCAAAGTTCTGTTCGTTGAGCTTGTCGCCGGCGGCCAGTTGGCCGCTCTTGATGAGGCGCAGGATCTCCTCGCGCACCAGGTCGGAAACCGATCGTGTCTGAAGGATCTGGAGGTTGCTGAGAGCCGTGGTCATGCACTTCCCTGGACGTCACCCGGGCCGCTCCCGAGGATGTGCGAATCGTAGCGTGAAGAAAGTTCGACGATCGGACAATGCTCATGTAATATTGTCGACAATCGACAAATAGTCCATGCATCCGTCTTCAGGAGTTCCGCCCATGCCCCATCAGCCCGACCCGGTCACCGCCAAGCTGGCGGCCTACCTCGTTGACGCCAAGCCCGAATCCTTGCCCGCCGCCGTGCGGGAGGAGGCTGTGCGCACCTTCGTCAACTGGGTCGGCTGTGCCGTCGGCGGATCGCGCCACGCGGCGGTGGTTGCCGCGCTGGCGGCGCTTGGCCCGTTCTCCGGGCCCCCGCGCGCCAGCGTGCTGGGGCGTTCCGAGCGCGTCGATCCGCTGCTGGCCTCCCTGCTCAACGGGATCAGTTCGCACGTGTTCGACTTCGACGACACCCACCTGCGCACGGTCATTCACCCGGCGGGACCGGTGGCCAGCGCCCTGCTCGCGTTCGCCGAGCACCAGCCGGTGAACGGCCATGATTTCCTTCATGCGCTGGTGCTGGGGATCGAGGTCGAGTGCCGCATCGGCAACGCGGTCTTTCCTGCGCACTACGACATCGGATGGCACATCACCGGCAGCGCCGGCGTGTTCGGTGCAGCCGCCGCCGTGGGCAAGCTGCTCGACCTTGACGCCCAGCGCATGGCGTGGGCGCTTGGCTTGGCGGCCACGCAGCCGGTCGGCCTGCGCGAGATGTTCGGGTCGATGACCAAGAGCTTCCACCCCGGGCGCGCGGCGCAGAACGGTATGACCGCAGCGCTGCTGGCGGCCAACGGCTACACCAGCTCGGAGCAGGCGCTGGAGGCGAAGCGCGGCTGGCTCAACGTGCTCAGCACGGAGCACGACTCGCAGGAAATCACCGACGGCCTGGGCAGCCGCTACGAGATCGCCGTCAACAGCTACAAGCCTTTTGCCTGCGGCATCGTGATTCACCCGGTGATCGACGCCTGCCTGCAGTTGCGTGCCCGCGAGCAACTCGAGCCCGACGCGGTGCGCGCGGTGCGCCTGAGTGTGCACCCCCTGGTGCTCGAACTCACCGGCAAGACCGAGCCGCGCAACGGATTGGAAGGCAAGTTCAGTGTCTACCACGCCGCGGCCGTGGCGCTGTGCGAGGGCGGTGGCGGCGAGCCCCAGTTCAGCGACCGCGCGGTGCTCGACCCGGCGGTGGTGGCGTTGCGCCGCCGCGTCAGCGCAATCACCGATCCTGCGCTGCAGGCTGATGCGGCGCATGTGGAAATTGCGTTGCTGGACGGCCGCAAGCTGCAGCTGCACGTGGACCACGCCATCGGCAGCAGGCATCGGCCGATGAGCAACACGGATCTGGAGCACAAATTCATCGGGCTGAGCGAGGATCTGCTCGGCCAGGCGCCTGCTCGGCGCCTGCTGGACGCCTGCTGGAGCGTCGAGCACCTGGATGACGTTGCGGCGATCGCCGCGGCAGCGCGGACGTAGAAGCCGTGGCCGACCCCAGTTCCTCAAAACCACAGGAGACAACCCCATGAATACGGCAAGCAGCGAATCGCGGCGTTCGAGCCCGAACGTTCTGGCGCGCATCGATCGACTACCGCCTTCGCGCTACCTGGTCAGCCTGGTCGGACGCATCGCGTCCGGCGGCTGGTTCGAGTTCTACGAGCTGTTCATGCCCGGCTTCATCGCCGTCGGACTGGTCAAGTCGGGGGTCTACAAGTTCGGCTCTGGCAGCATGTTCGACCCTCACCTGTTCGCCAGCTTTCTGGCGTCGTTCTTCGGTGGCATGCTGCTGAGCACCGCGGCGTTCAGCTTCGTCTCCGACGGCTTGGGGCGGCGTGCGATTTTCGCCCGGTCGATGATCGTGTACTCCATCGCCCAGCTGGCGATTGCGCTGCTCAGCGATCCGCTGCTGATCAACATCGCGCGCTTCGTTGCCGGCCTGGCCGTGGGCATGCAATTGATCAACAACGACAGCTACTTGTCCGAGCTGGTGCCGCGGGCGCGCCGCGGCCAGTACATGGCGATGTCCTTCATCTTCATCTTGACCGCGGTGCCGGTGTCGGCCTTCCTGTCCGCGTTGCTGGTGCCGTATGCGCCGCTGGGCATTCCCGGCTGGCGCTGGGTGGTGGCGATCGGCGCCACCAGCGGCATCGTCGTGCTGTTCGTCCAGAAGGGGCTGCCCGAGTCGCCGCGCTGGCTGGAGGTCCATGGCCGCCTGAACGAAGCCGAGCAAGTGGTCGCAGGCATCGAGGAACGCGTGCAGGCCGAGCTGGGGCGCCCGCTTCCGGCCCCCGCGAACGACACACCCGAAGTCGAGGCCAACACGGGGCAATGGCTCGAGATGTTCTCCCGCTTCTACCTGCCCCGCACGATCATCATGTCGATCTTCCAGTTCGCCCAAACGATCGCGGTGTTCGGATTCACCGCCTTCGTGCCGCAGCTCCTGATCAAACAGGGCTTCACCATCGTGCATTCGCTGGAGTACACGGCGCTGATCGTGCTCCTGGCTCCCATCGGTGCGGTCTGTGCAAGCTACTGCTCCGAACGCATCGAGCGCAAGTGGCAATTGGTCGGCACCGCCATCCTGATCGGCGTCAGCGGCGTCGGCTTCGCCAGCGGGCATAGCGTGCCGGTGGTGCTCGTGTGCGGTGCGCTGATCTCGCTGGGCAACAACTGGATGATCGCCATCTTCCACCCGTACGCAGCCGAACTGTTCCCCACGCGCATCCGCGCGCGTGCGCTGGGCTTCACGTTCTCGTGGAGCCGTCTCAGCGCGATTTTCGTCAGCTACTGGGCCGCGGCGCTGCTGGTCAGATTCGGCCCTCCCGGCGTGTTCGCGATGATCGGCGCGGCGATGGCGGCCATCGTGATCAGCGTCGGCGTGTTCGGCCCTGCCACCAACGGGCGCAGCCTGGAAGTGCTCGCCCCGTAACCCCCCTTCTGCACGCCCCATGCGAGGTCTGAAACGATGCGAATTGGAATTCTGAATGGCGACGACATTGGCCACGAGATCGTCCCGGAAACCGTCAAGGTGATGCAGGTCGCCGCCGAGGCGACCGGCGTGCATATCGACTGGGAGCCCATCCCGATCGGGCGCCAGGCCTACGACACCTTGGGCAATACGATGCCCGCCGGAACGCTCGACCGGTTGACCGCTCTCGATGGCTGGATTCTCGGCCCGATCGGCCACATGGTGTACCCGAAGGTCGCGGAGGCGCCGAACCCGCATCCGATCCTTCGCAAGCACTTTGACCTGTTTGCCAACATCCGACCCGTGAAGTCGTACCCTGACCTGCCCAGCGTGCACCAGGGCGTCGACCTGGTCATCGTGCGCGAGAACAACGAGGGCTTCCAGCCGGACCGCAATGTGGTTGCCGGATGCGGTGAGTTCCGCCCCACGCACGACGTGACCATCTCTGTGCGCGTGATCACGCGCAACGGCTCCTCGAAGGTGGCGCGTGCCGCCTTCGAATTGGCCCGCACGCGGCGAAAGCACCTGACCGTGGTGCACAAGGACACCGTGTTCAAACTTGGTTGCGGCATGTTCGTCGAAGAATGCCGCAAACTGGCTGCGGAGTACCCGGAGGTGCAGCTCGACGAGGCCATCGTCGACACCTTCGCGATGCGTCTGGTGATGACTCCGCAGCGCTACGATGTCATCGTGACGACCAACATGTTCGGCGACATCCTCACCGACGAAGCCGCGGGCCTGGTTGGCGGTCTGGGCATGGCCCCAGGCCTGTGCGCCGGCCCGCAGCATGCGATGGCGCAGGCCACGCACGGCTCGGCGCCGGATATCGCAGGGCGCAACATTGCCAATCCCTATGCGATGATCATGTCCGGCAAGATGCTGCTTGACTGGCTCGGGCGCCGTCACGGCGACGCCGCAGCGGTGAATGCCGCAAGGCGCATCGAGCACGCGGTGGAGCGCGTGCTCGCCGAACGCCGCTCGCTGACGCCGGACCTCGGCGGCAGTGGGACGACAACCAGCATGGGCGACGCCGTCGTTGCTGCACTGCGCGCCGAGTGAACTTGCTGGCATGACGCAACCGGCATCTGCTCAGTCGCCCGCGCAGGACGCGTTCCCGGCATTGGTGCTGGGCAGCATGCTGGCCGTGCAGACCCTGGTGTCATTGGCCGCGCTGGCGGTACCGGCCATCGCACCGGCCGTGGCTGCCAGCACCGGACTGCCGGTCGCGCTGGTCGGGTTGTTCACCGCCGGAATCTATGCCGGCGCCATGTTCTCGTCGGTCAATGTTGGTGGCATCGTCATGCGCTTCGGCGTCGTGCGGGTGTCGCAAGCCTGCCTTTGCGTCACCGCGATCGGGCTGGCGCTGGTGGCCAGCGGGCGTGTGCCGATGCTGCTTCCCGGCGCCGTGCTGATCGGCATCGGCTACGGTGCGGCGACGCCGACCAGCTCGCACCTTTTCGCGCGCGAGGTCGCGCCGCGCTGGCGCGGGCTGGTGTTCTCAATCAAGCAGACCGGGGTACCGCTGGGCGGCATGCTGGCTGGCGCGCTGCTGCCCAGCGCCGCCCAACGCCTGGGATGGCATGCGGCTTTGCCGCTGCTGGCGTTGGCCATTTTGGTGTGCGCAGCCTGGCTGCAACCGTTGCGTGCGCGCTTCGACGCCTCGCGCGAGATTGGCCGCCGCATGGCCTTTGGCGGCTCGCTGCACACGCTGCGCATGGTGTGGGACCATGTCCCCGTGCGCGAACTCGCGATCAGCACCTTTTTCTTTGCGTCGATGCAATCGTGCATGGCGACCTACCTGGTCGCCCAAGCCCATTGGGGCGCCGCGCTGAGCCCGGTGCAAGCCGGGCTCGTGCTCGCCTGCGCGCAGGCTTCCGGCGTGTTCGGGCGCATCGCGTGGGGCTGGATCAGCGACCACTGGGTGCGCCCGGCGCACCTCTTGGCGTGGCTGGCACTGGCGATGGGGGTGTGCGCCTGTCTTGCCGGCATGCTGCGCCCGGCTTGGCCGATGGCGGCGGTGATCGCGCTGGCGATTGCCTTCGGCGCCACCGCGACCGGCTGGAACGGCGTTTATCTCGCGGAGGTCGCGCGGCTCGCTCCCGCTGGCATGGCCGGAGTTCTCACCGGCGGAACGCTGTTCTTTACGTTCGCCGGAGCGCTGTGTGCGCCGCCAGCCTTCGCCGCCGTCGCCACCCTGAGCGGAGACCTCGGCGCCGGCTACCTGACGCTGGGAGTCGGGCTGGTCGTGCTGGGCATCCTGCTCCATCGCCGCCAGGCGCGCGTCCCTGGTTCGGCAAGCTGAGCCGTGCTTCGCGCCGGCGCTTGCTAGGGCGGATGGGGTTTGCGAGGCTTGCGCCGCTGCCCGGCCATGATGGGGTCGTACCAGGCGCGCGGCAGCACATGCAGGAGCTTGCTCACCACCGCCATCGGCCAGGGGATGGTGGCATAGGCACGGCCGGACTCGATGACGCGCAGCGCGCGGCGCGCAAAAGCATCCGGCTGCAACAGAAAAGGCATGGGGAAGGGGTTGCCTGCCGTGAGCGGCGTGGCGACGAAGCCGGGACTGATGGTGACCACGCGCACGCCCGAGCCGCGCAATTCCACGCGCAGGCTCTCCAGCGCATGGATCAGCGCCGCCTTGCTCGCGCTGTAAGCCGCCTGCCCCGGCAGACCGCGCACCCCGGCCACGCTGGCAACGCCCACCAGCGTGCCGTTGCCGCGCGCGCGCATGGGGGCAATGAACGGCGCCAAGGTGGCCATGGCCGCCAGCCAGTTGCTGTCCATCACCTCGCGGGCCACGCTCAAGTCTTCCGGGCACGCCAGGTCCACGCCATGGCTGATTCCGGCGTTGGCGATGACCACCTGCGGGCAGCCCCAGGCGTGCACCAGGGCGCCGGCATGTTCGCGCCAGGCTCCGGTTTGCAGCAGATCGAGGGTGATGAGGCGGATGCGAGCGGTGTCCACGCCCTGCAGACCCTGCCTCCGGGAACAGGCTTCGGCGGTGGCGCGCAATGCATCGGCCCTTCGGCCCACCAGCACCAGCCGCCAGCCTCGCGCGGCATAGGCCTGGGCAAGTGCCGCGCCGATGCCGCTGGATGCGCCGGTGATGAGGGCCGTAGGTGGATGCGCGACGTCGGTTCGGATGTTCATGGACGGTGTCCTGCTGTCAGCAATTTCAGGCTCGCGGCGGCGGCTGTCGCGTTGGCCTGATCCCCTCGGCTGCGGCTGCCGGGTGCCGCAGGCAGCCCACGGCAGCGGTCACCCCCCCGCGCCCACCAGTTTTCCGCTCACCTTGCCCTGCATGGCGAACGTTCCGTCCACCCCGTTCATTTCCAGGCTGCCCCCGGCGAACACCGTGGCACCGCGTTGCACCGTGGTCGGTCGGTTCGACGAGAGCTGCTGAGCATTGGGGAAGATGTTGAGAAAGTCGCTGCGCACAGTGAGTGGTGGTGCGCCCGGTACGGTGCGATGCACCACGGCGTCGCCGAGCAATTGCACATTGCTGGTGTCGGCGTTGCTGATGCCGATCTGCGCATGCGCCGTGGTCATCACACCTTGCGGACTCAGGGCGCGCATCACCGGCCTGGTGATGTGCACGCTGTCGTTGCCGGGGATGTGCTGCATCGCCGCGCCGCTGAGCTGCGCGGTGAGCTGGCCCTTGGTGTTGAACGAGCTGGTGTGGAAATCGCGCAGGAAATAGTCGGGCTTCTGCGGTGGCTCGGGCGCCCCGCCAGGGCCATGGCCGGCATGCATGGCTTCGCGCGCCACCCACCAACTGAATGCCGCCAGCAGCACCATGAGCAGCGGCGGCAGGAAGGTGGACATGCGACGCCACAGGCGCATCCAGCGTGACATGGTGTCAGCCCCCTGGCGGCCAGGTCGACGGCGGTGGCTTCGCCTGGCACTCCTCATCGCCAGCGATGGCCTGTTCGAGCAGGCGGCGGTACGCGCCTTGCGCCACCAGCAGCAGATCGCAGATTTCGCGCACGGCGCCGAAACCGGCCGCAGCCGTTGTGCGGTAATGCACCCGCGCCGACACTTCCGGATGGGCCACGGGCGGGCAGGCTGCGAGTTGGGCACGCACCAGCAAAGGCAGGTCTGGCCAGTCGTCACCCATCACGGCGGCCTGTTCCCAGCCCAGACCCAGCTCGCGCAGAATGCCTTCGGCCCCCGGCAGCTTGCGCGACTTGCCGAGCACGGCGTGGGCCTCCAGACCCAGTTCGCGCAGCCGCTCGCGCAGCGGTGGACTGTCGCGTCCCGACACCACCACCGGCCGCACGCCGCTTGCGGCCAGCAACCTCAGGCCATGGCCGTCGAGCGTGGAGAAGCGCTTGATGATTTCGCCGTGCTCGCCCACCAGCAAATCGCCGGGAGTGAGCACGCCGTCGACGTCGAGCAGCAGCACGCGCACGGCTTGCGCGCGCAGCAGGATTTCGGCATCGAAGTGCAAACGCGGGCGGGTCTCGAAGGCCCCTTGGATTGGCGTCATGGCTGGCTCGGCACTCAGACCACCTTGGCGGCGAACAGATCGTGCATGTTCAGTGCGCCGATGGGTTGCTGGTGCGCGTCCACCACCAGCATCTGGTTGATGCGGTGCAGTTCCATCATCTGCACCGCCTCGACGGCCAGCGCGCCCTTGCCGATGGTGCGCGGGTTCGGGTGCATGGCCTGGCCTGCCGAGAGCTGGCGCAGGTCCACGCCGCGTTCGAGCAGGCGGCGCAAGTCACCATCGGTGATGACGCCGAGCAGCGCGCCGGCATCGTCCACCACCGCGGTCATGCCCAGACCCTTGCGCGTCATCTCCAGCAGCGCGGCGGAAAACGGCGCGGCCTGTCCGACGCGCGGCACGGCATCGCCAGCGCGCATGACGTCGGCAACATGGGTGAGCAGCTTGCGACCCAGGCTGCCGCCGGGATGGGTGCGGGCGAAATCGTCGGGGCCGAATCCGCGCGCATCCAACAGTGCCACGGCCAGCGCGTCGCCCAGCGCCAGTTGCGCGGTGGTGCTGGCCGTGGGCGCGAGGTTCATCGGGCAGGCTTCCTGATCCACGGCGCAGTCGAGGTGGATGTCGGCGTGCTGCGCCAGGGTGGAATCGACGCGCCCGGTGATGGTGACGAGCTTGGCGCCCAAGCGCTTGATCAGCGGCACGATGCGCACCAACTCCTCGCTCTCCCCCGAGTTGGACAGGGCGATGAACACATCCGCATCGGTCACCATCCCCAGGTCGCCGTGGCTGGCATCGGCCGGGTGCACGAAATAGGCCGGGGTCCCGGTGGACGCCAGCGTAGCCGCCAGCTTGCGGGCAATATGCCCGCTTTTGCCCATGCCCGAGACCACCACGCGGCCCCTGCAGGCCAGGATGCAGCGCACCGCCGCGGTGAATGCATCGGCCAGCGGCGGCTGGCCGATGCGCTCGGCCAGGGCCAGCACGGCAGCGGCTTCGATCTCCAGGGTCTTGCGCCCCAGCTTCAAGACTTGGTCGGGATGGAACATGGGGTTCATCGGGAGGCAGTATAGGCAGCGGGTGCCGCTTCGGGCGGCGACGGACCGGTGCCGCGGAGACCGGGCCTGACCCTAAGGCGAGCGCGGCGCGTGAAGGCGGTCCTGCGTCTCCACCACGCGGCGCAGCCACACCAGCATCAACACTCCCGGGGCCGAGGCAACCACGGTGAACAGATAGAAATGCGGCCACCCCCAGGCTTGCACCAGATAGCCGGTGGCCGGACCGACATACACCCGGCCGACCGCCGACAGCGCCGACAGCAAGGCGAACTGGGTGGCCGAGAAGCGCGTGTCACACAGCGCTGACAGGAAGGCGACGAAAGCCGCCGTGCCCATGCCGCCGGTGAAGTTCTCGATGCCCACCGCCGCACCCATCCACAGCAGGTTGGACGGCAACACCGCCAGTCCCCAGTACGCCAGATTCGACAAGCCCTGGGCGACGCCGAACCACACCAGCGCGCGCCACAAACCCAGCCGCGCCAGCAAGGCACCGCCGAGCAGGGCGCCGACGATGGTGGTGGCCAGGCCCATCGTCTTGTAAACCAGCCCGACTTCCGCCGGGGTGTAGCCGGCCCCGCGAATCAGGAAGGTGGTGGACAGAGCCCCGGCGAAGGCATCGCCCAGCTTGTACAACACGATGGCCACCAACAGCGACACCGCGCCCCGGCGCGAAAAAAATTCGCGGGCCGGCTCCACCACCGCGGCGGCCAAGCTGCGTGGCGGGGTGATGTGGCCGGGCGTGGGCGGCGCAAACAGTGTGGCCAGCATGAGCGCGGCCATGAGCATCGCCATCAGCGCGTACATGCCGCGCCAGCCCAGGTATTCGGCCGCCAGCCACAGCCCCAGCCCACCCGATACCAGCATGGCCATGCGGTAACCCAGCACGGCCACGGCTGCGCCGGCGCCACGTTCCTCGGGCGGCAGCAGATCGGTGCGGTAGGCGTCGATGACGATGTCTTGCGATGCCGAGAAGAAGGCCACGGCCACCGCCAGCAGGCCCACGGGGACCAGGCGCATCTCGGCAGCGGCCACGCCAAGGGCGGCCGCCGCATGTTCAAGGCCCGGCCAGGCCATGGCAGCCCCCGGCGCCGGTATGCCGACGAGGGCCACGGCCCCGAGGCTCGCCGCCAGCGCCGCCTGCATCAGCAGCAGCCAGCCACGTCGTCGTCCTAGCCAGCGCGCCAGCAACGGCGGGTGGATGCGGTCCATGCCCGGCGCCCAGAGAAACTTGAAGACATAGGCCTGGCCGATGAGCGTGGCGAAGCCGATCGCCTTCAGGCTCACGCCCTCCACCGTCAACCAGGCCTGCAAGGTGCCTGCGGTCAGTGCCAGCGGCAAGCCGGATGAGAAACCCAGCAGCAGCAATGCGGCCATGCGGCGATTGCCGAACACCTGGCGCAGCAAAAGCCACGGCGGCGGATTCTGGGTGACGGCTGGGGCGGACATGCGTGGTAGCAAGAGCAGGCCGTAGCATAGCTTCCGGTCACGCCCGTGCCGCCGCCTGGCGCCGCCTGGACGCCACCGTTCGCAGCCCTTCCCGCATCCCCACCATGCCGTCAGCAGCCGAGCCTCTTTGCACCCCGCCAAGCGCTTTAGCCCAGGACTTCGTGCGCTTCGCCGTCGACAGCGGCGTCATCCGTTTTGGCGCCTTCGTCACCAAAGCCGGGCGCGACACGCCCTATTTCTTCAACGCCGGACTGTTCAACGACGGCGCCAAACTCGGCCGCCTGGCCGGGTTTTATGCCGATGCGCTGATGTCCAGCGGCGTGGAGTTCGACATGCTGTTCGGGCCCGCTTACAAGGGCATCGCCCTGGCTGCTGCCGTGGCCATCGAACTGGCGCGACGCGGGCGCAACGTGCCCTTCGCCTACAACCGCAAGGAAGCCAAGGACCACGGCGAAGGCGGCAGCCTGGTGGGTGCGCCGGTTGCCGGCCGGGTGGTGATTGTCGACGACGTGATTTCCGCCGGGACCGCCATTGGCGAATCGGTCCGCCGGCTGCAGGCGGCCGGCGCCACGCCTGCAGCCGTGCTCATTGCCCTGGACCGGCAGGAGAAGGCTGCGATTGCCGGCCAGACCCTGGAACAGTCGGCCGTGCAGCATGTGCAGACGACGCATGGTTTGCCGGTGGTGGCCATTGCCAACCTTGACGCCCTGCTCGCCATGCTGGGCGCAGCGCAGGATGCGCAACTGACCCAGTGGCTGCCGCAAGTGCGCGATTACCGCGCGCGTTACGGCGTGCCGTAAACCCAGCCAAGGCCGTGCGCGTGTCGCCCGGGAGTGACACGGCAAAGCCTGACCAATCAACGACTTGCCGGTCACGGTCGAGTCGCCGTCGGGACGAGGCGACGCCATGGGTCACCCCATCACCCCGGCGAGCCTCGCCGCCGTGGGCGAAATGATCACAAACCGTTGATCTGCAAGTTTTTTTCGTGGATGGCATGGGGTTTGCACCCAGTAGACCGGGCAGCACTTTGGCTGCTGGCACTCACCACGAAGGAATCCGTCATGACGACCAACTCCCGTCTCGGCAAAATCATCCCTGTCACCGGCGCCACGCTGATCGCTCTCGCTCTGGGCAGCGTCAGGGCGCAGGCTGCCGACCTGGCACAGTCCCCGATGCAAACACCTTCCACCATGCAGCCTCTTGCCGGCATGCAGGGCCAGAGCGGTGGCGCCCAGCCATCGCAAGCCCCCCGGGAAGGGGTCGCCAAGTCCATGGACGACGCGCTCATCACCACCAAGGTGAAAGCCGAACTGCTGCAAGATCAATCGCTCAAGAGCCTGCACATCCACGTGACCACACGCCAAGGCGTGGTGCATTTGACGGGGAACGTTGCCAGCTCCAAAGAAGTGTCCCGCGCTGTCCAAGTGGCCCAGGCTGTACCCGGCGTGAAGCTGGTGATGTCCGATCTGCAGGTCCAGGGCTGAAGCACCTGCGCGCCGGATCCGTGCCCCACCCCGCCGCCTGGGGCGGTTGCGGAGGGCGCGCAGGCGGGCGACAGCAGGGTGAGCCGCAACCCTGCCGAGGAGAGCCCGCACGTCACTGAGGGGCATCGACCTTGGTGGAATAAGAATCGTTATTATTTGATGCATCTTGTCATCCACAGTCATGCTCCATGCCACGCGACTCCTTCTCGACCACTGGCGCGGTGTGCGCCGCCACGCTACTCGGGCTCGGGCTGAGTGCTGCTCCCGCCCTGGCCGGACCGCAATGCACCCGGGAGCCATCCGCCAAATGGCTGGACGCAGCCAAGTTCCGCACCGATCTCGAGGCGCGGGGCTATGCCATTGCCAGGTTCAAGACCACATCCGGGCACTGTTACGAGATCTACGGCAAGGACAAGGCTGGCACCAAGGTTGAAATCTATTTCGATCCGGTCGACGGCAAGATCGTCAAGCAGGAACGCCGTTGACCGAATCTGCGGCCCCGCTCGAGCCTGAAGATCGCACCCCGCTGGCCCTGCGCCTGTACCACGGGGCCCTGGCCGCATCCTTCATCGGCGCCTGGGCACTTGAATCGGTCTGGCGCGAGGCGCATGCATGGCTGGGTTACACCCTTGCTGGCCTGTTGCTGTGGCGCCTGGTGTACGGCCTGAGCGGTCCGCAGGCCTGGCGCTTCGCCACGTTCATCGTCGGGCCTCGGCGGGTGTGGCGCTACGCCATCGACTTGGGCCATGGCCGAGCCGCCTTGAGAGCCAGCTACAACCCCCTGGCCGGCTGGGCCATCGCCGGACACATGCTGGTGCTCGGCGCCGTGGTCTTCAGCGGGCATGGGCTGACCACCGACACCTTCTGGGGTGACGAGGCGCTGCAGTTGGCCCATGCCTTGCTGGTGGACGCCATGTGGGTCATGGTCGCCCTGCATCTCGGCGGCGTCACGCTGGCCAGCGTGCGCAGTCGCCGCCTGTTGCCGCTCGCCATGCTCAGCGGGCGCCGCTACCCGCACTGAAGGCACGGCGAGCCGCTGAGCACGTCCTCAAGTGCCGCCGACGTATGGATTGCTGCGGCGCTCTTCACCGAAGGTGGACTCCGGGCCATGCCCGGGAATGAACACCGTGTCGTCGCCCATGGGCCAGAGCCGCTGGGTGATGCTGTCGAGCAACTGCTGATGATTGCCGCGCGGAAAATCGGTCCGGCCGATGGAACCCGCGAACAGCACGTCGCCCACCCAGCAGCGCTTGGCCTCGGGCTGATGGAACACCACATGCCCGGGCGTATGGCCCGGGCAATGGCGCACCTCGAAGCGCAGCGTGCCCAGGGTGAGTTGATCGCCGTCGTGCAACCAGCGGTCGGGCGTGAACGCCTCCGCCGGGGACAAGCCGAACATCTTGGACTGCTGCGGCAAGCCATCGATCCAGAACTGATCGTCCGGGTGCGGGCCGACGATGGGCACGCCCGCACGCCTGGCCGCCGCCGCGGCGGCACCGGCATGGTCGATGTGGGCATGCGTGAGCCACACGCCACGCAAGCTCACGCCCTGCGCCGCAACCTCGGCGAACACCCGGTCGAGATCACCGCCAGGGTCCGTGAGCACAGCCTCGTCAGCGGCGTCGTCCCAAAGCAGGCAACAGTTCTGCGCGAAGGGGGTTACGGGAAGAATGCGGTAGCGCAGCATGGAGATCGGCCGGTTCAAAAGGTCCAGAATACGGCCAGGCCGGGCTGCGCCGCCGATCTCACGGCAAGCGTCGTGGCTCGATTTCGCGAGCATCGCGCCTGAAGGTTGCAAATCCGGGTGTCGTACCCGGTGCTGCACACATCGCGTGCAAACCGAGATGTCCTTCAGCCTGGGCGTATCCGGCGAAAAGCTGGCGTTGGAGGCATCCGCAGCCGACCTCGGACCGCAACCTGGTCACATGGATTTTTCGGGCTTTGCGCAACCCAGGCAGTGCGCCGAGGGGTGGTTTTCCCGTTGCACGGCAGCGCTGTTGATGACCCCGGCCGGCAGGGCGCGGGCGATGCTGTCGAACAGTTCGGGGCCGCCGATCGGCGCCGACTTCAGACCATTCGGCACCATCACGTACGTGCCTTGCTTGTTGAAGAAGCGGAGCGAGACGGTTTCGCCGGCACCGATGGTCTTGACGCTTTTGAACATGGCCTGCATCTTCGCCAAGTCGGGCTCATAGCCTTTGTACGCTGCCGCCGAGACGCTCTTTTTCACCAACGCGTCGATGGCGTCGCCGAGTTGGGCGCCGCCCATGGATTGGATGGGGATCAGACGCAGTTCCTTCATGCTCGCCGTCATGATGGCCGAGTTGGAGGTGGTGTTCTCGGGCACATACAGCGCCGCGGCCAGGCGATGGCCGGCGAGGTTGATCAGGCCTGCGCCGTTGATCCACAGCGCCATGCCATCTGCAGGGGCCGACTGCTCGACGGACACGCCACCGACCTGGATGGCGGCGTCGGCATTGACGGTTGCAAAGCTTGCGGCCAGTGCTGCGGCCAACATCAGGTTTTTCATGGACGACTCCTCGGGTGGTGCCTGCTGACGCAAGCTATATAAGCGCATGATTATTCATCGACTGTGCGCCAATGGCGTGCGATTTCGCAACAAGCTGTGAGCATCCGCAATCTTGCGCTTGCATTCCAGGGCAAGTCCCGCGGGGTACTCGGGACAATACGGGGGCTGCCCGTCTGCCCCGGCCCTCACTGGCTCACGGCGGCGTCTCCGAGCAGGGCGCTTTTCAGACGCGTCTCGGCAGGATCCTTGCCAAGCCAGATCTTCAGCAGGGCTTTGAAAAAATCAGGATCGGTGTAGGGTGCGCCAGCAGACACCCCATCGATGTCGATCACCGTGCCATGGCCCGGAACGAAGCGCAAGGTGATGACTTCGCCGGTCTTGAGGTTGCGTTTTTGCGCGAACAGCCCGCCCAGCCGCGCCAGGCTCGGAATCAGCCCGCCGAATTCTTCAGCCGAGACGTTGTTCTGGATGCCTTCGGTGAGCTTCTTGCCCAGTTCCGAGCCGGTGACGTCACGCAACATCACCAGGCGCATTTCTTTCGGCCCCGGCATATCGAGCGCCGTCTGGGCGTTGCCGGTTTTTTGCGGCAAGTAGAGCGCGGCGACATACACCTTGAAAAACAGGAAGTAACGTGTCCCCACCCCGTTGAGCACAAGCGGTTTTCCGCCCAGTTGTTGGCTTTCGTCCACCGGCACGCCGTGGATTTCCAGCGCATGGGCGGCCTGAAGGGTGGCGATTTGCAGGGTGACGGCGAAGAGTGCGGCAGCAAAACGGCGCGGTGCAAGTCGGCGGGCGGTCATGGAGTCTCCTGAATTGTCGGGATAAAAAAGCACGATCGTTCAGTTTCCGACAAATCGGCCGGTCTGGCAATCCGGGCATCACCCCAATGCGGCACAAGGGTCGATGCAGCAGCCGACCCTTCGCGCTGGACGCCATCCAGGCTCGACAGGCCGCGGCGCGAGCCGGGACACCGTGCGGGTTTGCTACAGTCAAGTGCATCGCGCCACGCGGCCGATCCAGGCGCCCACCTCCTCATGTTCATCCATCGCAAGCATGTTTTCGGTTCCGCAGACCGGGGGGCCTGGCCCTGGCGGCCCGGCTCCCGACTTGCGCACACCGCTTGAGCGCCGCGCGCGCTGCAAGCGGCCCGACCTTGCGGCGGGCCATGGCTGGCCGCAGAGGATGAACCTGGCGGCCGCCTCGGCCGCGCCCGAGAAGACGCCATGACCGAACTCGAATTTCAATCCCTGGCCCGCGAGGGCTACAACCGCATCGCCTTGGTTTCCGAGGCCTTCGCCGACCTGGAAACACCGCTGTCGCTTTACCTGAAACTGGCCCACCCGATGCAGGGCGGGCGCAACACGTTCCTGCTGGAGTCCGTGGTCGGTGGCGAGCGTTTCGGCCGCTACTCGTTCATTGGGCTGTCCGCGCGCACCGAGTTGCGGGTGAAGAACGGCGTCTCCCAGGTGCTGCGCGACGGCGCGGTGATCGAGACCTCCGAGCAGCCGCCGCTGGATTTCATCGAGGCGTATTACGCCCGTTTCAAGGTTGCCCTGCCTGCCGGCATGCCGCGGTTTTGCGGCGGCCTGGCCGGCTACTTCGGCTACGACGCGGCGCGCTACATCGAGCCCAAGCTGATGGCCTCGGCGGCCAAGCATCCCAAGCCCGACCCGCTGGACTTGCCCGACATCCTGCTGCTGCTGAGCGAGGAGCTGGCCGTGATCGACAACCTCTCGGGGCGGCTCTACCTCATCGTCTACGCCGACCCGGCCCAGCCCGAAGCCTACGGCCGCGCCCGCTCGCGGCTGCAAACCCTGCGCGAACACTTGCGCTACTCGGTCACGGCACCCCCCATGATGCGCAGCACCGTGACACCAACCGAGCGCGAGTTCGACAAGGCCGACTACCTGGAGGCGGTGGCGCAGGCGAAGGAGTTGATTGCTGCCGGCGACTTCATGCAGGTGCAAGTGGGACAGCGGCTGCGCAAGCGTTATGCCGAGTCGCCGCTGTCGCTCTACCGGGCGCTGCGCTCGATCAACCCCTCGCCTTACATGTACTTCTACAACTTCGGCGACTTCCAGGTGGTGGGCTCCTCACCCGAAATTCTGGTGCGGCAGGAAGCGGTGGCGGGCGGCGAGAAAGTCACCATCCGGCCGCTGGCCGGCACCCGCCCGCGCGGCACCAACAGCGACGACGACGCGCGTCACGAGCGTGAGTTGCTGGCCGATCCGAAGGAGCGCGCCGAGCACCTGATGCTCATCGACCTGGCGCGCAACGATCTCGGGCGCATTGCCCAGACCGGCAGCGTGAAGGTGACCGAGGCCTTCGCCATCGAACGCTACTCGCACGTCATGCACATCGTCAGCAATGTCGAGGGCCTGCTCAAACCGGGCCTGTCGGCGCTCGACGTGCTGCGCGCCACCTTCCCCGCCGGCACGCTGTCGGGCGCGCCCAAGATTCGCGCGATGGAAGTCATCGACGCGCTCGAACCCACCCGCCGCGGCCTGTACGGCGGCGCCGTGGGCTACTGGAGCTTCGCCGGCGACATGGACCTGGCCATTGCCATCCGCACCGGCATCATCAAGAACCACTGGCTTTATGTGCAGGCCGCCGCCGGCGTGGTGGCCGACTCGGTGCCCGAGATGGAATGGCGCGAGACCGAGGCCAAGGCGCGCGCCGTGCTGCGCGCCGCCGAGCAAGTGCAGGAAGGGCTCGACGGCTGAGGCCCCGTTGGCGCGGCTCGCGGGCTGCGGCTGCCTCGCTCCGCGAGCCCGGAGCAGTGCCGAGCCTGTGTGGGCCGCCCCGAGCCCGCTTGCCCCGCTTGCCGCTGCTGCCCTGACGCAGCGGCCCGGGCGCCGCCCCGGATCCGCATCTGCAAGAACCTTGGCTGCGGACTAGCATCAGCATCCTTTGTTGCCGTTGCGGCGCCTTGACGCTCCGGCCGCGTGGCCCAACCTGGAGACTTGCATGAAACTGTATTTCAGCCCCGGATCCTGTTCCCTCTCACCCCGCATCGTGCTCAGCGAACTGGGCTTGCCGACCGACATGGTGAAAGTGAACCTGCAGACCAAGACCTTGGACGGCGGCGGCGATTTCCGCGCCATCAATCCCAAAGGCTACGTACCCGTGTTGCAGCTCGACGACGGCAGCATCCTGACCGAAGGTCCCGCCATCGTGCAGTACCTGGCCGACCGCAAGCCCGAAGCCAAGCTCGCCCCAGCCAATGGCACGATGGAGCGTTACCGCCTGCAGGAGTGGCTGAATTTCATCTCCACCGAACTGCACAAGCAGTTCAGCCCGCTGTTCAACCCGGCCTCCACCGACGCGGTGAAAGAAGCGCAAAAGCAGCGCCTCGGCGAGCGCTTCAACTTCATCAGCCAGACGCTCTCCAAGCAGGACTATCTGCTGCCGTCCGGCTTTTCCGTGGCTGACGTCTACCTCTACACGGTGCTGACCTGGGCCGGCGCCACCGGCCCCGCACTGACGAGTTGGCCTGCGCTGCAAACCTTCATGACCCGCATGCAAGCCCGGCCCGGTGTGGCCGCAGCCCTGGCTGCGGACCGCGATGCAAAAAAAGGCTGAGGCGCAAGCCTGGAGACGCTCGCCCCGAGCGCAGCCACCCGCATGATCCCGTTCTGAGCACCCTCATGGTCGGCCCGCTCGCCGGCCCCCCATCGGGGCTCGGGAAACCTGGAGCGAACCGGCCTCTCCCTGAGTCGTCCCAGTCCCCCCACCGTCGCGTTCGCGGTGCGCAAGGGGCCGGCCATCGAACCGCCTGGGAAGGTTGGTGATGAACGATCGCACCGCGCTCTCAGGCTCGGGTTCTGCCCGAACCGGCGGCGTGCTGGCCGGCAATCTGGCCAGCAGCCTGCTGTGGACCACGCAGCCGCTGGCCATCGGCCTCGCGGCGGCCAGCGTTCCGCCCCTGCTGCAGGCCTCGGTGGCAACCACCTCGGCGCTGTTCCTGGTGTGGCTGTGGACGCGCTGGCGCAATGTGCCGGTGTTCGCGCAGGACGATACCCTCGCCCCCGGTGCCCTGCTCGGCCTGCTGTTCAGCGCCCGCCTGGGCCTGATGTATCTCGCCTTGGTGCTCCTGCCGGTGCCGCAGGCCGTCGCGCTGGTCTTCGCCGCACTCGTGGCGGTGCAAACCTGCTTGCATCTCTGGGGTGCCGTTGGCCGAGGGGATCGGCAGCACGCCCGCTCAGCGCGTTCCGGCGTGCAGTTGCTGGCCGGACTGGCCCTGGCGGCGGTTGGCTTGCTGCTGGCCACGCACGCCGCAGCGACCGATGCCGCCTCTGCCGCCCTGCTGGCTGGCGGGGTCTGGGCGGTGGAAGCCTGGGTCGCACGTGGCCCGCGGTTGGCGCATTGCGGCGGCGAAAAAATCTTGTTTTATCAACTCATTGGCGCGGCCGTGGTGCTGCCCGTGGCTTCGGTGGCGGCGGGTGAGAATTGGCTGATGCATCCCAGCAGCATCGGCTGGGCCGCACTCGGCGCGCAGGCGTTGCTCGGTGGCCTGGCCTTGCCGTTGCTGTGGTTTGCGCCTGGCGTCGCGCAACGTCCCCGGCCCTTGTCCACACTGATGCGGCTTGCGCCGCTGGCCACGGTGCTGCTGGTCTGGTGGTTCGACACCTGGATTGCTCCGGGTTCGATGGCTCAGCCGAATGACGCGGTGCTGGCCGCCTGCCTGCTGCTCACGGCGGCGGCCTGGTTCACCACAAACCGGGAATGAAGCGCCGGGTGCGCTGGGCGTATGCCGTGTAACCCGGCCAGCGCTGGCACAGCAGGCGCTCTTCCAGTGCCGCCTTGAAATGGAGCACGACCAGCAGCGCCAACCACAGGCCGGCCTGAACGAGGCTGTGCGACCCCACGGCGACCCCCGCCATGCCCAGCAGCAAGGTCGCGTACATGGGGTGGCGCACCCAGGCGTAAGGCCCGCCCG
>JAJZDV010000018.1 GCA_021846025.1 Pseudomonadota bacterium
CGAACCTGCCGCTGTTTCGCCGTAGGGAACCTCATCGTATTCGTTGATGTATGAGTTGAAACCCTCGATTCATGGGGTTGGCCAGGCCATCCGGCAGGCGCGGAACGAGCCTTGAAGACCGGGCAGGCAATGGCGCGAGCCGTGAAGCCGGAACCTGCCGCACAAGTAAGCTGCGCGTTGACGCCGACAGGGGGCAATGCGCAGGCCGTTGCCGTGTCCAGCGAACTTTTGTGGCTGACCCTGAACTACGAGAGGAGGGCAAGGCGCCTTTTCAATTCAGGCGCCGACCGATCTGGACGTCACCAGCACCGTTGCGCGCACGCTCAAGTTCGTCCGACGGGTCACCATGGACCGCGATGAAGACCGAAAGCCAAACTGCCATTCAAACCACGCCGCGGTCGCTGAGGCTGTTGCTCGCTGCCGCCATTTTCTACATCCCGAATCAGTCCCATTTCCCCGATTTTTCGGTGACCGGGCTGAATCTCACCAACCTGCTGTTCATCGCCATATTCTTCCTGGTGGTCGGTCACAAGGCGCCGACAAAGACGGCGCCGGTGCCGCTCAAAAAGGAATTCGTCTTCTTTTTTCTGGTGCTGACCTGGGGCTTTCTGGTGGGTCAGTTGCATGACGCAACGACCACCCTGGCCGATTTTCAGGTGCTCAAAAATTGCATCACCTACATGCTGTTTTATTTCCTGGCTTATCACGCGGTGCGGGATACGAAAACCATCAAATTTCTGTTTTTCGTCATCTTGTTCACGACGTTTGTTGACGCCTACCTTGGCCTGCGCCAAGCCATGGATTACGGCTTCAACTTCAACGCAGCGCGTCGCGTCGCGGCTCCCTTCAGCTGGAACTCAAGCGATGCAAACCGCTCCTCGGCTTTCTACACCATTTATCTGGCCTTGATGGGGGTCACCGCTTTCTACTACCGTTCGAGCCGCACCGTGCGCTGGGCGGCCTTGGTCTGCCTGGCCTTCGGCATCTTCGTCAATTTTTTTACCTACTCCAGACAGTCCTACGGCATTCTGGCGGCCCTGGCCCTGATCCTGACCTTTCGCCGCCATGCGTTGCTCGCGGTCGTCGTCGTCATGGCGTTGCTCAACTACAACCTCTGGCTGCCGCATGCCGTCATCACGCGCATCGACATGACGCTGCAAACCAAGGCCCCTCCACCTGGCGAGTCGGCTGCATCCCTCAACAAGCAGATTGCAGCCAGCAGCGATGGACGCTTCATCATCTGGGGCGGCGCAGCAAAACTGATCGAACGCAACCCTTGGGGCATCGGTCTGAATCATTTCGCGCGCGACATCGGAACCTACGCACCCGCATACGCCCATGAGGATGCCAACAACTACTACGTGCTGTGCGCCACCGAGGACGGCGTTCTGGCACCCATTGCCATGATCTTGCTCATGCTCGGGTTGTATCGTCTCGGGAGGTCGGTCGAAAAGCTGGGTGATGACCAAGACTCCAAGGTTTACGGCTTCAGTCTGTGGCTCGCCGTGATCGCGGTCGCTTTGGTGAACATTTACGGCAGCAGGTTTGTGGACGGCAATCTCATGACCAACTTCTGGATCTTCGCCGGCATGATTGCTCGCTACCGTGCCATGGTGCTCGAAGCCCGAGCAACCGAGCCACGGACATCGACCCTCGGCAACAGGTCTCCGACGCCGGCGAACCGGTCTCCACAACCGGCTTCCAGCCCTGTCACGGCGCGCTGAGCACCGCAAGACGGGCAAAAGGATGCCAGCCCATGATCTTGGGCGACAGGGGAAACAGGCCCTGAACGCACGCTATCGGGCGCCCGGCCCAAGCCGCGCGCGTGATGAGCGATGAGCGCCTCAGCGCTGTTCCACGCACAAGGTCGTGCTTCCCGCCTGGGTGAGGTTGTTGACGGTGGCCTGGCGGCCCTTGAACCAGACTTGCAAGTCGCCGTTCTTGTAGCGGGCGCCGTCAGCGGCAACGGTTTGTTCGAGCTTGACGGTGCCGAGCGCCGTGGACAGACTCACGCTGACATCGCCGAAGGTTGCGACGAACGAGGTGCCGTCGTTGCAGACATAGCGCACGGCGTTGGCCGGAAGCGGGCCTGACGGCGGAGTGAGCACCGGGGCGGCCGGGGCTTGGACCGCGCTGCCCTGGCTGGTGGCGGTGGAGGACGGAGCTACCGGCGGATAGGCAGAGCCGAAAGCCGGCTGGCTGGCGGGTGCCGAAGCTGGCGGATAGGTGGTGGAATCGGCCGATGACGCTGCCGGCGCCGAAGGTGCCGACTCGGGTGCCAGCGGCTGCACGGCAATGCCCGGTGTGGGTTGCAGCGGCTGCACCTGCGCGGCGGGCGGCTGCACGCTGGTCACGGGTGGCGGGCTGTAGGTGTTGCGGGGTGTTGGCGGGGTGTTGACCGGCGGCGACATGGGCAGTTGCACCACCGGCGCCGGGCCGTTGAGCGATACCGCGGTTTCGCAGCCTGCGAGCAGCAGCGTGGCCACGCCGGCAGCAAGCAGAGCCACGGTGCGGGGGCGCCATGCCGCGCTCGGTTGCGTCGGGCGGTGCGGGCGGGTGGAAGGCTGGCGCTGACGGGGGTGCATCGGGTGTTCTCCTGCGGTGGACGCGCCCGCGGCGCGAAGGCTCATCTCGATTACACCAGATCGGCCGCACGGGGATGCGACGGGCGGCGCACGGCACTGGCCCGTTGCCGCATGGCTAGGGCCGCACGCCACGCGGCAGCAGCACCCACATGCGCCCAGGCGACTGCTGGCGACCGGCGGCGTCACCGGCGGCATCACCGGTGCCGAAAAACAGGTCAGCCCGCAGCGGGCCCGTGATGGCGCTGCCCACGTCTTGCGCGAAGACCAGATGCGCGAAGGGTTGGCCTGCCACGGTGGTGGCGAGCCACAATGGGGTCCCCAAGGTCAACAGGCGCTTGTCCACGGCCACGCTGCGCAGCGCGGTGAGGGGCACGCCCAGGGCGCCTGTGGGGCCGCCTCGGGTGGGGGCTGCAGCGCTAGCGGCTGAGTTGTGCGGTGCCCAATGTGCCGGCATGGACTCGGCGGGGGATTGTGAACCCAGCAGCGTGGCGTGGAAGAACACCACGCGCGGGTTGGCGTCGAGCATTTGCGGCACCCGCGCCGGGTGCATTTGCGCCCAGGCGCGGATGATCTGCATGGTGACTGTGCCGCGCAGCTCGCCCTGGTCCAACAGCCAGCGGCCCACCGATTTGTAGGGCCAGCCGTTGTCACCGGCGTAGCTCAGGCGCATCATGCGCCCGTCGGGCAGCTCGATCAGGCCCGAGCCCTGCACTTGCAGGAACAGCGCGTCCACCGGGCTTTCCAGCCAGGCCACCACCTTGCGGCCGAGCACCGCCCGGGCTTGCGGATCGGCGCTGATCTGGGCGCGGCTCCAGTACGGCAGCACTTCCTTGCGACGACCCGTCCACACCACCCGGCCACGGGTCACGTCATCGGCCGCGTCGGGCCGGAGCACCAGGTCGGCCGGCAGGCCGTAGATGGGCACCTCGTAAGGCCAGCCCGGCGTGAGCGAGCCTTTGAGCACCGGCTCGTAATAGCCGGTGACCAGTCCGCTGTCCTGCCCGGCCGGACCCTGCGCCTCCCAGGGCTGGAACCACTGCTCGAAAAAGCGGCGCTGCGCAGCCGTATCGCTGGCGGACAAAGCCGCCGACGTGGCACAGGCCGCCGCCAGTTGCGGCACCGGAGCGCGGCAATCGCGCTGCCAGGCGGCCCAGACATCGGCGAAGTCGTCCGCCTTCCAGCCCGGCAGCTCGCCGAAGCTGGCGGCTTGCAGGCGCAGGCCGGGGCTGGTGAGCGGAGCCGCAGCGCTTGGCGACAGGGCTGTCGGCGGCATCGGGATGACGGGAGCTTGCGGCGCCGGGGAAACCGGCGCGACCGCCGGCGGCGAGGCGCAGCTCGCCAGCAGCACGGCCGCGAGCGCAGACCACGTCAAGCGCGCGAGCGCCCGGCCCGGACGGGTGCTCGCGCGGTGCATGGCGGCGCGGCAGGAGTCGACGGTCAGGCCGCGCATCAGACGCACTCGGAACGGGTGGCGGGGGTTGTGCGTGGCGGCCAGACGAACGACATCGGATGGTGCCGCAATTGCCGGCGCAGCGCGGTGTTCAGCAGGCGGCGGTCTTGCGCACTGATGCTGCGCGAGCGCAGCGCCAGGCGGAACGCGAGGTAGAAACTGGTCACCACATTGAGCACGCCGTTGGCGGCAACACCCGCCACCGACCACCAGAACCAGCCGTGGTGCAGCACCTCCAAGCCCAGCGTGGCGATGGATGCGCCCATGAGCCCGGCAGACAGGGTGACGTGGCGCACCTGCAGGTCAATGCCGAAGCCGGCGAGCAGGGTCGGCACCAGGCCCAGGAGAAAGCCGAGCGCGACGTTGCCGGCGACGACGCTGATGTTGCGGCGCCACCACCCTGCCCAGCGCGATGCCCGCTCCGGCCCGAGCACGGCACGGATACGCGGGTTCCAGTGAATGGCGCTGTCCAGCCGGTGCAGCACGAAGGCGTTTTCGGCCCACCCGGCCATGACGCTGGAGACGAACAACAGCACGCCGGTGAACACGGCGAACAGCGGCGTGGGCCCGAGCAGGGAAAGCGAGCGGATCTCATGCTCGGCCTGCGCCGGGTCCAGCAACGGCTGCCCGCTGAACCAGGCCATGCCGAGGCCGAGCACCATGGCCGTGGGGAACACCAGCGCGACGTTGCCAAGAATGCCCGCCGCCTGCGAGCGGATGAGCGCAGCGACTTCGCCGACGAAGCCGTCCACCGCCACGCCATCCGACAGGTCGGCGAGCTTGTCGGCCATGGCGGGCGCAGTCATGGCCGGCTGCTTGGTGGCGATGGTCCAGTGCAGCAAGGCGACGAGGACGAAGGTCGCCGCGTAATTCATGCCGACCCAGAACCCGGTGGGAATGAGCGGCAAATGCAAATCGAGGATGCCGAGCTTGCCCCAGGTGGTGAAGCCCATCAGCAGGCCGCCACCGGCCGCAGCCCACAGCATGCCGGCGTAGTCGCGGCCGTTGCGGGTGATGTACTGTTCGCCGGTCTCGGCATGGCGCTCCGCGATCTTGCGCGACAGCAACGAGAAGTTACGCGCCAACAGGGCGCGAATGCTGCGGCGCTCGCGGCAGATGCGGGCGAAGTCGGCCAGCATGCGGGCGTGTTCACGCTCCACATCGGGCCCGAGCAGACAAGCCAGCAAGGTCTCCACCCGCGCGATGCGGCGGCCGAGTTGCCAGGCGTCGAACACGATGGCGACCGACACACCATGGTCTTCCAGGTGCTCGGGCACGGTGCGCACGGCCTGGGCACAGGCATCCAGCAAGGTGCGGAAATAGGTTAGCGCCTGCAGCATGGCGGCCCTGTCGAGAGGCGCTTCCTGGGCTTCGGGCGCGGCGAATGGGCCGGGGTGGGTGGCTGCGCCGGCCCCGGCTTCGGCGGCAGCCAGCAACTGCGGCTGCAAGGCCTCCCACGCGCTTGCCAGCTGGCGAAACGGGGTGACGATGTCTTGCACCGCGTCGCTGGCGGCGCGCATGCGCCGGCGCAGTTGCGGTGCGAAGCCCGCGGCGCGAATCTGGCTGACGCTGTAGGTGATGGCCTCGACGATTTCGCCGCGCCAGTGTCGGCCGATGTCGGGCATGGCGGGGGCATCGGGGGCGAGCGGCGGTGCGCGGGCGGATGGCGCCTCGCCGGCCTCGTCCAGGGCCGCGGCTTCGGCGATCACGTCCACGGCCTCCAGGGCGGCGGGCCGCGCAGGCTGCTGCGCGAACAGGGCGGCGATTCGACGCAGCAGGGCATCGGGCAGGGCCTGCAACCAGATCGCATCGTCCGGCGCGCCAAACATCAGGCTGAACAGCGCTGCCAGATCGTTGGTGTCGGGTGTCGCCGGCAGCAGCTTGACGCGCAGGCGTTCGGCGAATTCGGACCAGAAAGCTGGCCGTGGGGTGAAGCCGAAATCGGCCAGCAAGGCGGTGGCGTCGTTGTGCAGCACGAAACGCTGCAGCACCGCAGACACCCCGGCCCGCGTGTCGGGATCGGTGTCCAGCATGTCGAGCAGGGCTTGCACACGCCACACGGCGGCGGGTTGTGCGGCCTGTTGCACGGCGGACGGCTGTCGCAGAAGCAGGTGGGGTTGCGGGCCGTCGCGCACCCAGTCGAGCAGGGCGACGAGCCAGAGGTGGCGCTCGGGACGGCTGGCGACGAGTTGCGACTGGACCTGGCGCAGCAAAGCCCTGAGCTGGTCCTGGGCGCTGCGGCCGGGGCTGGCTGCCATGCCGCGTTGCGAATTCAGTGCAAGGTCACGCCGGGTGGCATGAGGACAAACTCGGGGATGGGCGCGTCGAACCGGGTGCCGTCTTCGGCGACACAGAAATAACTGCCGCGCATGCTGCCGGCAGCGGTGTTCAGCCGCGTCCAACTGGTGTATTCGAAGGTTTCGCCCGGCTTGAGCAGGGGTTGGTGGCCGACCACGCCCAGGCCCTGCACTTCGTCCACATGGCCAACGCCGTCCATGATGATCCAGTGGCGCGCAATGAGCTGGGCGGGAATGCTGCCGGTGTTGCGAATGTTCACGGTGTAGCTGTAGGACCAGACGCCTTGTTTCGGGTCGGATTGATCGGCCAGAAATTCGGGTTTCACCGTCACTGAAAATTGATAAGGATCCATGGTGCTGCCGATTGTAGACAGCCGGGCTGCCGGCCGAATTGCGGGGCTTTTACAATCGTTCGCAATGAAAACCTACCGGATTGCCCCCAGTATTCTCTCGGCCGACTTTGCCCGCCTGGGCGAGGAAGTGCGCAACGTCATCGCCGCCGGTGCCGATTTCATCCACTTCGATGTGATGGACAACCATTATGTTCCCAACCTGAGCATCGGCCCGCTTGTCGCCGAAGCCATCCAGCCGCACTGCAGGCGCGCCGACGGCACGCCGGTCACGCTCGACGTGCACCTCATGGTCGAGCCGGTGGATGCCTTGGCGCAGATGTTCGTCAAGGCCGGCGCCGACATCGTTTCCTTCCATCCGGAAGCCAGCAAGCACGTCGACCGCACCCTGCAGTTGATCCGGGACGGCGGCGCCAGGGCCGGGCTGGTGTTCAACCCCGCCACGCCGCTGGATGTGCTCGACCATGTGATGGACAAGGTCGACCTCGTGCTGCTGATGAGCGTGAACCCCGGTTTCGGGGGCCAGAGTTTCATCGCCAGCTCGCTCGACAAAGCCCGCGCGGTGCGCTCCAGGCTCGATGCTTACAAGGCCAAGACAGGGCGCGAGGTGCTGCTCGAAATCGACGGCGGCATCAAGCCCGACAACATCGCTGCCGCGGCTGCCGCGGGAGTGGACACCTTCGTCGCCGGCAGCGCCATTTTCGGCAAACCCGACTACAAGGCCGTGATCGACGCCATGCGTGCCAATCTTGCGGCTGTGGCGGCATGAGCGGCGCCTCGCACACGGCCGGGGTCTCGGTGCATGGCGTGGCCATCCGGGCCGCCATCGTCGACCTCGACGGCACCCTGGTCGACACCCTGGGCGACTTCCATGCCACGCTCAACCGCATGCTGCCCGAGTTCGATTTGCCCGAAGTCACGCGTGAACAGGTGGAGGTGCGCATTGGCAAGGGCTCGGAATACCTGGTGGCGCAAAACCTGCGTATTTTCCTGAGCGACGCGCAGGCCGACGCCGTCTACCCGCAAGCCATCGAGCGCTACCAGCACCATTACGCCGCAGTCAACGGCCAGCACTCCAACGCCTTTCCCGGCATCACCGAGGGCCTGCAACGTTTGGCCGACGCTGGCCTGGTCCTGGCCTGCATCACCAACAAGCCCACGGCCTACGCGCGCGAGCTGTTGCGCATCAAGGGGCTGCTGCATTTTTTTGTGGCGGTGAACGGCGGCGACGCCTTCCCGCGCAAAAAGCCCGATCCCATGCCGCTGGTCGAAACCTGCCGGCAGATCGGCATCGCCCCGGCCAGCACCCTGATGGTGGGCGACTCGCAGAACGATGCCCTCGCAGCCGGCGGCGCCGGCTGTCCCGTGGTGCTGGCCACCTACGGCTACAACCACGGCGAACCCATCCGCGCCACTCCCGCCGTGGCCTATTTCGACCGGCTCGACCGGTTGCCGCTGCAGTTGCCGGCCTGATGCGGCAGCGCACGCGCGGGTCAGAGCGCCAGGGCGTAGTCGATGCTCAGAGGGGCATGGTCGGAAAAGCGCTCGGCGGTGTAAATGGATTCGCTGCCGCGCTGCGCCAGCCGTGCCACGCCGGGCGTGGCCAACTGATAGTCGATGCGCCATCCCACGTTCTTGGCTCGCGCCTGGCCGCGGTTGCTCCACCAGGTGTATTGCTCCGGTAGCGGGTTCAGGGAGCGGAACACATCGACCCAGCCGAGGTCGTCGAGCACATGGGTCATCCAGGAACGTTCCTCGGGCAGAAAGCCGCTGTTCTTGAGGTTGCCTTTCCAGTTTTTCAGGTCGATTTCCCTGTGAGCGATGTTCACATCGCCGCACAGAATGACTTCTCCCTGGGCTTGCAGCGCCTTCATGTGCTCCTCGAATTCGGCGAGAAAACGGTATTTCGCCCGCTGCCGGTCTTCCGAACTGGAGCCCGATGGGAAGTAGACCGAGACCAGCGCCAGGCGCAGACCGTCCGGCAGGCGGTAACGCGCTTCCACATAGCGGCCCTCGGCGTCGAACTCGGAACTGCCGAAGCCCGTGCGCAGGTCGTCGGGCGTGTGCCGGAAATACAACCCGACGCCGCTGTAGCCCGGCTTTTGCGCGTGGTGAAAGACGCCCTGCAGCCCGCCGAGCGTGCGCAATTCGGGCGTCATGTCCACGTCCAGCGCCTTGAGTTCCTGCACGCACAGCCAGTCGGGGCGGGCTTGGCGCCGCAGCCAGGCGTCCACGCCCTTGCTGCTGGCGGAGCGGATGCCGTTGAGGTTCAGGGATGTGACGCGCAGGGGGCTCGGGTTCATGCGGACGATTGTAAAAAGCCTGCTGCCCTAGACTCTGTGCTGGTGTTCCTGTGCACCATGGGCGTGCCGGCTGCGTTTGACCCGCATGGTGCGTCAAGTGCACCCTCCGGCAGGGCACACCAGGCGCAGGCCTGATTGACAGATGAGGTGAGTCTTCGATGCGATTGCGCAGTGCCCTCTGGCTCCTCCTGGTCCCGGTTGTGTTGCCGACATCCGCCTGGGCTGAGATCTTCGTCTGCCGCACACCCAGTGGCGTGATGGTCACGACCGACCACCTCAGCACCGACTGTTTGCGCTACGGCGGCAAGGAGTTGAACCCCGACGGCAGCGTGCGTCGCCTCATTCTGACGCCGCAGCAGCAGGTCGAGCAGGACGCGCAAACCCGCCAGCAACGCGAAGTGCAGGAGCAGCAACGCCGCAAACAGCGCGAGCAGCGAGCCTTGCTGACGCGCTTCCCCGACCGTGCCACGTTCGATCAGTCCCAGCGCAGCGACCTGCAGACACCGCAGTCGCTCATCGTCTCGGCACGGCAGCGTCTGCAACGTCTGGCCGATGCCCTCAAAAACCTCAAGCAGGAAGCCTTGTTCTACCCGGATGGCAACTACCCACTGGAACTGCGCAACAAGTTCGAGGAAAACAAATTGCTCACCCAGCAGGAACAGGGCCTGGTTGCGGGGCAGGAGCAAGAGATGGCCCGCATTCGGGCTCAGTACGCCTTGTTGCTGCCGCAACTCAAGCCGCTGTGGTCGCGCCAGGCTACCGATCGGACCGAGAGTTCCAGCACGCCCTGATGCGTCACGCCCCAGCCAAGCCGCCGCACGGGGCTGAGGGGAGCCCGGGGCGGCGCGGCGAGCTCAGCTCTGCACCAGCCGTCTCGACTTGGCGATCGACAGCAAGATGCCGGTGCCCAGCATGAGTGTGACCAGCGCGGTGCCGCCGTAGCTGACGAACGGCAGCGGCACGCCGACCACGGGCAGGATCCCCGACACCATGCCCATGTTGACGAAGGCGTAGGTGAAGAAAATCATGGTGATGGAGCCGGCCAGCAAGCGCGAGAACAGGGTGGGCGCGGCGGCGGCGATCATCAACCCACGGATGATGAAAAACAGGTAGGCCAGCAGCAGCGCGATGTTCCCGGCCAGGCCCCATTCCTCGGCCAGCACGGCGAAGACGAAATCGGTGTGCGACTCGGGCACGAAGTTCAGGTGCGCCTGGGTGCCGTGCAGATAGCCCTGGCCCCAGACCCCGCCCGAGCCAATGGCGATCATCGACTGCAGGATGTTGAAGCCGGTGCCCAGCGGGTCGGCCTGCGGGTCGAGCAGCATGAGCACGCGCTGGCGCTGGTAGTCGTGCATGAAGTGCCACAGCACTGGCGCGGCGCCCGCGGCGCCAAGCGCCAGCAGCGCCAGCACGCGCCACGACAGCCCGGCGAAAAAGATGACGAAAAATCCGGTGGACAGCACCAGCATGGCCGTGCCGAGGTCGGGCTGCTTCATGATGAGTCCGACGGGGATGGCGAGCAGCAGTCCGGCGACTGCATAGTCCCTCAGACGGATGAAGCCTTCGCGTTTCTGGAAGTACCACGCCAGCATCAGCGGCATGGCGATCTTCATGATTTCGGACGGCTGGATCACCACGCCGAGGTAGAGCCAGCGCCGCGCACCCTTGCGCACCAGGCCGAACATCGCGGTGGCGATCAGCAGCGTGACGCCGAAGGTGTAGAGCGGCACCGCGATCTGCATCAACCGCTGGGGCGGAACCTGAGCGACGACGAACAGCACGACGAAGGCCACGACCAGATTGCGCAACTGGTCGGCAAAGCTGATGTTCTGGCCCTGCAGCGCGGAAAACAGCACGACGCAGCCGATGGCCACCAGCGTGAGCAGTCCGGTGAGCAACGGGCCGTCGAAACCCGTGATGTAGGGCTGCAGCCGGCGCCACAACGGCGGGCGATTGAAGACGGCGTTCATCGGGGCACTCCTCGCCGCAGGGGCACGGCCGCTCCGCGCCGCGTGCAGCAGGCACTTGGCCTGGGGCCCGCGAACGGCTCTGCGGTCCATCGGACGGTGCTCACAGGCGCGTTCCCTCATCGACGTCGGGGTTGTCGTGCCGCGCGCCGAAGCGCGTGAACAGGGGGCTGGGCTGACAGCGTGGACGCGGGTAGCGCCCGTTGCACATGGCGTCCAAAGCCGTGCGCTGGGTCTGTGCGGCGGTGGACGCCTCCGGCGCAGGCCAGGGCTGGATCGCCTCGGTCCGGGTCTGCGTCGGCCTCCGGGTCGGGGACGGCGAGGCCGGAGCACGGGCCGGTTGCAGCACCGGGCGTTCAGGCGCGCCCGGCGATGGCCCGGCAGCCGGCGCCGGCCGCGCGCCGGCCGTGCCAGCACCCGCGCCTGCCGCGGCAGAGGCCGCTGCCGTGGGCGCCTGGGGTTTGGCGCCTGGAACCGCGGGCACGCCGTTCTTGCCGCCGGCAAACAGGAACTGCACCGGCTTGGGCCTGGCGCCGGAAATCTGCTCGATCTCGGCCTCCGTGGGGTACAGCCCGAGCAAGTGATAGTCCACCAATTTGCGCGCGATGGGTGCTGCGGCTTCCGCTCCCCATCCGGCGTGTTCGACGATCAGCGCCACGCACACCTTGGGGTTCTCCGCCGGGGCGTAGACGATGTAGAGCGCGTGGTCCAGCAGATGCCGCGAGAGATCGGCGGCGTTGTACTTCTGGTTCTGCGCCACGGTGAACACCTGCGCCGTACCGGTCTTGCCGGCACTGGTGTACGGGGCGTCCTTGAACACGGCGTAACCGGTGCCGTCCTTTTCGGTGTTCACGCCCACCATGCCGTCGTGCACCACTTGCCACATCGCATCCGGCGGGTTGATGCGCTCGGCCACCTCCACCGGGGTGGGCGCGAAGCGCCGCGTCTTCATGTCCTCCACCAGCTTCACCACGCGCGGCTTCAGGCGCGTGCCGCGATTGGCCATGGTCGCCAGGGCATTCGCCATCTGAATCGGGGTGAAGCTGTTGTAGCCCTGACCGATGCCCAGGCTGATGGTTTCACCCGGGAACCAGCGCTGCTGCGCCGGCAATTTGTAGGCATGGCGCTTCCAGGCTTTCGACGGCAGGATGCCCCGGGCTTCATCGGGCAGGTCGATGCCGGTGTGCCGGCCAAAGCCGAACTTGCGGGTGTAGTCGTGCATGCCATCCACCCCCCAGTCGTTCGCCACCATGTAGAAGTAGACGTCGCACGACACCGCCAGGGCCTTGTGCATGTCCACCTGACCATGCCCGCCGGGCTTGTCGTCGCGAAAGCGGTGGTCGCCCAACATGAAATAGCCAGGGTCGTTCAGCACATAGTTCGGCGTGCGGATGCCCAGGGTGAGGGCTCCCATCGCCAGATAGGGCTTGTAGGTGGAGCCCGGTGGAAACGTGCCACGCAGCACGCGGTTGAGCAGGGGTTTGCGGGGGTCGGTGTTGAGCGCGTTCCAATTCTCGGGGTCGATGCCCTCAACGAACAGGTTGGGGTCGTAGGTGGGCATGGACACGAAACTCAGCACTTCGCCGTTGCGCGGGTCCATCACCACACAGGCGCCCGTGCGCTCGCCGTACAGGTCCTCGGCCAGCTTCTGCAAACGGATGTCGAGCGACAGCACCAGCGTGCTGCCCGGCACCGCCGGAAAGCTGCGCAGCTTGCGCACCGGCTTGCCCACGGAGTTGACCTCGACTTCATCGAAGCCGGTGACGCCATGCAATGGCTCCTCGTACTGCAGTTCCACCCCGGTCTTGCCGATGTGGTCGCTGCCCTGGTAGTTGGCCGCGTCCTCGCCCTCGGCAATGCGTGCCTGCTCGGCGGGACCGATGCGGCCGATGTAGCCGATGGCATGGCTGGCCAGCGCTCCGAGCGGGTAGCTGCGGAACAGGCGCGCACGCACATCCACGCCGGGAAAACGAAAGCGTTGCGCGACGAAGCGCGCCACCTCGGTGTCGGTGAGCTTGTTGCGAATGGGAGTGGGCTCGAAGCTGCGGCTCATGCCCAGCAGGTTGCGAAAGCGTCGCTCCTCGAACGCGGAAATGGGCAGGATGGCGCGCAGCGCCGCGATGGTCGCCTCCAGGCCGCGCGTCTTGCTCGGCGTGATTTCCAGGGTGTAGGCGGCGAAGTTGTTGGCCAGCAGAATGCCGTTGCGGTCGAGAATGAGCCCGCGTGTGGGCACCAGCGGGACGATGGCAATGCGGTTGTCCTGCGCCTGCAGCGAGTACTGCCTGTGGCGGATGACCTGCAGCCAGAGCCAGCGGCCGACGAGCAGGGCAAAGCTGAGCACCACCACCAGCGTGGCGATGAGCAACCGGCGGCGAAAGCGCGACAGCTCGCGCTCGACATTCTTCAGCTCAGCCATGACGCATGACCCGTGGGGCAACACGCAGGCGAGCGGCCGCACACTCCAGGACGGGCACGTGCAGGTTCACCCGGATTGGTGCCGCAAATCGCGCCAAAGTTCGTTGACCAGGGAGCATGGCGATCGAGGATGCGCATTCAGCCCCGAACTTCCCGGCTCAAGCGGGGGTTCGCCTGCGGACGTCCGGATGCGCTCATAAGGGTCTGTTCTGGTCGGTGTCGGGAGCGCGCCGTTGTGGCGCCAGCAGCAGCCAGCTCACCACCGGCCACAAGACAGCTTGCAAAACCGGGGCGAGGAAAAATGCCCAGCCCGGAAACGCGGCGCTGGCCATCATGCGCACGACGAACTGCAGAACCTGTGCCGAAACGAACAGCGGCAGCACCTGCAGCGCCTGTTGCGGCAGGGAAAACCACTGCAGGCGGCGGTGCAGCGCCACGGCAAAAAATGCCAGCAAGGTGTAGGCCAGGGCGTGCTGACCCAGCAGCGCGCCCTGTTGCACATCCACCAGCAAGCCGAGGGCGAAACCCGCGCCGATGCCCACGCGGCGCGGCTGATGCACGGCCCAGAACACCAGCACGAGCGCCAGAATGTCCGGCAGCCACGGCAGCCGGCCCAGCGGCAGGAAATCCACCAGCAGGGCCGCCAGCAAGCTGCCCCAGATGAACCAGGGCCGTACCGCCAGCAGCAACACTTCGCCACGGCCGGTGCTTTCGGTGCCCGCGGTGCCGGATGGGCGTCTGAGGAACGGGCCGATGGACATGGACGCTGGCGCCAGTCTCATGGCCGCGCGGCAGCACCGCGGCGGGTCTTGGCCGCTTCGGTCGCGGGGGCCAGTGCCAAAGGTGCCAACGGCTTGAGCACCAACACATGACGGCCGCCGTTGACATGCGCCAGGGGCGCGCACAGCACGCGGGCGAAGGCGGCGTCGGGTCGGCGCTGCACCTCGATGACGCGTGCCACCGCCAGGCCTGCGGGGTAGATGCCGTCGAGCCCGCTGGTGACCAGGATGTCGCCCGGGCGCACGGTGGTGTCGGCGGCCTGCCAGCGCAGTTCCAGCCCGCCCCGGGTGGCGTCGGCGTCGCCCGCCAGCACGCCGCGCTCGCCGTCGCGCGCGACTTCCACCGGCACGTCGGAATCGCGGTCGGTCACCAGCGTGACCTGGGCACCGAGCGGATCGACCTGCGTGACCTGGCCGAGCAGTCCGGTCTCGTCCATCACCGGCGAGCCCAGCTCGATGCCGGCCAGGCTGCCGCGGTCGATGAACAGCTTGCGCGAAAACGGATCGCTGGCCTGGGCCACGATCTCCGCTGCCGTGGTTCGCATCGGCACGCTGCGCTGCAGCTTGAGCAGGGCTCGCAGGCTGGCGTTTTCGGCCTGCAACTGGCTGGCAAGTTCAGCCTTGAGCGCCAGTTGCACATTCACCCTGCGCTGGGCCTGGGCATCGTGTTGTGCTGCCTGCAAAGACTCGAAATGCACGGCCACTGCGCCAAACGCCAGCACCGGGGCGCGTGCCACCTGCACCGCGGGCTCGATGGCGGTGGCGATGATCTGGCGCAGCGGCGTGACGAGGTGCCAGCGCACATCCATTGCCATCAGCAGCAGCGACAGCGCGGCGTAAAACGCCAGGCGGGTGAGCGCAGAAGGTCCCTGCCGAAAAAACGGCGGCGGGGTTCGCTCCAGGGTTTGATAGGCCATTGCAGGACGATTGCCGGTTCAGCGGGCGCGAGGCAGCGGATTGGGCGGCGCAAGCGGGCACGAGCCCTAGGCGACGGGCGCGTGAAACCGGCGGCCGCTCCCCGGCCGCCGGTTTCACTCCGAGGTGAAGATGGTGCCGAGCCGGTCCATGCGCTCGAGCGCCATGCCGCAACCACGCGCCACGCAAGTCAACGGGTCTTCGGCCACCAGCACCGGCAGGCCGGTTTCCTCGGCCAGCAGGCGGTCGAGGTCGCGCAGCAGGGCACCGCCGCCGGTGAGCATCATGCCGCGCTCGGCGATGTCGGCGCCGAGTTCGGGCGGGGTTTGTTCCAGCGCATTCTTCACCGCCGAGACGATCTGGTTCAGCGGGTCGGTCAGGGCTTCGAGAATTTCGTTGCTGGAAATCGTGAAGCTGCGCGGCACGCCTTCGCTCAGGTTGCGGCCCTTGACTTCCATTTCCTTGACTTCCGAGCCGGGGAAGGCCGAGCCGATTTCCTTCTTGATGGCCTCGGCCGTCGGCTCACCGATCAGCATGCCGTAGTTGCGGCGGATGTAGTTGAGGATGGCCTCGTCGAACTTGTCGCCGCCCACCCGTACGCTGCCCTTGTAGACCATGCCGCCCAGGGAGATGACGCCGACTTCGGTGGTGCCGCCGCCGATGTCCACCACCATCGAGCCGCTGGCCTCGCTCACCGGCAGGCCCGAACCGATCGCCGCCGCCATCGGCTCCTCGATCAGGTAGACCTCGCTGGCGCCAGCGCCCAGCGCGGACTCGCGGATGGCGCGGCGCTCGACCTGGGTGGAGCCGCAGGGCACGCAGATGATGATGCGCGGGCTGGGTTTGAACAGCGTGGTCTCGTGCACCATCTTGATGAACTGCTTGAGCATCTGCTCGGTCACGGTGAAGTCGGCAATCACCCCGTCCTTCATCGGCCGGATGGCCTCGATATTGCCCGGCACACGACCCAGCATGGCCTTGGCTTCGCGACCCACGGCCTGGATGGTTTTCTTGCCATTCGGGCCGCCTTCGTGGCGGATGGCGACCACCGAAGGTTCGTCGAGCACGATGCCCTTGCTGCGCACGTAGATGAGCGTGTTGGCCGTACCGAGATCGATGGCCAGATCGGTGGAGAAATACCGACGAAAAAGTCCGAACATGGCGGTTGTGGTGTTGGGTGTGTTTGAAAAAAGCAACAAAAAAGCTGGCGTGGCGCAGGATTTTTGCCGTGAGCAATCCCGCCATGTTAACGGAAGCAGCCTCGTAGAATGTTCGTTTTCCAGCGGCACGGAGCCCAGCCGCAGCGCTGTGCGGCTCCACGTTCGCCACAGCTTCCACGCCACACCCGCCGCACCCTCTCGCCATGCCCCTGCAACCCAGCGACATCGACCGCATCGCCACGCTCGCCCGACTGCGTCTGAGCCACGCGGAACAAACGTCGATGCTGGCCCAGATCAACGACTTTTTCGCCACCGTCGAGCGCATGCGCGCGGTCGACACCACGGCTGTCGAGCCGCTGGCGCATCCGCTGTCTGCGGCCGTGGAGTTGCCGCTGCGCCTGCGCGACGACCTGCCGGTGCAACCCGACATCCTCGCCACCGCGCTGGCCAACGCCCCGGCGGCGCAGGACGGTCTGTTCATCGTCCCAAGAGTGCTGGAATGAGCCGCGTCGAGACCACGATCGCCAGCGCCAGCCTGCGCGCGCAGGCTGGCGCCCTGGCCGCCAAGCAAGCGTCCAGCGTCGAACTGGTGCAGGAGCAGTTGCGCCGCATCGACGCCCATGCTCAGCTTGGCGCTTTCCTGCACGTCGCCACCGAGTCCGCGCTGGCGCAGGCCCGTGCAGCCGATGCCGCGCGCGCAGGCGGCGATCCGCGCGCCCTGCTGGGCTTGCCCATCGCCCATAAGGATGTGTTCGTCACCCGCGGCATGCCGTCCACCGCCGGCAGCAAGATGCTGGCTGGCTACATCAGCCCGTTCGACGCCACCGTGGTGCAACGCCTGGAGGCCTGTGGCATGGTGACGCTGGGCAAGACCAATATGGACGAGTTCGCGATGGGCTCCTCCAACGAAAACTCGGCTTACGGCCCGGTCCGCAACCCCTGGGACCCGGCCGCCATACCCGGCGGCTCCTCCGGTGGTTCGGCCGCTGCGGTGGCCGCGCGCCTGGTGGCCGCGGCCACCGGCACCGACACCGGCGGCTCCATCCGCCAGCCCGCGGCGATGTGCGGTGTCACCGGCATCAAGCCCACCTACGGCCTGTGTTCCCGGTTGGGGATGATCGCCTTCGCCTCCAGCCTCGACCAGGCCGGGCCACTGGCGCAGACCGCCTGGGACTGCGCCGCGCTGCTGGAGCCGATGGCGGGCTTCGACCCGGCCGACGCCACCAGCGTGCCGCGCGAGATTCCCCGCTACACCGAGGCGCTGGACGCGCCCCTGCCGGGCGCGGATGCGGCGCGACCCCTGGCCGGCTTGCGCATCGGCCTGCCGCGCGAGTGGTTCGCCGACGGCCTGGCGGGCGAAGTCGAGCAGGCCGTGCGCGCCGCGCTGGCCGAGTTCGAGCGGCTGGGCGCCAGCTTGCTGGACATCGCCCTGCCGCGCACCGAACTGGCCATTCCGGCCTACTACATCGTCGCTCCGGCCGAGGCGTCGAGCAACCTCTCGCGCTTCGACGGCGTGCGCTACGGCCACCGTGCCGAGAACGCTCGCGACCTCGCCGAGATGTACGCCGCCAGCCGCGCCGAAGGGTTCGGCCCCGAGGTCAAGCGCCGCATCCTGATGGGCACTTATGTGCTGTCGCACGGCTATTACGACGCGTACTACCTTCAGGCGCAAAAAATCCGCCGCCTGATTGCCGACGACTTCCTCGCCGCGTTCCGGCAATGCGACCTGATCGCCGGGCCCGTGTCACCCACCGTGGCCTGGAACCTGGGCGAAAAAGCCGACCCGCTGGCCAACTACCTGGCCGACATCTACACCCTGCCCGCCAGCCTTGCCGGCCTGCCGGGCATGAGCATCCCGGCCGGCTTCGGCCAGGGCCCGCATGCCCGGCGCCCGGTCGGCCTGCAGCTCATCGGGCCGCACTTCGGCGAACAGCGCCTGCTGCACGCCGCGCACCAATTCCAGCGCGCCACCGACTGGCATGCCCGCGCGCCGCAACTCTGAGCTCCTGAGCCCATCATCATGTCCAGCAACTCTGCCAGCTCCTGGGAAATCGTCATCGGCCTGGAAACGCATGTGCAGTTGTCCACGGCGTCGAAAATGTTTTCCACCGCGCCCACGGCCTACGGCGCCGCGCCCAACACCCAGGCCAGTGTCGTCGACCTGGCGCTGCCCGGCGCGCTGCCGGTGGCGAACCGTGCCGCGGTGGAACGCGCCATCCGCCTGGGTCTGGCGATCCACGCAAGCATCGCGCCGGTGTCGGTGTTCGCGCGCAAGAACTACTTCTACCCCGACTTGCCCAAGGGTTACCAGATCAGCCAGTTCGAGATTCCCGTGGTGCAGGGTGGCGCCGTGCCCTTCCTCTTCAATGGCACGCTGCGCAGCGTGCAGCTCACCCGCGCGCATCTGGAGGAAGATGCCGGCAAGTCCATCCACGGCCTGGCCTTCGAGGGCGGCGTCGCCACCGGCATCGACCTCAACCGCGCCGGCACGCCGCTGCTCGAAGTGGTGACCGAGCCGGTGATGCGCAGCGCCGCCGAGGCCGCCGCCTACGCCCGCGCGTTGCATGCACTGGTGATGTGGCTGGACATTTGCGACGGCAATCTGCAGGAGGGCTCGTTCCGCTGCGACGCCAATGTCTCGGTGCGGCGTCCGGGCGGCGCACTGGGCACGCGCTGCGAGATCAAGAACCTCAACAGCTTTCGCTTTCTCGAGCGCGCCATCACCTTCGAGGCGCAGCGCCAGATCGAGCTGATCGAGGACGGTGGCACGGTGCGCCAGGAAACCCGCCTGTTCGATCCCGATCGCGGCGAGACCCGCACCATGCGCACCAAGGAAGATTCGCACGATTACCGCTATTTCCCCGACCCCGACCTGCCGCCGCTGGTCATAGCCCCCGCATGGATCGAGCAAGTGCGTGCCAGCCTGCCCGAACTGCCGGGGCAGATGGCCGAGCGCTTCATGCGCGACCACGCCCTGTCCGCCGAGGACGCCGCCTACCTCACCCAAAGCCGCGCCCATGCCGCGTACTTCGAGGCCTGCCTGCAGGCGATGGAGAGCCGCAACGACGCAGCGCATGGCGCCAAGCTGGCGGCCAACTGGATCATGGGCGAACTCGCGGCGCACCTGAACCGCGCCGAGCTGGAGCTGGACGCCGTGGCCGTGAGCGCGGCGCAACTCGGCCTGCTCATCACCCGCCTGCAGGACGGCACGCTCAGCAGCAAGACCGCGCGCGAGGTGTTCGCCGCGCTGTGGGACGGCGAGGACGGCACCCCGGGCGCGGTGGACACCATCATCGAAGCCCGCGGGCTGCGCCAGGTGAGTGACACCGGCGCCATCGCCGCAGCGGTCGCCGCCGTGCTCGCAGCCAATCCGAAGAACGTCGAGGAATACCGCGCCGGCAAGGCCAAGGCGCTCAACGCCCTGGTCGGCCAGGTGATGAAAGCCAGCGGCGGTCGCGCCAACCCGCAGCAGGTGGGCGAAGCGCTGCGCGCGGCGCTGGATGCGCCGTCCCCTGCGTCAACTCCGGCCTGAAGCCGGGTTCCGGCTGCAGCGCCCGTTGACGGCTCCCCACCACGAGGCCTTGCCAATGTCCCCAGCCTTCTCGCTACGCCCCGTCGTGAGCGACGACTACGCTCAGTGGACGTCGCTCTGGGATGGCTACAACGCGTTCTATGGCCGCTCCGGGCCAACGGCGCTGCCGCCGGACTTGACCGCCATCACCTGGGCGCGCTTGCTCGACCCGGCCGAACCCATGCACGCCGTGGTTGCCGAGCGCGACGGCCGCTTGCTCGGCCTGGTGCACTTCCTGTTTCACCGCAGCACCACGCTGATGGCGCCGACTTGTTACTTGCAAGACCTCTACACCCAACAAGAAGCGCGCGGCCAGGGAGTCGGCCGCGCCCTCATTCAGGCGGTGTACGCACGCGCAGCGGCAGCGGGCTCGCAGCGCGTGTATTGGCTCACGCACGAGACCAACCACGTCGCCATGCGGCTCTACGACCAGGTTGCCGAGAAGCCCGGCTTCGTGATGTACCGCAAGGTGTTGCCGTAAGGGGGCCTCGCCGCAGGGGTTCGACGTGGCCGTCGGGCCGCGGGATGTTCGCAGGCGTTCGCCACCACGCGCCCGCCCGATGGGCAGCCGCGTCACAATACCCCCATGTTCGAAACTCTCGCATCCCCCTTGCGCCAGGCGCTGGCGCGGCAAGTGCGCAGCCTGGCCGGCGACAGCCGCGCCGCGCTCGACTTCACCCAGCCTGCGGGAGACCCCGGCTGGTTCGGTCCCGAGTCGGTGGCCTGGCGCGTGCATGCCGATTTTGTCGCCATGATGACCGGCGGCATCGGCGCGCTGCTGCTGCAGGCACTGCACCCGCTGGCGTTGGCCGCGGTGTGGGATCACTCCGATTTCCGCGACGATTTGCGCGGCCGGCTGCATCGCACCGCGCGCTTCATCGCCACCACCACCTACGGTCCCAGCGCCGCTGCGCAGGACGCGGTGGCGCGCGTGCGTGCCATCCATGCCCAGGTGCACGGCACCGCACCGGATGGTCGCCGCTACGCGGCCGACGACCCGCATCTGCTCCGCTTCATCCACGTCGCCGAGGTCTACAGCTTCGTCACCGCGCACGACTGGTTGATGCCGGCGAACGCCGTCGGTTGGCGCCCAACCGTGCCAGTGGCACTGTCGCTGCGCGAGCGCGACGCTTATGTCGCCGAGATGGCGCGCGTGCCGCTGGCCCTCGGGGCCACGGCGGTGCCACGCGACTGGGCCGGCCTGCTGGCGCAACTGGAAGACTACCGACCCGAACTCGAAGGCGGCGCCCGTCCGCAGGCCGTTTTGCGCATGCTGCGCAGCCTGTCGCGCCAGCCGATGGATCGGTCCGCGACCGAGCGTGCGATGCCGCGCCTGCAGACGTCGCTGGGCGCAAGGCTCTGTGCCGTGCCACTGCAACCGATGATGACCGCCGCCACGACGCTGCTGCCGCCCTGGGCACAACAGCTCTACGCCTTGCCGGCGCTGCACCCGCTGCGGCCCGCCCTGGCCCGGGTCGCGCTGCGCAGCGCCGTGCCATGGATGCGCTGGGCGCTGCAGGATGGTGTCGCGGCGCAGGCGCGCCAGCGCCTGCAAGCATCACCGGGCGGCTGAGCGCGCACACTCCACCCGACGCTTGGCCTCGCCAGGGCGGCGCGACGCACCCACGGCACCCTGGCGACGAACCAAAATCGCCGCACCGGTATGCACAGGGGGGTATGCAAAGATTGATGCGGTGCAATGTATCGGCGAAATTGCTCGGTTTCATCGAAACTATATGTTGGACTTGTTGCAAATTTTCCGGAGAATGCGCACACCCTCATGAATCAGGAACTGGCGATGTTGCGATGGAACAAGCTGTGGCGGCTTTGGATCGGCACAGTTGTCTGCGTGTTGTCCGGCTGGGCGCAGGCTGGGGTGTTGCCGGGTCCCCTGGTGACCCCGCAATGGCTGCATGCTCATGCCAGGGAAGTGCAGATCGTCGATCTGCGTGACAACCTCAACACCTTGTCGGACGACCCGAAGTTCACCACGGTGAATGGTCGCAAAGTGCTCGATGCGGTGGGCGGTCATATCGTCGATGCACTGTCGGTCAACTTCTGGGGTCTGCGGCAAAAGCGTGACATCGACGGCAAGACCGTGGACTTCTTGTTGCCCACCGCCGATGCGTTCCAGGCCAGCATGCAAGCGGTGCAATTGCAGCAGGACAAGCCCATCGTCATCGCTCCCACGGGCGATGATGCGACCTCGCTGCAGGAAGCGGCGTTCTTCGCCTGGGAACTGCAATTGTTCGGCGTTCCAGCCGAGCAGATTGCACTGCTCGACGGCGGCACGCATGCCTGGATCGCGGCGGGTTACCCGGTGGACACGGATGCCATCGCCCCCATGACCTCCAGTGCATGGAAAGCCAGCGCGCCCAACCCCGAGCTTCTGGCCACCACGGCACAGGTGCAGGCGGCCCAGCGCGCCCACAAGCCGCTGCTGGATGCCCGGCCGTTGGCGCAGTTTGCCGGGCTCGAGCGCACGCCTGTGGTCCCGGTCTTCGGGCGCCTGGACGGTTCGCGCGCGCTGCCGGCGGAACTGCTGTATCGCCAGGCGGCCGACGGCTCTTGGCGCTTCCTGACGCCGGCGCAGTACAAGACGGTGTTCGCGCTCGGCGGCGTGACGCGCCTGCAGCCCGGCATCCTGTATTGCAACACCGGCCAATACGCCGCCGGTGCCTGGTTCGTGCTCTCGCGCATCCTGGATCTCAAGGGCCTGCGTGAGTACCCGGGCGGCATGAACGAGTGGGTGCAACGCGGCCTGCCGATCGCTTCATTTTGATTCGGGCCGGGCCGATTCGCGCCACGATCTCCAAGCGCCCCGGCCGCCACATCCCGCAACACGCATCGGACCCCTGGCGTGCCACGACCAACAGGGGCCAACCCACCGGTTCACGAGGAGACCATCATGAACACACACCGCTGCACACGCATGCTGCGCCACGCACTCCTGGCGCTGACCCTGGCCCTGGGTGGCATGGGTCTGGCCCAGGCCGCCAATCCGTCGATGCTGAACGATTTCAACTTCGACAAGCCGACATTCATCCACGACCTGCCTTTTGCCCAATACAAGCTGGTGCTGCAGGTCGACGAAGACAATCCGGCGCTGTGGAACCTCACACTCAACAATGCGCAAAACGTGCTCGACCACTTCGGCCAGGAAAAGGTGCGCATCATCATCGTCGCCTTCGGTCCGGGGCTGAAGATGTTCTTGAAAGACAGCCCGGTGGGTGATCGCATCGCCGCCCAGAACGCCGAGGGCATCGAGTTCGACGCCTGCCACAACACCATGGAGGCGATGGCGAAAAAGATCGGGCACATGCCGGTCCTGGTGCCGGACGCCGTGATCGTGCCGGCCGGCGTGGTGCGCATCATGCAACTCGAAAAGGCCGGCTTCGCCTACATCAGGCCCTGAGGCGCCGCCCGACGCGAGCACGCTTCAAGCCGTGCCCAGCGCCTCCAGGGCGTCGTCGAATGCCGCGATGAGGTGATCGGCGTCGGCTGCGGTGTGCGCCGGGCAGGCCAGCACCATGTTGTGGAAGGGCGTGAGCAGCACCCCGCGATTGAGCAGCGCAAGCTGCAGCGCCGCTTCCAGCGCGTGGCGGAATGCGGCGCGAGCCTCGCTGCCGTTGCGCGGTCGCTGTGGCACGAACTGGCATTCGCAACGCGCGCCGATGCGGGTGACGCACCAGGGCAGCCCGCGCTTGGCCAGCACCGCTTCCAGGCCATCGGCCACGCGCTGCGCGGTGGCGAACATGCGGGCATAGGCGGCGTCGGTCATCACCTCGGCAAGCATGGCGCGCATCAGGCGCAAGCTCAGCAAACCGGCCGATAGCGTGGTGCCGATGCCGGAATGCCCCGGAGCCGCCGCAAGCTTGGCTTGCTGCATGCGCGCGCCCACTTCGGCGCTGAAGCCATAGGCCGCACCCGGCGTGCCGCCGGCCATCGGTTTGCCCAGCACCAGGATGTCGGGCTGCAGGCCGCAAGCGCGGGTGTAACCCCCGGGGCCGCAGGAGATGGTGTGGGTTTCGTCCAGCACGAGCAGCGTGCCATGGCGGCGCGCGAGCGCAGCCACGCCCTGCATGAAGCCGGGTTCCGGCAACACCATGCCGATGTTCGTGAGCACAGGTTCGGTGATGACGCAGGCCACGTCACCTTTCGCCAGTGCGGCTTCGAGCGCGGGAAGATCGTTGAACTCGACCACGCGGGTGAAGGCGGCGAGATCGTGCACCTGGCCGAGCAGGCTGGGCCGGGTGTGCGTGCTGCCATCGGCCGCGAGATCGACGAACGCATCATCCACCGTGCCGTGATAACAGCCGTTGAACACAACGATGTGCTGGCGCCGGGTGATGGCGCGTGCCCAGCGCAGCACGAAGCGGTTGGCGTCGCTGGCGGTGGCCGTGAACTGCCACATCGGCAGGCCGAAGCGCTGCTCCAGCAGCGCGGCCACATCCAGCGCCACGCTGGACGGCAACATGGTGGTGGCCCCGTCGCCGCCGAACTCGGCCAACACCCGCGCCACCGGCCCGGGGCTGTGGCCGAACATCGCGCCGGTGTCGCCAAGGCAGAAGTCGACGAGCTCGTGCCCGTCCGCGTCCCACAGGTGCGCACCCTGAGCCCGGTCGACGAACAGGGGCACGGGTGAAGGCGCATCGGCCATCCAGTGCATCGGCACGCCGAACAGGAAACGCGGCGCAGCCTGCGCGTGCAGCACGCGCGACTGCGGATGGCTGGCGAGAAAACGGGCCGATTCAGCCGCGAAAAAACGTGCGGTGCGCGCGGGGGTCGGGTCGGGCGTGAGGTCGGTGCTCGAGGCGGCGAGGCGGTTCATGCGAGGGCTGGCGGCAGTCAAGGAAACGGATCGAACTGCGGGTTGATCCGGCTCGAGCGTGCGCCAGGCGCAAGCACACGTTCACCGAAGTGGCCCCGCTTCCCTTCGCGAAAATGGCCCCTTCGATTCGCCGAAATCTAGCCTATTCTCCAGTCCGCTTTGTGTGCAGTCAATGGCTGCGTTCAACCGCGCCGGCCCTGCCGAGCGCGTTCGCATCTTCACCAGAAACCATCATGGCGCAACACGGCTTCGCTTTTCTCGCGCAACAGCGTTTCCTCGGCGCCGCTTCGGTTTCGGGCGGAGACGCGACCCCATTCGGCGTGGCCGGCGTGGCCTGGGACGGCGCCACCACCAACCGCCCCGGTGCCCGTTTCGGCCCGGCCGCCATCCGCCAGGCCAGCGCCATGCTGTGCGACGCGATCCATCCCGGGTTCGATCGCGACTTGCCGCCAGGCGCGCATGCGCCATCCCCGGTGGCGTCCCTGCAAGACCACGGCGACCTGCGCCTGCCCAACACCGGCCTGATCGGTCTGCGTGCGGCGCTGGAGCCGCAGGCCGAAGCGCTGATGCGCAGCCAGCACATGCTGTGGCTGGGCGGCGATCACTCCATCACCTTGTCGCTGTTGCGCGCGGCGCGCAAGGTGCATGGGCAGCCGCTCGCCGTGCTGCATTTCGATGCCCACTGCGACACCTGGACCGACCACTTCGGCGAACCTTCCGGCCATGGCACCTGGGTCTACGAGGCCGTGCAGGAAGGGCTGGTCGTGCCGCAGGGTTTCGTCCAGGTGGGCATTCGCTCGGCGGCTGAGCGCGAGGCGCGGGAGTACGTCAACACCATCGGCGGGAGCGTGGTCACGGCACGTGCTTTGCGCGGCCTCGACGGTGCGGCGCAACTCGCCGGCGTGGTGCGCGACATCGCCCAGCGCCTGCAGGCCACCGCGGCACCGGTGTATCTGACGCTGGACATCGACTGCCTCGACCCCGCCTTCGCCCCAGGCACCGGCACGCCCGAACCCGGCGGCCTGAGCACCAGCCAGGTGCTCACCCTGCTCGAAGAGTGGTGTGCCATGCCCTTGCCCTTCGTTGGCATGGACTGCGTCGAAGTGGCTCCGCCCTACGACCATGCCGAACTCACCTCGAACGTCGCCGCCGTGTGCGTCTGGACCTATCTCTGCGCGCGCCTGGCTGCCGCTGGCCGTGCTGCTGCAGCCGCCGCGTCATGATGCGCCTGCAGCAGCCGTCCCAGGCCCTGGTCGAGCGCTCCTACTACCAGGCCACCGCGCGGGCAGCGCCCAGCCACGCGCCGCTGGAGGGCGTGGTGCGGGCGGATGTGTGCATCGTCGGTGCCGGGCTGGCGGGCTTGTCGGCCGCGCTGGAGTTGGCGCGGCGCGGCATGAAGGTGGTCGTGCTGGAGGCCGTGCGCGCCGGCTGGGGCGCGTCGGGTCGCAACGGAGGCCAAGCCCTGGCCGGCTATGCCAGCGAGATGGGACCGTTCGAGCAGCAGCTCGGCCAGGACGCTGCGCATGCCGCCTGGGACATGTCGCTCGAAGCCCTGCGCCTGATGCAGGCTCGCATCACCCAGTACGCCATCGACTGCGACTGGACTGCGGGCGCACTCACCGTTGCCGTCACATCCAAAAAAGCCCGCGCGTTGCAGCATTGGGTGGAGCACATGCAAGCCCGTTACGGCGCGCACCACCTCGAATGGCTGGACGCCGCCGCCACCCGTGAACTGCTCGACACCCGGCGCTACTGCGCCGGGGTGATGGACCCGCTCGGCGGCCACCTGCATCCGCTCAACTACACCCTGGGCCTGGCGCGTGCCGCCGCTGCGGCTGGGGCCATCCTTCACGAGGGCAGCGAGGTTCTCGCGATCGAGTCTGGCAAGGTTGGAGTCGTGGCGCATACACAGGATCCGATCCGGTTCCCGGCTACGGCACGCGCCAGCGGGCTTGCCCGAGTGCGCACCGCGCAGGGCGAGGTGCATTGCGACCACATCTTGCTCGCCGGCAACACCCAACTCGGCACGGTGGCGCCGCAACTCGCGCGTCGCATCATGCCCGTGGGCACGTACATCATCGCCACCGCGCCGCTTGCGCGCGCGCGCGCGCAGGGGCTCATCCGCAACCGCGCCTGCGTCAGCGACAACCAGTTCGTGCTCGACTATTACCGCCTCGCGGCCGACGACCGTTTGTTGTTCGGCGGCCGCGTCAGCTACTCCACCGTGTCGCCGCGCGACCTCGCCGCCACCATGCGCCAGGGCATGTTGCGGGTGTTCCCGCAACTGGCCGACGTCGGCATCACCCACGCCTGGGGCGGCTTCGTCGACATCACCATGAACCGCGCCCCCGACTTCGGCCGCATGGCGCCCGACATCACCTACCTGCAAGGCTTTTCCGGCCACGGCCTGGCGCTCACCGGCCTGGCCGGGCAGCTGGCCGCCGAAGCCATCGCGGGCCAGGCCGAGCGCTTCGACCTTTTCACCCGCCTGCGGCACCGCGCCTTCCCCGGTGGCGATCTGCTGCGCACCCCGGCGCTGGTGCTGGGCATGCTGTGGTACCGGCTGCGCGAATTGTTGTAGCGCGTCTTCGCGCGAGCGAGCACTGGGGCGACCTCGCAGCGCCGCTTGCGACCAGAGCCGAGCGCCGCATGACCCCCGCTCGGAGTTGGCATGGCGGCGCTGCGGCCGCACAGCCAGGCGACACGCCGCGCCAGGAGACGGCACGCGAGGCGAGTGCGGGCACACGCGCTTGACGGGTGTGTGTCGGGGTGTGTCCGTGTGCACTCCTATTCCCGCCAATTTTGTTCAAGATGTCGTGACTGAAGCACGAATAATCTGCGTCCCACTCTGCTGCCGTTGGGCCAGAAGGTGTCAGGATAACGTCAGAAAAAAGGATGCATTACGTTTTGTAGCAACTATGCTTGATTTCCAGACTTCCGGTTTGTGTGGAGCGGACCTAGCATCGCCAAGCCGAATGGCAACAAACAAAGTCGATCGCGACAAGGAGACTGCAATGCACGACGAGAACAAGACTGGCGGTGATTTCGATCGCCGTGATTTTTTGAAAATCACCGGAGCGGCTGGGCTGGCTGCAGTGCTCGCCAGGCCGCAACCCACTTGGGCCGCGAGTGAGGCGCCGATCAAGATCGGGATGGTCGACCCCATCACCAGCACGTTCGCCGCGCTGGGGCACAGCGAGATCAAGGGCGCCAAGTTCGCCGAGGCCGAGATCAACAAGTCCGGCGGCATTCTCGGCCGGCCGCTGCAGCTTCTGGTGGAAGACGGCGCCGGCAACCCCGGCACCAGCGTCGACAAGGTGTCGCGGCTGGTGAGCCAGGACAAGGTCGATTTCCTCATGGGCACGGTGAATTCGGCGTCCTCGTTGGCGGTGTCGCAATTCGCGGCGCAGCACAACAAGCTGTTTCTGTGCACCGGTGGCCACGTCGACAGCCTGACCGGCAAGGAGTGCAAGAGCACCACCTTCCGCACCTGCTCGACGACCTGGATGCTGACCGCCGGAGACTTCGAGGCCATCTCCTCCAAGTTCGGCAAGAAGTGGTACTTCCTCACCACCGACTACGCCTTCGGCCAGTCGGAACAGGCCGACTACACCACCCAACTGAAAAAAGTGGGCGGCACCGTGGTGGGCGGCGCGCTGGCGCCGGTGGGCACGACCGACTTCTCCTCCTACCTGATCGACGTGAAGGCCAAGGCGCCCCAGGTTCTGTGCCTGCTGCTGGCCGGGAACGACCAGGTCAATGCGATGAAGCAGATCGCGCAGTTCGGCATCAACAAGGACATCGCCGTGGCGGGCGCGCTGATCGAACTGGAGCAATTGCAGTCGTTGCCGGAAACCGCGCGCTACGGCTGGTGGACCATGGAGTGGTACTGGAACCAGCCCAAGACCCCGCATGTCGCCGACTTCGTCAAGCGCTTCGCCGCGGCCAACAAGGGCGAGTACCCCACGGCCCGCGTCTGGTTCGGCTATGCCTCGACCTACGCCTTGAAGCTGGCGGCGGAGAAGGCCAAGTCGACAGAAACGGCCAAGGTCGTCAAAGCCATGGAGGGGCTGATGCTGCCGCCGGAAATCGCGCTGCAGCCGGGCAACGTGTTCTACCGCCCGCAGGACCATCAGCTCATGCTCGGGATGTTCCCGGGCCATGTGAACCCGACCGGCAAGTACCCCAGCTTGTTCGATGTCACGGAAATCGTCCCGGGCGAGAAAATCGCGCTGCCTCCCTCCGAGACGGGATGCATGTTGCCCCGCGCCTGAGCACGCTCCAACCCGCTGCCACTGCGCCGTCCGGTGCAGTGGCTTTTGTGCATCTGACATCTGACGGATCGGAGGCATCTCTTTGAACATCGTCCTCATCTTCAACCTGTTCAACGGGTTGATCACGGGTGCGTTCTACGCACTCCTGGCGCTCGGCCTGGCCCTCATCCTGGGGCTGAACAACACCATCAACTTCGCTCAAGGCGCCTTCATGGCACTGGCGGCCTATTTCGCCTACACCCTGGCACCTTCGATCGGGTTCTGGGGCGCGCTGCTGGTCGCTCCCTTGCTGGCAGGCGTGCTGGGACTGGTGGTGGAGGTTTTCCTCATCCGCCGCCTTTACAAACGCGATCCGCTCTACTCCCTGCTGCTGACCTTCGGCCTGGCCATGATCATGCAGGACATGATCCGCACCATCTGGGGCGCCACGGGTGTGCCGCTGCTCATTCCTGAATCCCTCGGACACCCGCTCAGCCAGACCTACTTCTTCCTCACCGGCTACCGCCTGTTCGTCGTTGCCGTGGCGCTGGTGGGGACGGGGGCGCTGTTCGCGGTGCTGCGCTTCACCCGCCTGGGCATCCGCATCCGCGCCGGGAACGCCGATCTGGAAACGGTCTCGGCGCTGGGTGTGAACATCTACCTGCTGCGCACCGCCAACTTCGTCATCGGCATCATCTTCGCCGGGGTTGCCGGCATCCTGGCTGCGGGTCAACTCGGGCTGGATCCGACCATGGGGGATAGCCTGCTGATGCCGGCCTTCGTGGCGATTGTCGTCGGCGGTGTGGGCTCGCTGCTGGGCTCGCTGATGGGCGGTTTGCTGATCGGCGTCGCATCCGGGGTGACGACTGCTTATTTCCCGTCCGCCAGCGAGGCGGTGATCTACCTCATCATGGGCCTGATGCTCGTGGTGCGGCCACGCGGCTTGATGGGCCAGGAGGGGTTGCTGGAATGAAGGATGACATGACTTCCACATTGGCGGCTCCCGCTGCCCCAGCCGCGCCGGCGGGCCCGGCTCGCCGCAACGCACACCTGGGAACCTTGCTGCTCGCGGCATTGCTGCTCAGTGCGCCGGCGTGGCTGCCCTATGTCGGCGGCTACAACGACATCGCCTCGCGGGTGCTGATCTACGCCCTGGCGGCGATGGGACTGAACCTGCTGCTGGGCTTCACCGGCGGGCTGTCGTTCGGCCATGCCGCCTACTTCGGCCTGGGTGCCTATGGCGTGGGTCTGATGCTCAAGTACGTCACGCACAACGTGCCGCTGGCGCTGCTGTGCGGGACCCTGCTCGGCGGCCTGGTGGCGACGGTCCTGGCTCCCATTGCGGTGCGGCGCAAGGGCATCTACTTCGCCATGATCACCATCGCCATCGGCCAGTTGTTCTACTTCATCGCCATCCGCTGGCAAGCCATGACGGGCGGCTACGACGGGCTCACCGGGTTTTCCCGCCACGCCATCTCCATCCTGCCCGGGGTCAGCTGGACGCTGGGCTCGACCGGCTTTTACTACCTCGTGCTGCTGTGCTTTGGTGCCGGAGCGGCGGTGCTGTGGGTCGTGCTGAACTCGCCGCTCGGCCACATCTTTGTCGCCATTCGCGAGAACCAGAAGCGCCTCACCTTCCTCGGTGTGCGGGTGCAGCGCTACGCCGCGCTGTCCTTCGCCATCTCGGGTTTCATCGTTGCCCTGGCGGGCGGGCTCAACGCCCTGCTCGACAACTTCACCTCGCCCAACAGCTTGAATTACACCTTGTCGGGCGATCTGGTGGTGATTGCCGTGCTCGGCGGCATGCGCAACTTCTGGGGGCCGTTCGTCGGCGCCGCCATTTTCGTGCTGGTGCGCGACTATGCCAGCAACGTGACGAACAACTGGATGTCGGTCATCGGCCTCATCTTCATTCTTTCGGTGCTGTTCTTCCCGCTCGGCATCATGGGTTTCCTGCAGCGCAAGAAGGTGGAGAAATGAGCTTATTGGAGTTGCAATCCGTCTCGCGTCGCTTCGGTGCGCTGCAGGCGCTGAGCGAGATCTCGCTGACGGTTCAACAGGGCGAGTTGCGCGCAGTCATCGGCCCCAACGGCGCCGGCAAGACCACGTTGTTCAATCTCATCAGCGGCTTCTTCCCGCCCAGCGGCGGCAGCATCCTGTTCGATGGCAAGCCCATCACCAAGGTCAGCCCGGCGTCGCTGGTCCAGCAGGGCATCATCCGCACCTTCCAGATCACCGAGATCTTTCTCTCGCTGTCGGTGCTGGAGAACCTGCGCATTGCCGCCGAAGTCGCCATGGGCGTGAGCCACAGGCCGTGGATGACGCGTGCCTTGCGCACGCGCATCGACGAGCGCGTGCAGGAACTGATGCAGGTCGTGGGCATCGGCTCCAAGGCCGATCGCATCGCCGGTGAACTCTCGCATGGCGACCAGCGCGTGGTCGAGATCGGCATCGCCTTGTCGCGCAGTCCCAAGCTGCTGCTGCTGGACGAGCCCACCGCCGGCATGGGCGACGAGGAGACGCAGAACATGACCGCCCTGATCCGGCGCCTGAACAAGGAACAGGGCATCACCACCCTGTTCGTCGAACACGACATGGAAATCGTCTTCGGCATCGCCGACCGCATCACCGTGCTCGACAACGGCGCCATGCTGGCCGAGGGCAATGCCCACGAGATCGCCAACAACCCGGCTGTGCAGGCCGCCTATCTGGGTCAGGCAGCATGAAGGCAGACAAGCGCTTCAATTCGGAAGCAGTCACAGGCGTCGCAGGGAGGGGCCACACATGAACAAGGTGCTGGAGGTGGACGCGATCCACACCTATTACGGCAAGAGTCACATCCTCAAAGGCGTGTCGCTGCATGTCGGCGAGGGCGAACTCGTCGCCCTGCTCGGGCGCAACGGCGCCGGCAAGTCCACCACGCTGCGCTCCGTCATGGGGCTGACCCCGCCGCGCCAGGGCCAAGTCCGGCTCTTCGGCCAGGACGTGACCGGCGCTTCACCGTCGCGCGTGGCCACCATGGGCGCGGGTTACGTGCCCGAGGGACGCAAGATTTTCGGCCACCTCACGGTGCATGAGAATCTGCTGGTGGCGCGCGAAACCAAGGGGCCGTGGACGCTCGATACCGTCTACAAACTGTTCCCGCGCCTGCACGAGCGCCGCACCAGCAAGGGCGGGCGGCTATCCGGTGGCGAGCAGGAAATGCTGGCCATCGCCCGCGCGCTGCTGCTCAACCCGAAGCTGCTGATCCTCGACGAGCCATCACAAGGCCTGGCGCCCATCATCGTGCAGGAGGTCATGCGCACCGTGGCACGCATGAAAAGCGAAGGCATCTCGGTGCTGCTGGTCGAACAGAACGCCTTCCTTGCGCTGCAACTTGCGGACCGCGCCTATGTTCTTGGCGAAGGCGAGATTCTCTACGACGGCGACGCGGCCGCGCTGGCGGCCGACACCGAGCGCATGGAACAACTGGCCGGTGTGGCACACGCCGGCTGAGCGTGAAGCGTTCGGCGGGTCTGCGGCCTCGGACCGCAGATTCGGTGGCCTCAAGCCGCGTGGAGCAAGGCGCCAGGCCCCCTGCTCCACGCGGCGCGGAAGGCCTCAAACCCGGGTCGCATCTAGTCGATGGCGCGGGTAATGTCCTCGATGGTCTTTTTAGCGTCGCCGAAGACCATCATGGTTTTATCGAGGTAGAACAGGTCATTATCCAGGCCGGCATAGCCGGTGGCCATGGAGCG
>JAJZDV010000019.1 GCA_021846025.1 Pseudomonadota bacterium
AGTCGGCTGGCGTTCTCGATCTCCAGGCCCGTCGCCATTTCGAGCAACTGGGAGACGTGCATCGCTTTGAGATCGGACAAGTGCATGGCAGGGGGCGAGACAAGAGGGGGAGGTGTGCGCCGGACCGTGCTCTGCGGCAGGGAGGTGACAATCGGATTCCGATCACCGGCCCTGTGCAGGCGCTCGTGGCAAGGCTGGAAGAAAAAAATTGGGGAGATGCAGCACGGAAAACGGTGCATCGGGCGCTTTTCGCGCCGGAGCAACCCAATGGATGCGGGTTGCTCGCGTCTTGCAAGAGTGCAGGACAGAGATCTCTGCCCCACACAGCTGAGCGCGATTATATATTCGCGTCCAGGAAGGTTGTCAGTTGTGACTTCGACAGGGCGCCAACCTTGGTCGCAGCCACTTCACCATTCTTGAACAGCATCAAGGTGGGAATGCCGCGAATGCCGTATTTCGCCGGGATGCTACGGTTCTCATCCACGTTCACCTTCATGATGTTCAGACGACCCTGATACTCACCGGCGATCTCGTCGAGGATGGGCGCCACCATGCGGCAGGGACCGCACCATTCCGCCCAGTAGTCGATCAACACGGGGGTCGCGGATTGGAGAACGTCGGTGTCGAAAGACGCATCGGTTGTTTGTTTGATGAGATCGCTCATATGAATTCCAGATCAGAAGGCGCCGACACGGACAGCGAGGCGCAGCCATTGCACAGGTCGATTGACGGGCCAGAGCCGGCCAATGGCCTCTATTTAACCCCGAATTCACATTTCTGGCAGAACACGGCATGCCAAATTCGGTTCTGGTTGCGACAGATCAGCGTTTCGTCGACCGATTTGACCGTGATACTTCCCCAGGCAATGCACCAAGGACTGTTCCGCTCGGCATGGCTCGCCTTGGCTCCTGCGGCCGCCGTCTTGCCCCAGTTGTTGACCGTGAACCAGATCCTGATGCTGCAGCGCTTGCAGCAGGCTCAACCATCGGCGGGGGGGACAGAGAACCTCGACCTGCAAGCTCTTGCACTGGCTCAGCGCTGGCAAGCCGGGAGCGATTTACCCAGGACCTACCGGGCAGCGACGCAGAGTGTCAGCCGTCTGGGACTGGCACGCGATGTCTTGCAATTACGCGAGCAATGGGCGCCACTCGTGCCGCTGGCGTCGGTTCCTGCAGGCGCCTCGGCCGGAACGCGCATGGCCAGCAAACCTGGCGTGTACGCCGAGGCGGCAGGCCGCGCGGATGATGGCGGGTGGATGCTGCACATGGCCTTGCAAGAGATGCCAACGGCCACCTGGTGGAAGGACGCCACGCAACTCGACACCTGGTGTGCGACCCAGCGCGGTGCCCTGGTTCTGGTGCTGACGGAAGAGCCGGAACCGCGCCTGCGTCGGCTGATGCAGATGGCGCAGGCGCGGAGCTTGCCGCTGTTGTGTCTGCAGGCCGGTTTCGGCCGGGGCTTTGGACCGGCGCTGGCGCGTGCCAGTGGCTGTTGTCCAGCGCACGGCGCGAGCTCGCCGCGTGGTGCGGGTTCAAGCGGTGCGCAGCGATGGAAGGATCGGCGCGATCAGCCACGCACTGCTGCCCCCGACATCGCAAGCGGTGTCTTGCCGTATCGCATGGCGCGCTTGCTGGCGCAGCGTTTGCTCTGGGGGCAGAGCGCAAAGTTGGACGATCAGGCACAAGCCATCGTCGGGCTGATCCTGCGCCAACGGGCAGCACGACCGCAGTCGCGCATGGCCTTGATTGCGCTCGACCGTCGCCTCGTGCGTCGCGTCAACGCCTTGCTGACCCGCCTTGGCCTGTCAGTGCGCGACGAAGCCGGCTGGTTGCTCTCCACCACACGCGCAGCGGCCAGCCTGCAAGCCGTGTTCGAAGCGCTCGATGCGCAGGCCGGCAGCGATGCCTTGCTGGACGTGCTCAAACAGCCCCAAGTCGGCGCTGCAGCAGGTCTGGATGCGCAAGAACTGGAGAGGATGGAGGTGGATGTGCGCGCCGCGCGCCTGCGTGACATGCACGCTTGGCGGTCCTGGGCCTTGCAGCAGCAAGGCGCGGTCGCTGGACGGCACCAGCATGTGCTCGACTGGCTTGTGGAATGCCTGCGTGGCATGCGCAAACCGGGCAAGCAGCCGGTCGCGAGCTGGGCCGACGCCTTGTTGCAAACCTTGCGCAGCCTGGGTTTGGTGCAGGCCTGGAGCCACGACGCCGCGGGCGCTCAAATCCTGGCGCTGCTGCAGGCACAGGCGCAGGATCGCAGCATGGCCCATGCCGTCCATGTGCAGCAGAGCGACTATCTCGTCTGGCTTCGCCTGACACTCGAAGCCGCCGTGTTTCGTCCAGAGCCCGATGCGGCCCAGGACGGGCTGCCCGTCCATGTGCTGGCTTTGCGCGACGCCTTGTTGCGCCCCTGGGATCTGTGCATCCTGGCCGGCGCGGACGCTGGCAATTGGCCTGCATGGCCGGAGGCGCCGGGTGGTCTCGGCGACCAGGCCTGCAGCCAGCTGGGCCTGCCGACACATGAAGAGCGACGCACCCAGGCCATTCAACGGGCTGTCCAACTCGTGATCGGTTGCCGCCGCCTGGTGGTGTTCGAATCGGCGTCGCGCCCGGATCACCCCGGCCCCAGTCCCTTGTTGCAACTGTGGCGCTGGGCCATGGGCCGTTTCGGCCAGGGGCAAGACATCTCGGTCCAACCCGGCCTTTGCACGGCTGATTTGCAAACCCTGGGAATCGAGCCGCGGCGCGTTCCCGCCGAGGTCATCGCTCCCCAGGCTCAGCCGACGGCTCCAGCCGACATTCCCTCACGCTGGTCGCCCAGCGCCTACGGTGATTTACGTGCCTGCCCGTACCGGTTTTTTGCACGCAGGGTGTTGCGCCTGGCCGAGGACGACGATCTGTTGCCCGACTTTTCCAAGCGCGACTTCGGCAACACCTTGCATCGCATCCTGGAGCAATTCCACCGGCAGCAGCCGGGACCGGATTTGACGACCCATCGTGACTTGCTCGACCGCATCGCGGCCCAGGCCTGGAGCAGCGCCGGCGCGCTGGCCGAGCCTTTTGCTGCAGCCTGGCCCGCCGTGCGCGACAACTATCTCGACTGGCTGCAAACCTGGCGGGCCCAGGGCTGGGAGACGCAGAGCGAAGAGCAGAGCCTGCGGCGCGTGATCGATGGCGACACCGACCCGGCTGACGCGGCGGCCCGTGAGGGCGACACGCTGCAACTCGAAGGGCGCGTCGACCGCATCGACCAGCGTGGCGTCGAGCGTTATGCGCTGGACTACAAGACCGGCGACCCGCAGGCGCTGAGGTCGCGCATGAAGCGTTACGCCGAAGACACCCAACTGCTGTGTTACGCGCTGTTGCTGGGTGCCGATACGCCGGATCCCGATGCCGGGCAGCCTGCGCCGATCGCGGCTGGCTATCTGGTGGTCTCGGAACGGCGCGATCCCGAACACCCCGATGCCGCGACCGAACTGGCCTGGGCGCCCGATGACTTGCGCGCGCAATCGGCGCAACTGTTGGCACAGATGCGCCGCGACTGGCGCGCCCTACGCGCAGGCCAGCCCATGCCTGCGCTTGGCGAGCCCCCCTTGTGCGATCACTGCGAAGCACGCGGGCTGTGTCGGCGCGACCATCGACCGACGCCGCAATCCGCGGGCGTGCCGTTCACACGGGGCGAATCTGCATGAGCGCTCCGGCCTACGCTGCGCAACTCCCGGACCAGGACCTGGCCGCTCCGGTCACGCCTGAAACCTATGTTCGCCTGGCCTGCGACCCTGCGGCCTGCGTGGTGGTGCGCGCCTGCGCCGGTGCCGGCAAGACCTGGCTGCTGGTTGCGCGGTTGGCCCGCTGCCTGCTGGATGGCTGCGCCCCGCAAGACGTTCTGGCCATCACCTTCACCCGCAAGGCGGCGGCAGAAATGCAACAGCGCCTGCTGGAGCTGCTGCAAGGATGGAGCCGGCTCGACGATGCGGCGCTGGCCGCCGAGTTGGCGCATCGCGGTCTGCCGCGTGCCGATGCCGTCGTGCTGCAGCGGGCACGCTCGCTCTATCCCACGGTGCTCGCTGGGGGCACGCAGGCCACGGTGTCCACGTTTCACGGCTGGTTTGCGCAACTGCTGCGTGCCGCGCCTTTGCGTTTTGGCATTCCCCTCCATTTCGAGCTGATCGAGAACGACAAGCCCTGGATCGAGCGAGCCTGGCGCATGCTGTTCGACAAGCTGCAAGTCGAGCCGGAGCTGCGCGCCGATTACCACGCTCTGGTGGCAAGAACCGGGCGCAGCACGGCGGCTCAACTCATGGAACTGGTCCTGCAGCGACGCGGCGAATTCGTGCTCGCCGCCCAGGTCGGCACCCTGGCGCAGGGACTGGACGCGGCTGAGCCCGAAAGTTGGCCGGCCTGGCGCACGCGCAACCTGACCGAATTGCGGCTGTGGGCGCAGGCATGGGGTGCCTGCGGCGGCGCGCATGCGCGCGAGGCGTTGCCCCATTTGCAGGCCGCGCTCGACACCCGTGACGCGCAAGCGCTCGGAGCTTTGTTGCGCAAAGTCATGCTCACGGCTCTGGGGGAGCCACGCTCGGCGCGCACCCTGGTGACCAAGGCGGTGCAGCTCGAGCTGCGCAGGCTTGGTCTGCAAGACGACCCCGTGGGCCGCTGGGACACGCTGGCGAGCGACTGCCTGAGCGTGGTGCAGGCGCACGACGCGCTCGACATCGAAACCATTCACGCCTGGGCCTTGCGCCTGGGGGCGCAATTGTTGGGCTGCTACGAGCAGTTGAAGGCCGAGGGTGGCCTGCTCGACTTCAGCGACCTGGAGTTGCACGCCCGCACCCTGCTGGCCGATGCCGAGGTCTCGGCCTGGGTGCAGACCCGGCTCGATCGCCGCTACCGTCAGGTGCTGATCGACGAGTTTCAGGACACCAACCCGGTGCAGTGGCAGGCCCTGCAGGCGTGGCTGTCGGCCTACGCCGGCGACGCGCAGCGTCCTTCGGTGTTCCTCGTTGGCGATGACAAGCAGTCGATCTACCGCTTCCGCCGCGCCGATCCGCAGGTGTTCGAGGCCGCGGCCAACTTTTTGCGTCAAGGCTTTGGTGCCGTGTTGCTGTCGGCGCAGCACACCCGCAGGCTGTCGCTCGCCGTGGTGGATTGGGTCAATGCGGTCTTTGCCCAGGCTCCCGCCATGGCCTTCGTCGCGCACACGACCGAGAGCCGGGTGCGGGGCCTGACCGCCTTGCTGCCCGCGCTCGCCACCGACGCCGACGTCGCGACGATGGCCACCACGTCGGCACAGATCGTGGAAACGGCTCTGCGCGTGCGCGACACCCTGACCGAGCCCGATGAGGATGCCGAGATCGGCAAGGTCGAGCAGGACGCCCAGCGCGTGGCTGCACTGCTGCGCGAGCTGATGCGGCGCCCCTGCGTGGAAGACGCCGATGGCCACTTGCGCCCGGCCAGGCCGGGCGATGTGCTGCTGCTGCTGCGCAAGCGCAAGGGCCGCATGGATCTGTACCTGCGGGCCTTGCTCGCGGCCGGCATTCCCGCCGCTGCAGGCGACAGCGAGGCCAGTCTGCTCGACACCATCGAAGCCCAGGATTTGCTGGCTTTGCTCGGCGTGCTGGTGTCAGCCGGCGGCAACCTGGATTTGGCGCAAGTGCTCAAGTCGCCCATCGTCGGACTGACGGATGACGATTTGCTCACGCTGGCCCGTTGCGCGCGCGAAACCCGGCAGAGCTGGTGGCAAGCCGCGCGAGCCCTGGTCGAGCGCGGCGAGGCCATGCCCGCGTTGCGCCGCTTCATGAATCTGGCCGAGGGTTGGAAGGCCTTGCTCGGCACCCTGCCGCCGCACGACCTGCTCGACCGCATCGTCGCCGAAGGTCAGCTGCACCAGCGCTACGCCCAGGCCGTGCCGGCGACCATGCGGGCGCAGAGCCTGGCGCTGATCGACGCCTTTGTGCATCTCGCGCTGGATCTGGATGGTGGCCGCTTTCTCACACCCTACGCCTTCGTGCGCCAGCTCAAACGTGGCCTGGCCCGGGCGCCTCTGCCCGAACTGCACACGCAGGCGCACCTCCAGGCGCATGCCGAACAGCGGCCACCTCGCGTGGAAGCGGGAGAGGCCCGGGACGGCCAGGCGGTGACACAGGGCGTGGTCCGCCTGTCCACCATTCACGGCGCGAAGGGCTTGGAGGCCAATATTGTCATCCTGGCCGATGCCGATTCGCGCCCAGCTGCCAGCGGCCCGTCGGTGCTGCTGCATTGGCCGGCTGATCAGACCCACCCGTTGCATTTTTCCTTGCAGCTGTCGTCCAGACGTCTGCACCCGGCCCAGCAGCAGTTGGTGCACGCCGAGTTGGAAGCTGCCGAGCGCGAAGACTGGAATCTGCTTTATGTGGCCATGACGCGCGCGCGTCAGCAACTCTGGGTCACCCGCCTGCCGATGCGTGGCCAGGCCCTTTGGAGCCAGCGCTTGGGCATGCTGGTGGGCACGGCTCGTGCCTCCGTGGCCGATGCACTGTCCGCGCTGCCGCCGGGCGCAGTGCCGGACGCCATCGCGTCGCCGGCCCCAGCCACTTCGCCTGCGGCACCCCTCGACATCCCCTGGTTGCGGCGTGAGCAAGGCACCTCAGCGGCAAGCCCGGCTCAAGCCGCCGCGGCCGAGATGCGCGCCACACGCATCGGTACAGCCTTGCATGCCTTGCTGCAGTCCGCCAGTGCCACGGCCCGGCCCGATGCCGTGATCGAGGGCTTGGATGCACCAGGCGTTGCGCTGCAACTCGGGCTGGACACTGGCGAGGCACTGGCCGCCATGCACGCGGCCCTGCGCATCCTGCGCTCGCCACAGGCCCGCATGTTCTTTGATGCGACGCGCATCCGCTGGGTGCGCAACGAGGTGGAGGTGGCGTGGAATGCGCAGACCGCAGGCGAAAGCGGCTGGGGGCGCATCGACCGTCTGGTCGAGCTCGATGATGCCGTCTGGGTGCTGGACTACAAGCTCGCTGCCAGCACGTTGCAAACCGAGCACTTCGCTCCCATCCTCGCCCGCTATGCCCAGGCCTGTGCCAGCCTGCGCCCCGGCAAGCGGGTGCGCGTGGCGCTGATTGCGGGCGACGGCTCGGTACGGGAATGGCCTGTGCCCGAGGCCGTCAGCGCGCTGCCGTCTGAGCCAGCGCCGGGCGCAGAGGGGCCGTGGTGACGGGAACGCCGGCCTTGCTGGCATCCGCTTCGCCCAGCAGCACGCACATGTGCACACGCAGTGCCGTCATTTGCCGCTGCAGCTGTTTGCGCATGAACCATGGCCCCAACAACGGCGGTAGCCAGGTGAGCGGGTGCAGTTGCGCGGTGTAATGCACCGCGCTGCCGCCGGACTGCGCGCTGACCTCGGCGCGGCCTTGCGAATCCAGATTGCCGTGGGTCGTGAACCACGTTGCCACATGGCCGCGTAAGGTGATCTGCAGCGTACTGCGCAGGGTCACCCAAAACGGCATGATGCCGCCGCGCCCCACCTGCAGGACCTGCAGGCTGTCGCCATCGGCCGCGAGCACTTCGCTGCGTTCCAGGCCTGGGAGGTAGCTCGCCATTGCGTTGTAATCGGTCATGGCTTCCCAGGCTATCTGCACCGGCACGGGTGCAAAAAGGCGCACGTCCATAGCGAAGGTTCCGGGCCGTGCAGCCGACGCGAGCCGCAGTTGCAAGGGATCGCGCTGAAGCATGGCGCGGCAACGCGCGATGGCAGCCGAAGCGTTCGTCGATGCGCGACCCGGGTCTGACGCGGGTGCTTGAAGCCGTGCCGGTGGGTTGTCGCCTTGGGGCAGCGCCTGCGGCACGGTGGGGATGGAAGCGGCAGGGGTTGCAGACGGCGTTGCCGCATCAGCCGGCAAGCAGGCCGAGGCAAGGCAGCACAGTGCAACCGCCAAGGTTCTTGAAGCGTGCGGTGGTGCCTTGTCGGGCCGGGAATGAAGGCGTGGCATGCGCCGCATTGTGCGCGGTCTTGTGCGCAACTTGGCGCGGAGGCAGCTACGCCGGGCTGTGGCGTCATGGCGCAAAGAGCAAAGGTTGACGAGCCGTTCCCCCGGCACTTGCAGCAAACGGCTGTGGCTGCTCCGTTCCCGGCCTGACCAGGTTCACCGCGCCGCAATGCGGGGCGGCCCGTCAGCGAACATTGTAGGCGGGCCGGTCGAGGGGAGGCCCTTGTGCCGGTCCGCACGGGTTTGCGCCCTCTACAATCCGCTCCATGTCCAGTACCGTGCTGGCGCGGAAATGGCGCCCTAAAACCTTCTCCACCCTGATTGGCCAGGACCATGTGGTGCGCGCCCTGACCCATGCGCTGGAACAACGCCGGCTGCACCATGCCTACCTGTTCACCGGCACCCGTGGCGTGGGCAAAACCACCATCGCCCGCATTCTGGCGAAGTCGCTCAACTGCACCGGTGCGGACGGGCAGGGTGGCATCACGGCAGAGCCCTGCGGCGTCTGCCAGGCCTGCACCGAGATCGACGCCGGCCGCTTTGTCGACTACATCGAACTCGACGCCGCCTCGAACCGCGGCGTGGATGACATGACCCGGCTGTTGGAGCAGGCTGCCTACAAACCCACTTCGGGGCGCTTCAAGGTCTACATGATCGACGAGGTGCACATGCTTTCCAACCACGCGTTCAACGCCATGTTGAAAACACTGGAAGAGCCGCCCGAGACGGTGAAATTCGTGCTGGCCACCACCGACCCGCAAAAAGTACCGGTCACTGTGCTCAGCCGCTGCCTGCAGTTCAGCCTCAAGTCGATGCTGCCGGCGGCGATTGCCGGGCATCTGCAACGGGTGCTGCAGGCCGAAGGTGTCAGCAGCGAGCCGCAGGCTCTGCAGGCCATCGGCCGCGCCGCGCGTGGCTCGATGCGCGATGCCCTGTCGCTCACCGATCAGGCCATCGCCTACAGTGCCGGCGACATCACCGCCGATGCGGTGCGCGAGATGCTGGGTGCGGTGGACGCCGGCTACTTGTTTGATCTGCTGCGCGCCCTGGCTGCGGCTGATGGTGCTGCCATGCTGCAGCGGGCTGACGGCATGGATGCACGCGGCTTGTCTTTCCCCGCCGCGCTGGAGGAACTGGCCTCGCTGCTGCAGCGCATCGCCGTGGTGCAAGTGGTGCCACAGGCGCTGGATGCGTCAGACCATGACGGCGCCGCGTTGCGCGAATTGGCCGGGTCCTTGAGCCCGGAACTCGTGCAACTGGCCTACAGCATGGTGTTGCATGGTCGGGGCGAACTGGCGCTGGCGCCGGACGAACATGCCGGTTTTTGCATGGTGCTGCTGCGCCTGCTGGCCTTCGCGCCAGTGAGCACCCAGGGTGCCGATCCGGCTACCGGCCAGGGCAACCCGAGCCGTGCGGCTGTGGCGGCAAACGCGGATGGCCCGTCCACTGGCGCAGTGGCAGCTCCTTTTGCTGCCGCCGCCGCAGCCGTCGTGCTTCCCCGAACTGAGGCCCGCGCCGAACGGGCCACAGCCGGGCACGCCGTCGCCGCAACGCCGGTGCCGTCGATGCCGCGTGCAACTGCTGCGCTGCCAGCATCGGAGCCGCCGTCAAGGCCCGCAGCGGCGCTTGACGAAGCCTGCAGCCAGCCGTTCCCGGGCCCCGAGGTCGATTGGCCAAGCCTGGCCCAGCGCCTGGAGGTGATTGCTCTGGCACGCAGTCTCGCCTTGCAAAGCCAGTGGATGGGCGCCGAGGGCGACTGCTGGACCCTGCGCGTGCCCAGCGAACAATTCACCCGTGCCGGCGCGCTGGACAAACTGCAGGCCGTGCTGAGCGCGACCGTGGGCCGGCCCATCAGCCTGCGCATCGAGGTGGGTTCGGTGCTCGACAGCGCCAGCCTGCGCGCCGCCGCCGCTCGGGCGCAGCGGCAGCATGAGGCCGAGACCAGCATCGCCGCAGACCCGCTGGTGCGCCAGTTGATGCAAGACCTGGACGCACAGATCGTGCCTGGGTCGGTCCGTCCGCTCGACGCCTGAGCCAGCCATCCTTTCACTCCCGCTCCCCCCTTCCAGCATCCAAGACCCAACGAGGACCCAACCCATGTTCAACAAAGGACAACTCTCCGGCCTGATGAAACAGGCCCAGCTGATGCAGGACAACATGAAGCGCGTGCAGGATGAGCTCGGCGCCATCGAAGTCGAGGGCCAGTCCGGTGCGGGCCTGGTCAAAGTGCTCATGACCTGCAAATACAACGTGCGCCGCGTTGCCATCGATCCCAGCCTGGTGGGTGACGACCGCGACATGCTCGAGGACCTGGTGACCGCCGCCTTCAACGACGCCGTCCGCAAGGCCGAGGCCACATCCCAGGAAAAAATGGCGGCCGTCACCGCCGGGATGCCCCTGCCTCCCGGCATGAAGCTGCCATTCTGACCTTGCATGCCTTGCCAGATCCCGGCGCCCGTTCCGCGCTGCTTGGCGCGCCATGGAACCGCCGCATGACGCTGCTGCGATGAGTGCCTCCCAGCTCTCCAAGGTTGCCGCTCTCGACGCCTTGATCGACGCCCTGCGGAACTTGCCCGGCGTCGGCCCCAAATCGGCCGCACGCATGGCCTTTCATTTGCTGCAGCACGACCGCGGCGGCGCCTCGCGCCTGGCCGACGCCTTGACCCAGGCATTGAGCAGCGTCAGGCGTTGCAACCGCTGCAACACCTACACCGAGCAAGAAGTCTGCACCACCTGCTGCGACCCCAGGCGCGACCGGCGCCTGCTGTGTGTCGTGGAAAGCCCGGCCGACCAGACCGCGGTGGAACAAACCCTCACCTACCGTGGTCTGTACTTCGTGCTCATGGGGCATTTGAGTCCGCTCGACGGCGTAGGCCCCAAGGACATCGGCCTGGATCTGCTGGTGCAGCGCCTCGAACGCGAGGAGGTGGAAGAAATCATTCTCGCCACCAACTTCACCAACGAAGGCGAGGCCACGGCGCATGTGATTGCCGAGACCCTGAGGCCGCTCGACCTGCGCATCACGCGCCTGGCGCGTGGCGTGCCGGCCGGCGCTGAACTGGAGTATGTCGACCTCGGCACCATCGCCCGCGCGCTGCTGGACCGCCGCGGCGCATGACGGCGAAGACAGGCCTCACCGCCGCGCCTTCTCGCGGCAGTTGCACCCATCGCCGAGCGTTCGCTGCCGCTTGCCGCTAGCATCGGTACCGGTTCTTTTTACTCCCACCGGTGTCGCCGCCATGTCCATTTCCCGCCGCCAGACTCTTCAGTGGGCCTCGAGCCTGTTGTTGGGAGTCAGCCCTCTCGCCAGCGCGACCACCGCTGCAGCCAGCGAGGCTTCCGGCGCAGGCCGACTCAGCCTGTTTGCCGGACAGATACAACTCCATGGTCATACGGACGGCCCGGTGGGCAAAGCCACCTTCTTCGATCCGCGCGGCCTGGCCGTGGATCCGCGCAATGGCGACATCCTCCTCGCCGACGCCGCCAATGCCTTGATTCGCCGCATCACCCCGTTGGGTGAGGTCAGCACTCTGGCGGGCGGCGCCGAAGTCCGGGTCAGCAAGGATGGCCCTGCGCTGCAAGCGCGGTTCGTCGGTCCCGACGCCTTGGCCGTGACGCTCGACGGCACCATTTACATCGCCGATTCCTACGCCAACACCCTTCGCGTGCTGCGTGACGGCGTCGTCTCCACGCTGGCCGGGCAGGCGGGACGTCAGGGGTATCAGGACGGGCATGGCACGGCCGCGCAATTCAACCATCCGGTGGGCATCGCGGTGGACCCAGGCACCGGCGATGTGCTGGTGGCCGATGCCTACAACAACACCCTGCGCCGTGTCAGCCCCGAGGGGCGGGTTCGCACCATCGGCGGGAAGCCGGGGGTGAATGGCCATCGCGATGGCTGGCTCAGGCAAGCGCTGTTCAACACGCCCGTGGGCCTGGCCGTAGCGCCTGACGGCACCATCTACGTCAGCGAATACTTCAACCAGGATGTGCGCAAGATCAGCCCGCAAGGCCTGGTCAGCACCCTGGCCGGTCAGCCGACCAGGCGGGGTGACACGGATGGGCGGGGTGCTGCCGCGCTGTTGCGCAAACCGCAACAACTCTGTCTCGACGCGCAGGGCAACATCCTGCTGGCTGACGGTGGCAACCACAAGGTGCGCCGCATCACGCCCGACGGCGAGGTCACCACCCTCGCCGGCCAGGGCCAGCTCGACAAGGTGGAACTCGGCCCTTTGCCGGGTGCACTCATCACGCCTTATGGCGTGGCGCCGGGCCCGCAGGGCAGTGTGCTGGTCAGCAGCGGCGAAGCCGTGCTGCGCATCACCCTGCCAGCCTGAAGGTCCGCGCGGCCACGAGATCAAGCGCCGGTCACCGCAGGATGTGCCGGTTCGAACCGGCTGAGCTCGACGCGGGGCTTGGGTTTCCAGCCGCGCTTGTGGTGCTCCACCACCACATTGGTGTAGATGCCGCCGCGCACATACCACTGGGCCGTGACGCGCAGGAAGCGCGGAGCGATGGCTTTGACCAGATCGTCCAGAATCGTGTTGGTGACCTGTTCATGGAAAGCCCCCTCGTTGCGGTAACTCCACATGTAGAGCTTGAGGCTCTTGAGTTCGACACAGGTCTCGTCGGGAATGATGTCGAGCACGATGCGGGCGAAATCCGGCTGGCCGGTGAGCGGACACAGGCAGGTGAACTCGGGCACCTGCATGTGGATGTGATAGTCGCGCTCGATGGCCGGGTTGGGGAAGGACTGCAGAGTCTTGCTGGGCTGGCTGCTCATGGGGTTTGGAAAGGGCTGGAAAGCGAGTTGAGGTCGGGCGGATGAGGCATCGAACAAGCACCAAGGAACGACCACGGGCGGTCCTTGGCGAGACGTGACGTCATCGCAGAACGCTCATCACGTTGCGCTACGGCGCAAACCCGAATTATCCGAGGCCTTGGTGTGGGCTGTTTCAGCACGGTCCGTGAGGCATGGGCGATGGCCGGATGCTATCATCCAAAAAGTGGCCAAAATACCGCCATTTACGTTGTAAATCAATAACTTACTCACGTGCGCCTGTCCTGGATCAAGCTCGCCGGATTCAAGTCCTTTGCCGACCCTGTGGCCTTTCAGATGCCCGGGCAGCGTATCGGCGTGGTCGGGCCGAACGGCTGCGGCAAATCCAACATCATCGATGCGGTGCGCTGGGTTCTGGGCGAGTCCAAGGCCTCGGAGTTGCGTGGCGAGTCCATGCAGGATGTGATCTTCAGCGGCAGCAGCTCACGCAAGCCAGCCGGACGCTGCAGCGTGGAGCTGGTGTTCGACAACAGCGCGCACCGCATCACCGGGAACTGGGGTCAGTTCACCGAAATCGCCGTCAAGCGCGTACTCACCCGCGACGGCGCTTCCAGTTATTTCATCAACAACCAGGTCGTGCGCCGGCGCGACGTTCAGGATATTTTCCTCGGCACGGGGCTGGGGCCACGCGCCTACGCCATCATCGGTCAGGGCACCATCACCCGCATTCTCGAATCGCGTCCAGAGGAATTGCGCGTGATGCTGGAAGAGGCCGCTGGCGTCTCGAAGTACAAGGAGCGCCGGCGTGAAACCGAGAATCGCTTGCACGGCACTCGTGAAAACCTGCTGCGTGTGCACGACATCCTGCGCGAGCTGAACGCACAGCTCGACAAGCTGGAGCAGCAGGCCGCAGTGGCACAGCAGTACCGGCAGTTGCAGCAGCAGCTCGAGACCAGCCAGCATGGCTTGTGGCTGCTGCGCTGGCAGGAAGCCCAGGCACGGCAGGCCCGCATGGCCGCCGAGACCGGTCACGCGGTGAACGCGCTGGAGGCGCAAACCGCGCAGTTGCGCGCCACCGAGGCCGATCTGGAAACGCTGCGCCAGGCGCACTATGCGGCGAACGACGCGCTCAATGTTGCGCAAGCCGAGCTCTACGCTGCCCAGGCACAAGTGGCGAGGCTGGAGACGGAAATTCGCTATGTCGTCGAGGCGCGCGAGCGCGCCCTGCGCAGCCAGATCGAGCTGGGCGCCGAGCAGGCGCAGTGGATGGCAAGGCAACAGGCGGCGCAGGATGACGCCGCCTCCGCCGCCATGGAGATGGCCGAAGCCGAGCTGCAGCAGACCGAATCCGAGGCCCGGGTGGTGGAGCAGGGTGAGCTCATTCCCGCTCTCGAGGCCCGGCTGGGCGATGCCCAGATGCGTGCCGCCGAACTGCGTGCCCAGGCGGCGGCCGCGCAACAGCGCCTGCAAGCCGAGGCCGAGCGCCAGCGCACTCTCGGCCAGCAAGTCCAGCAGATCGAGCAGCGCCTGCAGCGCCTGCAGGCCGAACGCCGCGCTCTGCAGCGCCCCGACAGCCAGCGCCTCGGCGATTTGAACGTGCAGCAAAACCGCCTTGGCGACGAGCGCGACGAGACCGAAGCACGGCTGCAGGCTTTGCAGGAGCAACTGCCCGGATTGCAGGACATGCGCCAACTGCAGCATGCCGCAGCGCAGCAGGCGGCCGCCGAGCTGGGCGCCAGCAGCGCGCGCCTGCATGCACTCAAGGCCTTGCAGGACAAGGTGATGACCGAGGGTCGCATCCAGCCCTGGCTGGCACGCCATGGCCTCGACACCCTGGCCCGGTTGTGGACCCGCATCCACATCGAGCCCGGTTGGGAGACTGCGCTCGAAGCCGCCTTGCGCGAGCGCCTGGCCGCGCTGGAAGTGCGCGGACTCGACGCCATGGCCGGTTTCGCCACCGACCCGCCACCGGCGAAACTGGTGTTTTTTGCCGCGCCTCAGGCCGCCGCCGCCATTCCAACGATGACGGGCCTGCAGCCCCTGGCTGCATGGCTGCGCCACGTCGACCCTGGTCTGCGCGCCGTGCTCGACGACTGGCTGGCCGGTGTCTTCACCGCCGACTCCATGCAGCAAGCCATGCTGCTCCGTGCCGACTTGCCGCCGGGTGCCATGCTGGTGACGCGTGACGGCCATGCCACCACGCGCCACAGCGTGAGCCTTTACGCCGCCGACAGCGAACAGGCCGGCATGCTGGCGCGAGCCCAGGAGATCGAAAACCTGGAACGTCAGACCAAGGCGCAGCAGCACATGGCCGACGGCTCCCGCAGCGTCGCGCTGCAGGCCGAAACCGCCTGGACCCAGGCGCAGGAGCAAGCCGCCGCCGAGGGGCGTCGGTTGCAGGCGCAGATCGAGCAATTCCATGCCGTGCAGCTGGAATGGCTCAAACTGCAGCAGCAGGAGCAGGAGTCCACCACACGCGCCGAACGGCTCGACACCGACCTCGCCGAGCTGGCCGCGCAGGGTGAGGAACTCGCCGCCGCTCAGGCCGAGAGCGAAGCCCGTTTCGAGCAACTCGACGCCGAACTCGGACAGCGCCAGCAGGATCAGGCGGACTTCGACGCCGAGGCCCTGCGCGAACAGGCGGCACTCAACGAAGCCCGCGCCAGGCTGCGTTCCCTGGAACAGCATCAGGCCGAAGCCGGCTACGCCATTCGCAGCCTGCAACAACGCCAGGCGGATGCCCAGCGCATGGCGGCCACCGCGCAGCAGCACCTTGGCGAAGTGGCCTCGCGGCGGCTGGGTGTGGAAGCCGAACTGGAACGTCTGAGTGACCAGAGCGCCAACGCCGGCTTGCAGGACGCCCTCGCCGTGCAACAGGCCCATCAGGAACAACTCGCGCTGCGCCGGGCCGAGCATGACGGCATGACCGCACGCTTGCGCGCCATGGAGGAAACCCGCCTGCGCCTGGAGCGTGAGGCCGAACCGCTGCGCTCGGCCATCAACGCCCGCCAACTCGACGAACAGGAAGCGCGGCTGCAGGCAGAGCAGTTTCAGCAGATGCTGGCCGACGCTCAGGTGGATCTGGACCAACTGGTCGCCAGCCTGCCGCTTGGCGTGCAGCCTGAACAATTAGGCCGCGAGACCCAGCGCTTGCAGCGCGACATCGCCGTACTGGGCGCGGTGAACCTGGCCGCACTCGACGAGCTCGGCCAGGCACGCGAGCGCCAGCAGTTTCTCGATGCGCAAGTGGCCGACCTTGAGCAAGCCTCCGGCACGCTGCAAGACGCCATTCGCAAGATCGACAGCGAAACACGCGAACAGCTTCGACAGACATTCGATGCCGTGAATGAGCATTTTGGCCAGCTCTTCCCGCAGTTGTTCGGTGGCGGTGCAGCCAGGCTGGTCATGACCGGCGAGGAAATTCTGGACGCTGGCGTGCTGGTCATGGCTCAGCCGCCTGGCAAGCGCAACAGCTCCATCCACATGCTGTCGGGGGGAGAAAAAGCGCTCACCGCGATTGCCTTGGTGTTTGGCATCTTTCACCTCAACCCCGCGCCATTTTGCATTCTTGACGAAGTCGATGCGCCGCTGGACGACTCCAACACCGAGCGTTTTGCTCAGCTCGTGCGCTCCATGTCCGATGGGATTCAGTTCCTGTTCATCTCGCACAATAAGATTGCCATGGAGATGGCCGAGCAGCTGGTGGGCGTGACCATGCAGGAGCAGGGGGTGTCGCGCATCGTTGCGGTCGACATGGAGACCGCCGCGCACATGGCTGCAGCCGTGGCTTGATGGTGCCGATGCAGGGTGTCCCGAAGGGGCTGGTCAGCCCTGTGGGCCTTGCTTGCAGGTCACACCGGCTTGATGCACAAGGCGCGCTGCAACGGCGGAACCAAGCCTGCCTGAATGGTCTTAGCTCCATCACCAACGACGACGAACGAGGACGAACACATGGGTCAATTGCAACAGGCCTTGCTGGTGGTGGGGGCGCTGATCATCGCCGCCGTGGTGGCACTTAATCTTTGGCAATCCTGGCAGTTGCGTCGCCGACGGATGCGGCCGGACAGCCGTTTGCAGGCCGTCAAGACGTCACCGGGCGACGAGATGCCCGCCAGGGAACTCCACCAGCGCGAGCCGGAGCTCGATGACCAGCCCGAGCGTGTCGAGCCTGATCTGACGCAGATCGAACCGAGCCGGGCGAGAGCCCCCGCGCTGCAGATCGACCCCCTGATTGACGCCATCGTCAGCTTCCTCTTCGAGTTGCCCGTGCCCGGAGAGGCCTTGCAGCAGCGCTTGCCGCGCAGCGCTCGTGCCGGCACCAAACCCATGCTGTTCGAGGGGCGTAACGCGCAGTCAGGCCTGTGGGAAGCCTTGCAGCCCGGCGCGCGCTACGTCGAGTTGCAGGCGGCGGTGCAGTTGGCCAGCCGCAGCGGCCCGCTCAACGCCATCGAATACTCCGAGTTCGTCACCAAATGCCATGCTCTCGGCGAGGCTCTTGGCGCCGCCCCCGACCTGCCCGATATGGCCGAAGTGCTGGAACAGGCCCGCGATCTCGACAACTTCGCCGCGGCCAACGACGCGCAACTCTCCATCAACCTCCAGGCACAGGGGGTGGCATGGGGCGTGGACTATCTGCGCCAGCAGGCTCAGGCTGCAGGCTTCACCACGACGCTCTCGGCCGGTCGGCTCCTGCTGGTGGACGTCATGCCCGCATCGGCCGAGCCTGGCAACACCGACACGGTCGAACCCGGTCGGACCGTCGCTTTGGTGCAACTCCACTTCGATGCGCAGGCCGCACTGGCCGACAACCCGGAAATGCCGGTGAGCCGCGCCACCCTTCTGCTCGACGTGCCCCAAGTGCCACAAGCCCTGCGACCGTTTGCACGCATGCGCGAAGCCGCGCGGCGACTGGGTCAGGCTTTGGATGCGAAGCAGGTGGACGACAACGGCGCGCCGCTCTCACACACCTCGCTCGACCAGATCGAGCAGCAATTGCAAAGGCTCTACGCCGCGCTCGAAGCCCGTAGCCTGCCAGCAGGAACCGCCACCACGCAACGGCTGTTCAGCTAGCGTCCCGAAGTTTCGACACATGGCGCCAGCGGTCGAACGACGGCACAGTGCTGCGCGATCACGCCAGTTTCCACACCACATGCCTCCAGCTCAAGAATCGCCATGCCCATCGCGCTGCGCCGACCCCACGGGCCGCGCTGCTGCCTTGCGCGCCGAACTCACCCGCCTCGGCCACGCCTACTACGTGCTCGACGCTCCACGGGTGCCCGACGCTGACTACGACACCCTGTTCCAGGAGTTGCAGGCGCTCGAAGCCGCATACCCCGAGCTGCGCACACCCGACTCGCCCACCCAGCGCGTGGGCGGCGCGCCGCTGCCGCAGTTTGCCCCGGTGCGCCACGCCGTGCCGATGCTGTCCATCCAGACCGAGACCGACACCACGCCGCAGGGAGCGATGGCGTTCGACCAGCGGGTGCGCAACAAGCTCGCCTTGGGCGCGGACGATGCTCCGGTGTCCTACAACGCCGAGCTCAAATTCGACGGCCTCGCCATCAACCTGCGCTACGAACACGGAACCCTGGTGCTGGCCGCCACCCGTGGCGACGGTGAGACCGGCGAGGACGTGACCCAGAATGTGCGCACCATCCGCAGCGTGCCGCTGCAACTGCAAACCGATCATCCACCGGCCGTGCTGGAAGTGCGTGGCGAGGTGTTGATGAAGCGCGCCGACTTCGAGCGCTACAACGAGCGCCAGCGCGCCAACGGTCTGCCCACCCTGGTCAACCCGCGCAATGGCGCGGCCGGGAGCATCCGCCAGCTCGACCCCACGGTTGCCGCACAGCGCCCGCTGGCGTTTTATGCCTATGGCTGGGGCGAAATCGTCGGCTGGACACATCAGCCCGACACCCAGCACGCCATGCTCGATGCGCTGTCCGCCATGGGTCTTCCAGTCGCCGAGCAGCGCGTGCATGGGCACGGTGCGGCAACCCTCGTCAGCTTCCATGCGCGCATCGCCACCGAGCGCGACAACTTGCCGTTCGACATCGACGGTGTGGTCTACAAAGTCGACCGCCTTGCGCTGCAGGCCGAACTCGGCTTTCGCAACCGTGAGCCGGTTTGGGCCGTGGCGCACAAATATCCGGCACAAGAGCGCAGCACCCGCGTGCTGGCCATCGACATTCAAGTCGGTCGCACCGGCAAGCTCACCCCGGTGGCCAAGCTGGAGCCGGTCTTCGTCGGCGGTGTCACGGTGACCAACGCCACGCTGCACAACGAAGACGAAGTGCGCCGCAAGGACGTGCGCGTGGGTGACACCGTCGTCGTACGCCGGGCGGGGGACGTCATTCCCGAAGTGGTGAGTGTGATGCTCGAGCAGCGGCCTGCGGCTGCGGGCGATGCTTTCGACCTGTATCGGCAACTCGGCGGCGGCTGCCCGGTGTGCGGCTCGGCCATCGTGCGCGAAGCGGGCCAGGCCGACTGGCGCTGCACCGGCGGCCTGTTCTGTTCGGCGCAACGCAAACAGGCCATCCTGCACTACGCCAGCCGGCGGGCCATGGATATTGAAGGTCTGGGCGAGAAACTGGTCGAGCAGTTGGTCGACGGAGGCGTCGTCAAGGTGCTGCCCGACCTCTACCGCCTCGGTTTGCTCAAGCTCTCGGCGCTCGATCGCATGGCCGACAAGAGCGCCTCCAACCTGCTCGGTGCGTTGCAAGCCAGCAAGCTGACCACCTTGCCGCGTTTCGTTTATGCACTGGGCATCGGCCAGGTCGGCGAAGCCACGGCCAAGGAACTCGCCCGCCATTTCGGCAGCCTCGATGCCTTGATGGATGCCAGCCTTGAACAACTCCAGGCCGTGCCGGACGTCGGGCCTGTCGTTGCCCAGAGCATCCGTACCTTTTTCGATCAGCCGCACAACCGCGAAGTCGTCGAGCAACTCCGCGCCTGCGGCGTGCATTGGGACGAATTTTCCCCTGCCGCGGCCGCAGCCCCGAAACCTCTGGCCGGGACAGTCTTCGTCCTGACCGGCACCCTGCCGACGATGGACCGCGACGCTGCGAAAGCCTGCATCGAGGCAGCAGGCGGAAAAGTGGTGGGTTCGGTGTCGAAGAAGACCGATTTTGTCGTTGCCGGTGCCGAGGCTGGGAGCAAACTCGCCAAGGCGCTGGAGTTGGGGGTCCGGGTGATTGACCAGCAGGGGTTGTTGGCCTTGCTGGGGGATCAGGGCGGCCTTGACACCTGAGACGCCCCCGGCAGCGCTCTGGGAGCCGACCGCTCGCGGAGCCGGAGTTTGGGCTGTGAATGCACCGTCACGCACCCGCAGTTTTCATCGGAGACCACGCGATGCCCACCAATCCTGAAGCAGATCGTCGGAGTGCGACGGCGCTCTGTGACCTCATGCTCAACCCGGGCAGGCCTCGGGAGACCGTCGGGTGCAGGTTGGTGCCTGCCATGCGCGGCACGGTCCGCATGCCGCAGACAGCGGATGCAACCATGCACACGCGATGTTCCGACGCTGCAAACTTGACACCTATGCACACACCCAACCGTCTGACACCACCATGACACCTGCCGTTGACATGCAAGCGGATCTCCATCTTGGAGTCGACCTGGGCGGCACCAAGATTGAAGTCGCCGCGCTCGATGCGCGGGGCCGCTTTGTGCTGCGCGAACGGCGGGCCACACCGCAGGGTGACTATGCGGGCACGCTGCGGGTGATGGCGGAACTGGTGGCCTTGGCCGATGCTCGGCTTGGACGGACCGGGACGGATGCTCTGCCCGTGGGCGTGGCCATTCCAGGGTCGCTGTCGCCGACGAGCGGGTTGATTCGCAATGCCAACTCCACCGCGCTCAATGGCCGGCCCCTGCTGCGCGATCTGGAGCAGGCGCTGGCGCGTCCGGTGCGGGTGCGTAACGACGCCAACTGTCTGGCCGTGAGCGAAGCGGTGGACGGCGCAGGGCAGGGCGCGCGCGTGCTGTTCGGTGTGATTCTGGGCACCGGCGTGGGTGCTGGCATCGCCATCGACGGCGTCGACTGGCTGGGCGCGAACGCCATCGGCGGGGAGTGGAGCCACAACCCCTTGCCCTGGCCACATGCGCACACAGCGTGGGGTGAACTGCCGGGTCCGCGTTGCTGGTGCGGGAAGTCCGGTTGCATCGAAACCTGGTTGTCCGGGCCAGGCTTCGCCGCCGACCACGCAGCGCACAGCGGGCAGACCTTGACTGCGCCGGCCGTCATCGCGGCCATGCGCGCGGGTGAGGCGACGGCGCGGGCGAGTTTCATCCGCTATTGCGACCGGCTGGCACGAGGGCTTGCCGTCATCATCAACATCCTCGACCCGGATGCGATCGTGCTGGGCGGCGGCATGAGCAATGTGGTGGAGTTGTACACCGAGGTACCGCTGCGATGGGGCGCGTGGGTGTTCTCGGATCGGGCGCGCACCCGTCTGCTGCCCGCGCTGCACGGTGACTCGTCGGGCGTGCGCGGTGCAGCGTGGCTGTGGAGCCAGCGTTGATCAGTCGCCGGGGGCCGGCGCCGCAGTCTGCCCGTTGATGCTCAGGCCGTTTGCTTGCAGTTGCCGCACTGACTTGCGGCCCAGGCCCGGGATGCGCCGCGCCAGATCGGCAGCGTCGGTGAAAGCCCCGTTGTGCTCGCGTTCCGCCAGAATTTGCTCGACCCGTGTGACGCCCAAACCGCGGATGCTTTCCAGTTCCGACTGGGTCGCGGAATTGATCTCGGTGACCGCGTGTGCGGTGGCGGCCAGGGCCAGCAGGCCACAAGTCAGCAGGGTGCGAGGAATGGCGGTGTTCATGGCATCGCTCCTGTGAGTCGGTGAGTTCTCGCTGGGGCCTGGTGGGTGGTCGCGATGACACGCCAGGGCGTCACTGCAGTCCATGCTGCAGCAGGTGCCGCAGATAGCGACCCACGCCCACGGCCACGTCGGTGAAGTCGTGGTTGCAGCCAGTGGCACGCAGGTTTTGGAGGTCGGCCTCGGTATGGCATTGGTATTTGCCGACCAGTGCGGCAGGGAAATCGATGTACTCCACCAGCTTGTCCCGCACCATTTCTTCCAGACTCAGCGCTTGCAGATCGTGCGCGCCACGCATGCTGTTGATGACGGCATGGGCCACGTCGTTGAAGGGCTGGGCACGGCCGCTGCCGAGGTTGAACACGCCACTGTGCTGCGGGTTGTCGAAAAACCAGAGGTTCACCGCAACCACGTCGTCGATGTAGACGAAGTCGCGCATTTGCGCGCCCGGTCCGTAGCCACCGTAGCTGCCGAACAGTTTCACCTTGCCGTCGCTGCGGTACTGGTTGAAATGGTGAAACGCCACCGAGGCCATGCGCCCCTTGTGTTGCTCGCCAGGGCCGTAGACGTTGAAGTAGCGAAATCCGGCAATCTGGCTGTGCGCCGCAGGCAGGGCGCGGCGCACCACTTGATCGAACAGCAGCTTCGAATAGCCGTAGACATTGAGCGGGCGCTCGAATTGCGGCTGCTCGATGAAGCTGGTGGAGCTTCCATAAGTGGCCGCGCTCGAAGCGTAGAGCAGACGCGTGCTGCTGGCCTGGCAGGCATCGAGCAAAAGCTTGCTGGCCGCGTAGTTGTTGTCCAGCATGTAGCGGCCATCGTGCTCCATGGTGTCGGAACAGGCGCCTTGGTGGAAGATGGTGTCGACCTTGCCGAAACGGCCTTGCGCAAAATCCGCGTAGAAGGTGGCCTTGTCCCGATAGTCGCTGATCCGCAGACCCACCAGATTGTGGAATTTGTCGGCCTGAGTGAGGTTGTCCACGGCAATGATGTCGCTGATGCCGCGCGCATTCAGACCGCGAACGATGTTGCTGCCGATGAAGCCGGCTGCTCCGGTGACAATGATGTGCTGGGTCATGGTAGGGCGTGTGCTTGAACATGCGCCGCTGCGAGCGCACTCACGTGTGCATGGGAATCCGTGGAGGTGTTCAGGGCAGGGGCCAGAGTTCGGCGGGTGTGACGCTGGCGGTCCCCAGCTTGCCGACGACGATGCCGGCGGCGCGGTTGGCGGTACGTACCGCCTCTTCCAGGCTGCTGCCGGCCCCAAGCATCACCGCCAAGGTGGCAATGACGGTGTCGCCTGCGCCCGAGACATCGAACACTTCCTTGGCTGCGGCCTGCACGTGCAGGCGGCCAGTGTCGGTGAACAAGCTCATGCCGTCTTCAGCACGGGTGACGAGCACGGCCTGCAACCCGAGCGCAGCACGCAGCCTGTCTGCCTGTTGTTGCAGTTCGTCCTCGCCTTGCCAGTCGCCGGTGGCAAGGGCGAACTCGGCGCGGTTGGGGGTGATGAGCGTGGCGCCCTTGTAACGCGAGTAGTCGCGCCCCTTGGGGTCGACCAGAACCGGCTTGCTGCGCAGGCGTGCCATCGCGAGCATGCGCTCCACATGGGTCAGCCCGCCCTTGCCGTAGTCGGACAGCAGCACCACGTCGTGCAGATCGAGTTCCTGCTCGTAGCGGTCCATCAGGTCAAGCAGCACCTCGTGGTCGGGCTTGGACTCGAAGTCCATGCGGATGAGTTGCTGCTGACGCGAGACCACGCGAAGTTTCATCGTGGTCCGCAGCCCCACGACCTGGCGCATGGCGCTGCGGATGGGTGAGTCCGCGACGAGATGGGCCAGGCGTCGTCCGGCGTCGTCCGATCCCACCACCGACAGCAGCGTGGTCTGGGCCCCCAGCGTGGCGGCGTTCAGGGCCACGTTGGCGGCACCACCCATGCGGTCTTCCTCACGCTGCACCAGCGCGACGGGGACCGGAGCTTCGGGCGAGATGCGCTCCACCGCGCTGAACCAATAGCGGTCGAGCATGACGTCGCCCACGACGAGTACCCGAGCCTTGGCGAGTTGATCCGCATTCATGGTGTGATGAGTTGGAGTTCTTCCGTGCGGCGCGGCGGATATGTTTCCCAGCCCTGACAGGCGGGACAATGCCAGGTGTAGTTGCGCGCCTCGAATCCACAGGCGGCACAACGGTAACGCTGCCGGGTTTTGAGCGCGCCTTCCACGGCCTGCGCCAGTGCGAGCCGCGCCGGCTCGGGCGACAAAGCCGTGCTCGACTGATCGAGCACGCGGCGGGCGGCGAGCAGAGTTTTGTGAGTCTGCAAATACGCGAGCGCCAGTTGGTAGCGCTCGCTGGCGTCGGCTTCGAGCAAAAGCACGGCGTCGAGCATATCGATGGCAGGATAGTCCTGCAACTCGGCCAGAAACCAGGCGCGACCGCTGTCGGCCTGGCCGAGCTGCAGGAACAAACGCGCCGCATCGACGGCGACGAGCGCGGTGAAATCGGGCTGCATCTGCGCGATGTGTCGTAAATGCTCGAGCGCCTGAGCAGGCTGATCTCGTTGTTGGGCCATGGCGGCGCGCAATTGCCAGGGCCGTACCGCCTGAGGCTGCGCCTGTACCGCCTGCTCCAGCGCCTCTTCCATGCCTTCGAGATCAGCCGACAGTTGGCGTTGCAGCCCGAGTTCACACCAGTAGTGGGCAATCTGCCGCCGGTAGCTGCCAGCGCCCAGACGTTCGAGTTGACCGGCGATGTCGATGGCGCGCGGCCATTCCTTGGTGCGTTCGTGAATCTGCAGCAACGCCGCCAGCGCCTCCGACCGGTAGGGTGATGACGCCAGCGTGGTGTAGACAGCTTCGGCGCGGTCGAGCAGTCCGGCCTTGAAAAAATCTTGTGCCAGCGCGATCTGGGCACGTTGCCGCTCGGAAGCCGGCAGGTCGTTGCGCGACAACAGATTCTGGTGCACGCGCACGGCACGTTCGTACTCGCCGCGCCGGCGGAACAGGTTGCCCAGCGCAAAGTGCAAATCCACCGTGTTCGGGTCGGCGGTGACGGCCTCGATGAAGGCATCGATCGCTTTGTCCTGTTGCTCGGTGAGCAGGAAATTCAAGCCGCGGAAATACGACAGCGGCGCATCGCGCTGGAGCTCACTCTCGCGCTTCCACTGACGCAGATCCAGCCTGGAGCCCAGCCAGCCCAACCCGAAGGTGATGGGCAGCGCGAGCAGCCACCAAAGTTCAAACTCCATCGGGTGTGCTTCCGTCGATCGCGGCGGGCACGGACCGGATGGGTGCTTGCTCCATGGGTTGCGGCGTTGGCATGGGTGGGCGAGGTGCGCGATCCAGCTGGGTGCGACGCGCACGCATCCATCCCGGCAGCATCGCCATGGCTCCGAGCACGGCGCCCAAGGAGAAAGCCGCCAGCAACAACACGAACAGCGGGGCGGTCCATTGCGTGCCAAACAGCACGTGGAGAACCGTGGGCTCGAGGTTGTTCAACGCCAGGCCGAACAACAACAGGAACAGAATCAGGCGGACGAACCAGTTGAGGACGCGCATGGATCAGTGTTCGAAAGACTGCGTGCGGAATACGCAGTGACACGCATTTTAGGCGGCGAGCGTGAAGTCAAGTCCGGCAAAAAACGCCACGGCCAAGACGGCTCGGCAGACGTCGGGGTCGTGCCCCCCGGATGGCCGGGCGCAAGCGCCATTCTGCCCGTGCTGACGCGCGCAAAGCCAGCAGCTTTGTGTCTCAGGAGCTCAAATCGGGGCCGGGAGGTAGCGTCGAGGTCGGGGCCTCGGTCCGGTCGACCAGCAGGCGCAAAGACTTGCCGGGCTTGAAATGGGGCATGCGTTTTTCCGGAACGACGACTTGTTCGCCGGAACGCGGGTTGCGGCCGATGCGGGCAGGACGGTGGCTGACGGAAAAACTGCCGAAGCCGCGAATCTCGACGCGGTGGCTGTTCTCCAGGGCGTCGGAGAGCGCATCGAGTATCGTCTTCACGGCCAGCTCGGCATCGCGATGCGTCAGTTGAGCAAAACGCTCGGCAAGCAAATCCACCAGATCGGAACGGGTCATGGCAAGGTTTGAAGTTGCAGTAGGTGGATGGAATGGGCCTGTTTCGCATGGATGCTTGAGTGCATCGCTTGCAGGCCGATTAAAAAAGCGCCCGCCTGCCATGTGTCAGGCGGGCGCTCGTTCCTGAACAACTTATTCTTGTTGCTGGTTGTCGAGCTTGGCGCGCAACAGGGCTCCCAAATTGGTGGTGCCCGTGGCTTCGCGCTGCTCGCTGGCCAGGCGGTTCATGACCTCTTGCTGGTCCACGTTGTCCTTGGCCTTGACCGAGAGCTGGATGCTGCGGTTCTTGCGGTCGATGTTGATGACCATGGCCGAAACCTGATCGCCTTCCTTCAGCAGGTTGCGGGCGTCCTCGACGCGATCGCGCGAGATTTCGGAGGCGCGCAGATAGCCCTCGATGTCGTCGCCCAGGTCGATGGTGGCACCCTTCGCATCCACGGATTTGACCGTGCCCACGACGACCTTGCCCTTGTCGTTCATGGCGGCAAAATTCATGAACGGATCGCCCTCCATCTGCTTGATGCCCAGGGAAATGCGTTCACGCTCGATGTCGATGCCCAGCACCAGCGCCTCGACCTCCTGGCCCTTCTTGTAGTTACGCACGGCAGCTTCGCCGGTTTCATTCCAGGACAGATCGGACATGTGGACCAGGCCGTCGATCCCGCCTGGCAGGCCGATGAACACGCCAAAATCGGTGATGGACTTGACCGGACCCGAAACCTTGTCGCCACGCTTGTGGTTGGCGGCGAACTCGTCCCAGGGGTTGGCGCGACACTGCTTCATGCCCAGGCTGATGCGACGACGGTCTTCGTCGATTTCCAGCACCTGAACTTCCACCTCGTCGCCGAGTTGGACGATCTTGCTGGGAGCAACATTCTTGTTGGTCCAGTCCATTTCCGAAACGTGGACCAGGCCTTCGATGCCCGGCTCGATCTCGACGAAGGCGCCGTAATCGGTGAGGTTGGTGATCTTGCCGAACAGGCGGGTGCTGGCCGGGTAGCGGCGCGCCACGCCGACCCAGGGGTCGTCGCCCATCTGCTTGAGGCCCAGCGAGACGCGGTTCTTTTCCACGTCGTACTTGAGCACCTTGGCCGTGACTTCCTGGCCGGGGGTGACCACTTCGCTGGGGTGGCGCACGCGGCGCCAGGCCAGGTCGGTGATGTGCAGCAGACCGTCGATGCCGCCGAGGTCGACGAAGGCGCCATAGTCGGTGATGTTCTTGACCACGCCGGTGACGATCTGGCCTTCCTTGAGGTTCTCCAGCAGCTTGGCGCGCTCTTCACCCTGGCTGGCCTCGACCACGGCACGGCGCGACAGCACGACGTTGTTGCGCTTGCGGTCGAGCTTGATGACCTTGAACTCCATGGTCTTGTTTTCGTACGGCGTGGTGTCCTTGACCGGACGGGTGTCGAGCAGCGAACCGGGGAGGAAGGCACGAATGCCGTTGATCATCACCGTCAGGCCGCCCTTGACTTTGCCGGTCACGGTGCCTTCGGCGAATTCTCCGGATTCGAGAGCTTTTTCCAACGACATCCAGGAGGCCAGGCGTTTGGCCTTGTCGCGTGACAGCATGGTGTCACCGTAGCCATTTTCGAGCGCGTCGATGGCGACCGAAACGAAATCGCCGACCTTGACTTCAATTTCGCCATGGTCGTTCTTGAATTCTTCGAGGGGGATGTAGGCATCGGACTTCAGACCGGCGTTGACGATCACGAAGTTGGGATCGACACCGACGACTTCCGCGGTAATGACCTCACCGGTGCGCATGTCGCGCGTCTTGAGGGATTCTTCGAACAGGGCGGCAAATGATTCGCCAGATGTGCTGGCGCTAGGGTTGACTGACATGGACAGACTCGCAAATCCGCAGGTGGCCCGGCGGGGTTGGTTGAACACCTGAGTGCGGCTTTGCGCGAACTCAGGAACGTTGACGCCACCACTGCAGCACCTGATTCACGGTCTGATCGACATCGAGTTCCGAGGTGTTGAGCGGCAGCGCGTCCGGTGCGGGCCTGAGGGCTGCAACACTGCGCTGGGTATCGCGCGCATCACGCTCTTCAAGCTCGTGCAAGACGTGGGCAATGGTAGTTGAAATCCCTTTAGAAATCAATTGCTTATACCGCCGCTGCGCGCGAGCATGGACGTCGGCGGTGAGAAACACCTTGAGCCGCGCCGTGGGGAACACCACGGTGCCCATGTCGCGCCCGTCCGCCACGAGTCCCGGAGCGCGCCGCAGGCTGTGCTGCAGTTCCAGCAAGGCGCGGCGCACGGAGGGCAGTGCCGAGAGTGTGGAGGCCGCCTGTGCAATGGCCTCGCTACGTATGGCCTCGCTGGCGTTTTCCGGACCCAGCCATACGGCGCTGCCTTCGCAGCGGATGGGCAGGTGTCGGGCCAATTCCGCCAGTGCGCTCTCGTCTTGCAGTGCAATGCCCTGGCGTTGCGCCAGCAGGGCGGTGGCGCGGTACAGCGCACCCGAATCGAGGTAGTGAAAACCCAGGCGATGCGCCAGATGCGAAGCCACCGTGCCTTTGCCGGATGCGGTCGGGCCGTCGATGGTGATGACGGGAACAGGACGTGCGATCGTGGTGAAGGCTTGAAAATAGGCAGGGAATGTCTTGGAGACGCAGCCTGGCTCAAGGATGCGGATGTCGGCAGGCCCAAAGCTGGCCAGAGAGAAGCACATGGCCATGCGGTGGTCGTCGTACGTGGCAATGCTGGCATTGCGCCAGCGAGCGTCAACCAGGGGCTCGATACGCAGCCAATCATCGCCCGATTCGACATGGGCTCCGAGTTTGGCGAGTTCGGCCGACATGGCGGCGATGCGGTCTGTCTCTTTGACCCGCCAGCTGCCAATACCGGTCAGCACGGTGGGCGACGCAGCGAACAGGGCGGTGAGGGCCAGGGTCATGGCGGCATCGGGTATCGCCAGGCAGTCGATTTCCCCTCCTGCTAGGCGTTGACGGCCGGCCTGCAGGCCACGCGTGGCGATGTAGCCGTTGCCCCATTCGACGCTGGCCCCAAGGCGCTCGAGCACGCGGGCAAACTCCACATCGCCCTGAATGCTGCGGGCGTCGACGCCCTCGACCCGCACGGCCGCGCCATGGCCGTGCAGACTGCCGAGCACGCCTGAGGCCAGAAAATACGACGCGGAGGAGGCGTCGCCCTCCACCGCAATGCTCCCGGGACTGACGTAGCGAGTGCCGGCAGCGATGATGAAACGCTGCCAATTCTGGTGCTCGATCTGCACACCGAAACGCGCCAGAAGCTTCAGCGTGATGTCGACATAAGGGCGGGAAATCAGTGTGCCGACGACTTCGATGGTGATGTCGCGCGCACCGGCCACCAGCGGCAGTGCCAGGAGCAGGGCGGTGAGGAACTGGCTGGAGACATCGCCGCGAACGCGTATCGGCGCCGCGATGTCGACCAGTCCCATGCCAAGGCGCAGCGGTGGATAGCCGGGCTGTGCGTCGTAGGCAATGTCACAGCCCATTGCGCGCAAGGCGTCAACCAGATCGCCGATCGGGCGCTCGTGCATGCGTGGCACGCCACGCAAGGTGTACGTGCCGCCAAGCAGTGCAAGCGCCGCGGTGAGCGGGCGGATGGCGGTGCCGGCGTTGCCCATGAACAAATCGGCCTTGCCCACGGGAAAGTTCCCATTGCAGCCGTGCACCAGGGTGCTGGCGTCGCTCTGTTGGAGTTTCACGCCCAGGGCGTGCAGCGCGGCCAGCATCACGCGGGTGTCGTCGGAATCGAGCAGACCGGTGATCTCCGTCGGGCCGCTGGCCAACGCGGCCAGCAAGAGCACACGGTTGGAGATGCTTTTGGAGCCGGGCAGGCGAACCGTGCCGCCGGCGCCGATCAGCGGCGGCAGATCGAGCAATTCAGGCGATGTCATCGGCGGGTGACGGCGAGGCCCAGTCCTTGCGCGACTGGCTGGCTTGACGGATGAGGGACTCCAGCACGGACCAGTTGCCCTGACGCATCTGCGCCTCGAAGCCGGCGATGGCCTGTTTGAACAACTGCAATTGCTGCAGGATTTCAGCGCTGTTGGCACTGAACACGTCGCGCCACAGCATGGGGTCGCTGGCGGCGATGCGGGTGAAATCACGAAACCCGGGACCGGCAAGCTGCAAGTGGCTGCCGCCTTTGGGCTGGCGAGTCATGGCGTAGACGTAGGCGAACGCCACCAGATGCGGCAGATGACTCACGGCTGCAAAGGCCGCGTCGTGTTCGGATGGATCCATGATGGACACCACGCCGCCGACGGCCTCCCAGATTTGCGACGCCACCTCGACGAAACGGTCGGGGTTGTTGGCCATCGGCGTGATGACGACTCGGCTGCCGTCGAATAACGCCGAACGGGCATAGTGCACCCCGCTGTGTTCGCCTCCGGCAATGGGATGACAAGGGACGAACTGGCGGCTGGCCACGTCACCCAGACATTCCTGTGCAGCGGCAACCACATCGCTCTTGGTGCTACCGACATCCATCACCAGGGCGTGGGGTGACAGACCGATGCGGATCTGCTTGAGCAGTGGACCGATGGCCGAGACCGGAACGGCCAGCAGGATCAGGTCGGCGCCGGTGGCGGCAAGCAGCGCGGAATCGGCGCCATGGTCGATGACCTTGGCGGCCTTGGCCGCCTTGATGGTGGACGGCGACTTGCTGTAGCCCACAATTTCTCGCGCCAGGCCGGCATGCCTGGCCGCCAGAGCGAACGAGCCTCCCAGCAGGCCCACACCCAGAATGGCCAGGCGTTTGAACTGTGGTTTTGCGGGAGTATCGGCGTAGGTACCGATCAAGGTATCCATGGATTCAGTGCGCTCCCAAGGCGCTGCCTAGCGCTTCGATGCAGCGTGCATTCTCGGCTTCCAGCCCCACCGAAATACGCAACCATGGCCCCAGACCGTAATTCCCCACGGGTCTGACGATCACGCCCTGCTTGAGCAGGGCTGCGCCGATACGGCCGCCGGCTTGCTCGTCATGCCCCATGCGCACCAGCAAGAAGTTGCCGTGTGAAGGCAGGTAGTGCAAGCCGAGTTCGTCAAAAGCTGCCGTCAGCTGGGCCATGCCGGCGCGGTTGATTTCCACGGCGCGTTGCAGGAAGTCGGCATCGGCGAGGGCAGCAAGCGCGGCGGCCTGAGCTACCGTGCTGGTGTTGAACGCCGAGCGCACGCGGTTGAGCACATCGGCCAGAGCCGGATGCGCTGCGGCGTAGCCAATGCGCAAACCCGCGAGGCCGTATGCCTTGGAAAAGGTGCGGGACACAACCAGATTGGGATGCTTGCGAAGCAGCGCGATGCTGTCGCTGCGCAGGCTGGGGTCGAGGTATTCCACATAGGCCTCGTCCAGCATCACGACCACGTCAGGCGGCACGCGCTGCAAGAAGGCGGCGACCGCCTCGGGCGAGGCCAGGGTGCCGGTGGGGTTGTTGGGGTTGGCCACGAACACCAGCCGGGTCGACGGTTCGATGGCGGCAGCCATGGCCGGCAGATCGTGGCCGTAGTCGCGCGCCGGCACGACGATGTGCCGGGCTCCGGCCTGTTGCACGGCAAGCTGGTAGACGATGAAGCCGTATTGCGCATAGACGCAGGAATCGCTTTCGCTCAGCAGGGCGCGCGCGGCCATTTCCAGAATGTCGCTGGAGCCGTGACCGAGCACGATCCAGTCGGCCGGCAGCCCCAGGTGCGCCGCCAGTTCCTGGCGCAGCGCGTAGCCGTCGTTGTCCGGATAGCGCGGCGTCTGGGTCAGTGCATCGACGATGGCCTGACGCGCCGCAGGCGACATGCCCAAGGGGTTCTCGTTGGACGCGAGTTTGACGATGCCGGCCTCGTCCATGCCGATTTCACGGGCGACCTCGGCGATCGGTCGTCCCCCCACATAAGGCGAGATCGTGCGGACATAACCGGTTCCCCACTTCGGCGCTGCGGCATTGGCTGTTGTCATGGTGTGCGGATCGAGTCGTGGTCGTGCGCGTGGCGTGAACTCATTCTTGCCAGATCGGATACGAACCGAGGTTCTTGAAAAAAGCGCAGGCGCGGTGCAGTTCGTCGAGCGCCTGGCGCACCGGCGGATCGTCCTGGTGGCCTTCGAGGTCGATGTAATAGAAATATTCCCAGGCGCCGGAGCGGGCCGGGCGGGACTCGAACCGGCTCATGCTCACGCCGTGCTCGGCCAGTGGCCTGAGCATCTCGAACACGGCGCCGGCGCGGTTGGGCACGGACAGGATCAAGCTCGTGCGGTCGCGTCCGGAAGGCTGAGGGGTGTGGGCTCCGAGGACCACGAAGCGGGTGCGATTCTGCGCTTCATCCTGAATTCGCGCCGCCGCGACGTGCAGCAGGTACTGGCTGGCGGCCTGCTCGCCGGCGATGGCCGCGAGCGTTTCGTCCTGCGCCGCCAAGCGCGCCCCTTCGGCGTTGCTCGACACGGCGCGCCGCTCGATGGCCGGCAAGTGCGCATCGAGCCATTGCCGGCACTGCGCCAGCGCCTGCGGATGCGCCAGAACGGCGCGAATGCCATCGATGCCGGGACGTTTGCGCAGGAGGTTGTGGTGGATGGCGAGACTGATTTCGCCGCTGATCAGCACCGGATGCGCCAGCAGCAGATCGAGTGTGCGGGCGACGGCGCCTTCGGTGGAATTTTCGATGGCCACCACCGCAAACGCGCTGCTGCCGTTGATCTGGCTACGGAAAACCTCGTCCAGATCGGTGCAGGCGCTGAAGTTGCAACTCGAGCCGAAAAACTGGCGTG
>JAJZDV010000156.1 GCA_021846025.1 Pseudomonadota bacterium
GGCTCGCGAGAGGTGTGCAATGCGTTCAATGGCTGCCCGCCGGACGCAACCACGGTCGCCGGCGCGGCGATGCTCGCGCCGGGCTGGCACACGATCGAGGTTGAGGCCATTGCTGCCGCAACCGGCGCACCGCGCCCAACCGTGACGCTGTTCGTTCGCGCGCCCGGAGCCGACGCGCCGGCCGCGCTGGTCCCGAGCTGGCCGGCCCCATCGAAGCCCGCCACGCCGAGGTCCGCACCATGAGCGCGCAGCCGACCGAGGCTCACCACGTCGCGAGGCTCGCGGCCGCAATCGGCACCTTGATCGCGTTCGCCATGGCAATCCCTGTGCTGTTGCCGGCCGTGCCGGGTGCCGGCTTGGCGCTCTGGGAGGCGCGCAGGCGCCATCCCGAATTGCCGCTGCGGCACTTTTACCGGAGCCGTGGCGCGGGATTGCTGGCAATCGCGGGCGCGGCATCCAGCGCCGCCTTCTGGGCGGCCGCGTGGGCGCATGACCGCGCGCCACTGCCGATGCTCGCCTGCGCTGCCGGCGCGGCGGGCGCCACCTACACCACCGTCCGCATTCTTGAGGGCAAGATCATGAAACCGATTCTGGAACTCGTTCCACAAGGCCAGCAGGACACACTGGCCGGCTTCCTGGCCGGCACGCCGGCCGCCGCGTCAGGCGGCACTGCGGATCTGTCTTGCCTCGATCCTGTTGCCGTGGCGCTGGAAATCAAATCGCGCGTGCTCGGCCAGGACGCTGCGGTTGATCAGTCGGTGCAATTGGTCTTCCGCCGTGCCCGCCTGCGCCGCCCGGCAAAGCCTGTTTGCACCTTGTTGTATGTCGGCGCCACGGGCGCTGGCAAGACTGAGCTGGCGAAGGCCTTGGCCGACACGCTGTTTGGCGGTCGCTTGATCCGCATCGACTGTGCAGAGCTTTCGCAGGCGCAAAGCACGCAGCGGCTCATCGGCTCACCGCCCGGTTATGTGGGCAGCGACCAGGGCGGTTGGTTGTGCAGAGAAATCGGCAAGGTGCGCACGGGCGTGCTGCTGCTGGACGAGATCGAAAAGGCGCACCCCGACGTGCTCACAACGATCATGGCGCTGCTCGACGAGGCGAGGCTGACCGAGCAGAGCACGGGCACGACCTACAGCGCGACCGGGTTTGTGGTGATCCTCACCAGCAATGCCGCCGCAGGCGACATCGCACAGATCGTCGCGGCGGCGCCCGAAGGCCCGGAACGCGCGGGCCGCGTCAAGGACGCGCTGCGCGGCGCTGGCTTCAAGCCGGAAGTTCTGGCCCGAGTGGACAGCGTGCTGCCATTCGGCGAACTCAGCCGCGGCGCGGTGGCCGAGATCGTGGGCCTGTTCTTGCAGAAGTTCGCACAGGACGTCGGCCTTGAAATCCGTTCGGTCGATGCCGCGTTGCTGATCGACCTGATCACCAAGCGCGAAGCGCTGAGCGGCTACGGCGTGCGCGAGGTCGTGCGCCTTGTGGAATCCGCGGTCGTGGACGGCCTTCTCGAAGCGCGCGACTCAGGCTATCGGGCGGTCGCGATCGGGATCGACGGTGACACCGTGCACGTCGCCGGCGTGGCGTGAACGCCCAAAAAAATCCTCGCGCGACCACTGCATTGGGTACAGACGCCCGACCGGGCTACAGGAGCAAACAGATGACCCCGACCATCAAACCCCACACGCTTGAAATCGCGATCGGCGCCGTGCTTGGCGCAGGCGCCGGCCTGGCCCTCGCGTCCATGCCGCTTGTGCTCTTGCACACCCCGTTGCCCAGCCTTTGGCCGGCCACCGTCAAGGCGCTGCCGCTGTGGCCTCTGCTTCAGGGTGGCTTGCTCGATTGCGCGATGCTGGCCGGCGCGGTGCTGGGTGGTGGATTCATGATGTACCAGGAGGCCGAACAACATACGCGGGGGACGCGGTATCTGCCGGCGCCCGATGAAGCGCTGGACGCGCTTCAGCGTCAGGAGCGCCTGCGCATGTCGGTGGACCAGCGCTCCGGAAAAATCCACGGCCTCACCATCGGCGGCCTCGAGCTCGCGCGCCAAACTGAGGTGGGCCACGGCCTGCTGGTCGCGCAGCCTAACAGTGGCAAGACGGTGGTCCTCGCCGACGCTCTGGACCATGCACTGGCGCGAGGCGACAAGGTGTTGTTGCACGACCCCAAATCCGAGCTTGTCGAGACGCACTACCGCGACGGCGGCGAGGTCGTCATCCTGGGCCCATGGGATGCACGCTCCGCGCTCTGGTCACCAAGCGACATCGACACGCCGGCCCTGGCCGATGAATTCGCTGCAAGTGTCTGCGGAGCGGCAGAGGCGAAGGGTCCGAACGCCTATTTCCACGTCTCCGCCGCCGCCGTCCTGGCCGGCCTGATCAAGTCCTACATGCTGGATGGCGCGCGGTGGTCGTGGGCCGACCTGACCCACTGGATCGAGGCCGAGCCGCTCGCAATGATCCATCGCGCGGCCACTGGAGACGGCCGCGTGCGTCAGGTCATTCCAGGCGCGTTTCCGCCAGCACGGCAAGATGGCCAGCCTGCCGCGCCGAGGCTGTCGGGCGGTGAGAACTCAGTCATCTCGACCCTCGCGGCGTCGGCCACGCTGTTGCAGCAGCTCGCCGCCGTGGATCGCGCGAGGCCCGGCGCGCTCCGTTTCAGTTTCCGCCGCTGGCTCTTGAACGAGGACCACCAGCAGGTGCGGCTGGTGATCCTCAATTCGTCAGCCGAATACGCCACCGCGTCGGCGGCGTTGTGGGGGGCAATGCTCTCGACAATCTCGGCCACGGTTTCGTCGCGCATGCCCAACCTCGCCCCGGATTCTGCCGGCGCGCTGTGGCTGCTGCTCGACGAGTTTCCGCAGCTTGGCGCGGGCGGCATCGGCAAGGTGCAGATGATCGCTGAGGTTGGCCGCAGCCGAGGCTGCCGCGTGTGGGCGGCCATGCAGTCAGAGAGCCAGCTGGCCGCGCGCATGGGCATCGAGGCGGCTGCGCCCGTGCTGGCGATGGCCGGAGTTCGTGTCTATCTCAAGTGCTCCGATGCCGACGCGGAGACGATTTCCCGCCGCTACGGCGATCGGGAAATCCAGAGGATCGAAACGACTGCATCGCAGGGCGCGGTGCAGGGCAAGAGGAGCACGCATGAGAAGCTGCCTGCGATCCTGCCGGCCGCGCTGACCGCGTTGATACCCGACGCCACGGGGGTCTGGCTGATCATCGGCCGGGGTGCTCTGCTGGGCCTGCTGCATCACGATTTCGGTGCGCGGCGACCGAAAATCGCTGAGCCGTACATCGAGGCACTGGACTGGCGCAACGGCACGCTGCCGCCTCGGGATCCCACTGCGCCAGTGCACGATCCCGACAACGACCTGCCGCCCAGCGGTCCGCGCCCGCAGATGCTCGACGAACCTGTGCTCGACGACCCCGACATCGACCTGCCGAACCTGCCTGACCTGCCTGAAACTGACCCGGAATGGGGGGAATAAGCCATGTTGATGAAAATCTTCCTCGCCTCATGCGTGTTCGTGGCCGTCTGGTGGCTGTACTCACACGTGACAGCCCCGCCGGTCGCCTTGGGCATCGCGGCCGCCGTGGTGCTGGCCGAGCTGGCCGGCAGCCTCGCCGTCGGCAGCAGTCGTGGCGGCGCGGGCAGCGGCCTGCGCGCGTTGCTCTGGCTGGGCGCGCCGGTGCTGGCCTGGCCCATTGCTGCGCTCGCCATCGAGTGGTTGGCACCAGCGCTGTCACAACCTGAGGCGGCAAGCGGCGCTGCGATCCTGGCATCGCTCGCAGGCCTCGCGGCTGCCGGGCACGGCAGCGGCGCAGACGCACAGCGCAATACTGCCGTGCTGCTGGCCGCGCTGATTCCACTCTATGCACTCGGCCACGCGGTCACTAGTGCGCCCTATGACCCGCTGGCCGTGGGCCTCGCGTGCGGGGCGGTCGCCACGTCGGCGCTGGTGGCACGCATGGTGCTGGTGCTGCCCCAAGATCACGAGCGCCTGCTGACTTGGGTTGCCTTCGCGTGCGCGGTAGCGGCCGCGATCGGCGCGCTGCCGGCGGCGGCAGCCTTCTTCTGATCCCAACCACCAGAGGACACCCGCATGAACCTGAAAACTTTGATGCACAAAATTGGCCGCGCGCTGCTCTGGCTGCCGCGGCTGCTCTACTACGACTTCGTGAACATCATCCGCAATTTCAAACCGCGCGATCGGCTCTGACGCTGCTCAAACGTGCGCTGAAACCTCACGCCCCGGCCTCGACCGGGGCTTTTTTTTCGGGTCCGCGCGGCGCCGGAAAAAAATAGTTCGAAGGCACTGCATTGGGTACGGGCCGCATCCGCGGACCCGAGGAGACCAGACCATGCAGACGAAAACTACTGCCCCCCGCCGCACCATCCTCGCCGCCGCGCTGATCGCGGCCCTCGCCGCACCCGCCGCCGCCACCGCCAGCGCTGCGTCGCCTCACTGGACCCTCGACGTGAACTTGGCCTCGTACCACACGGAACGCTGGGCTCGGCACTCGCTCAACCAGAACAACCTCGGGCTTGGCGTCACGTGGCGTGCCTCGCGCGACTGGAGCGTCTCGAGCGGGTTCTATCGCAACAGTTACAGGCGGGACAGCACCTACATGCTGGCGAACTGGACCCCGCTGCACCTGCCGCTGCGCGGCGGCTGGAGCCTGGCCGCCGGCGCGACGGCCGGCCTCGACTCGGGCTACCGGACCGACGAGCTGGCGACTGAGCCCGTCGTGGCCGCGGCGCTG
>JAJZDV010000020.1 GCA_021846025.1 Pseudomonadota bacterium
TGGCTTCGATGCAACAGGTCAAGGAAGGTCTGCAAAAAGGTTCCGACCAGTTTGTCGACGCGCGCCCCACGGCCCAGTTCCTCGGCATCGTGAAAAAGCCGATCAACAAGACGGCCGGCCATCTGCCCGGCGCACGCTCCTTCCCGACCGACGCCATCGTCAAGCCCGTGGGCGCGGCGCACGAGTTCATGACGGCCGACGACTACAAGAAGATCTATGCCGAATTCAACATCCAGCCGAATGCGCCCACCGTGACCTATTGCAACACCGGTCACCTGGCGTCTGGCGCCTGGTTCGTGACCCACGAAATTCTGGGCAACCCGAACGCCAGGCTCTACGCCGGGTCGATGATCGAGTGGACCAATCTGGGCAACCCCACGGTCGGTCTGCAGTAGGGCGACAACTGCACGGCCCCGCCGACCTCCCGTTGGTGCGGCCGTTGGCTCGGTGCAAGCCGCTTCGGCGCCTTTTTCAGACCGGTCCCGCAAGCCCGCCGCTCAAACCAGCACGGGTTCGTATTCGAGCGTGATGCCGAATTTTTGCGCCACAGCCCGCTGCACGGCGCTGGCCAGTACGGCAATTTCCTCGCCGCTGGCGCCGCCCTTGTTCACCAGAACCAGGGCATGGCGCGCATCCACCGCGGCGCGGCCGAGGCTCTTGCCCTTCCAGCCGCTGGCATCGATCATCCAAGCAGCCGCCAGTTTGTAGGTGCCATCGTCCAGCGGATAGCTGACGATCTCGGGAAAGTCCTGCAGGATTTCATTGCGGATGGTGCGGTTGACCACCGGGTTCTTGAAGAAGCTGCCGGCATTGCCCAGTACGGCCGGATCGGGCAGTTTGGCGCGGCGGATGGCGCAGACCGCCTCGAAAATCTGCCAGGCATCGGGCGCGGCAATGCCGAGTCTTGCGAAATGCCGCTCCAGATCGGCATAGCCGAGCACCGGCTTCCAAGGTTTGGGCAGGCGCAAACGCAGCTGCGTGATGATGGACTTGCCAGCCAGTTCGTGCTTGAACAGGCTGTCGCGATAGCCGAAGCGACACGCCGTCGCGTCCAGCGTGACGACGCGGCCGGTGGTCAGGTCCACGGCATCGAGTGAGTCGAAGCGCTGCGCCAGCTCCAGTCCGTAGGCGCCGATGTTCTGCACCGGCGCGGCGCCCGCGGTTCCGGGAATGAGGGCGAGATTCTCCAGCCCCACCAAGCCTTGCTCCAGGCTCCAGCGCACAAGATCGTGCCAGCCCACACCCGCACCGGCTTCGAGAATGGTGGCATCGGCGTCATCGCGCAGCACGCGCAAGCCACCGATCTCGATCTTGACGACAAGCTCCTGCGGGTCGCGCGTGAGCAGCAGATTGCTGCCGCTGCCCAGAACGAGCTTAGGCAGCACCCCGAGTTCGGCGTGGTCGACCAGTTGCCGCACCTCACGCTGACTGTGCACGCGCACCAGGCGGGCGGCGTGCGCTGCCACGCCGAAGGTGTTCATCGCGGCCAGGGGGACGTGGGTTTCGAGTTGCAGGTCCATACAATGAGAGGCTTCGGTCAAACGACCATTATCTTCGCCTGATCCAGCGCCATGCCATCGTTCGACGCCGTGCTTGAACCCAACCTGATCGAAATCCGCAACGCCGTCGACCAGACCGGCAAGGAAACCAACAACCGTTTCGACTTCAAGGGCAGTTCGGCCAAGGTGGAACTGGCCGACAAGCTCATCACCGCCTGGGCGGACAGCGACTTCCAGCTCGGCCAGGTGCGCGACGTGCTGATGAGCAAGATGGCCAAGCGCAACGTCGACGTGCGCTTTCTCGATCTCGGCAAACTCGAGACCATCGGCGGTGACAAGGTCAAGCAGGTGATCACCGTGAAATCGGGCATTCCCCAGGACTTGGCCAAACGCATCACCGGAGCGCTGAAGGAATCGAAGCTCAAGCTGCAATCGGCCATCCAGGGGGATGTGGTGCGCATCACCGGGGCCAAGCGCGACGACCTGCAAGCCGCCATGGCCTTGCTGAGCAAGACCATCACCGACGCGCCGTTGTCGTTCACCAACTTCCGCGACTGATGCACGCCCCGCTCTCCACGGCGCCGCGGTGTCTGCGGCCGGCATCGCGGCGGCTGCGTCTGCTCGCAGCACTGGCTCTGTTCGGCAGCAGCGTCGCTGCCTGCGCGCAGAGCGTGAGTCTGGTCGGCAGTTTCGGCGACAAGGCCTTGCTGGTGATCGACGGTGCTGCGCCCAAGGCCGTGGCTGCTGGGCAAAGCCAGCATGGCGTGAAAGTCGTGCGCGTCGATGACGGCTCGGCCTTGGTGAGCGTAGGCGGCCAACAGCAGGTTCTGCGCGTGGGCTCGAGCCCCGTGAACCTGGCCGGCAAAGGCGCGGCCACGGCAGTCCTGCAGGCGCTGCCGAACGGCCAGTTCGTGACCGAGGGGCGCATCAACGGCAAACTCGTACGCATGATGGTGGACACGGGAGCCACCATGGTGTCGCTCAGTCGATCACAGGCGATCCAGCTCGGTCTGTCGCTTCAAGGCGGGCGCCCGATTGCCGTGCACACCGCCAACGGCGTCGTGCAGGCCACACAAATCGTGTTGAGTTCCGTGCGCGTGGGTGCCATCGAACGCCGCGAAGTGCCAGCCGTCATCCAGGACTCGTCGCTTCCCATCGTGTTGCTGGGCATGAGCTTTCTCAAGCACCTGGACCTGCAGCACAGCGCCGATCGGTTGACCTTGACGGCGCGTGACTGACCGGCCATCGACGTCATGGACCAGGAGTCCGGGCCAGGGCCTGTTCACCCTAGGGCTGCTTGCGCCCGATGCGACTCTCCGTGCCACGGAGCAGATGGCGCACATTTCTGCGGTGTCGCCACACCACGAACAGCGAGATGACGATGACCGCCAGCAGCATGGCGATGTCGCCTTTCCAGACCAGTCCGCGACCCAGCCAGTCGTAGAACGGTGCGAACACCGCCGCCGAAAGCGCGGCCAGCGACGAATAGCGCGTGAAGCTGGCAACGATCAACCAGGTTGCAACCGTCGCCAGTCCCAGCCACGGGTTGATGGCCAGCAGGATGCCGGCTGCGGTGGCCACGCCTTTCCCACCCTTGAACTGGAAAAAGACGGGGTAGAGATGGCCCAGAAAAACGGCCACGGCCACCAGCGGCACCGCTGCGGGCGCAAGCCATCCCGCCTCGGCACCCCAAGACGCCAGGCATACCGGCAGCCAACCCTTGAAGGCATCGAGCAACAGCGTCAAGGCAGCGGCCAGCTTGCTGCCTGAGCGCAGCACATTGGTTGCACCCGGATTGCCGGAGCCGAAACTGCGCGGGTCCGGCAGCCCCATGAAGCGGCTGACGACCACGGCGAAAGCAATCGAGCCGAGCAGATAGGCGGCGAGGATTGCCAGCAAAGCGGCGAAGGTGTGATTCATCGCTGCGGATTCTATTGACCCGGGCCTCGGGATCGGCGCACGAGCATCGAGCCTGCGGTCTGTCAGGAGCGGGCATCCGAGGGGACGCTCAGCCCCGTGGCAGGGCGCAGTGCACAGGTCGGGCATGGAGTTGCGCCGTGAGCACAGCAGCCTCCATGCCCAGCAAAAGACCTCGTCGCCCGCCGTTGATGTAGATGTGCTCCAGTTCCAGCACCGTGGCCTCGACGTAGATGGGCATGGCCTTGCGCAAGGCAAATGGCGAGGTCCCACCCACTGGGTAGCCCGTATGCCTTTGTGCCGCCTCGGGGCTGCAGGGTTGCACGGTTTTGACGCCGATGGCCCGTGCCAGAGTCTTGGTCGAAACCTGGCAATCACCATGCATCAGGACCACGAGCGGCTTTGCCGATTCGCTCTGCATCACCAGAGTCTTGATCACGGCATGCAGGGGCAGTCCCAGAGCTTCAGCACCCCAGGTGGCTCCGCCATGGTCCACGTAGTCGTAGACATAGCAACGGAAGTCGGCGCACTGGCGGCGCAGCCATGCAGTCGCAGGAGTTTCGCTGGGCTTGTGGGCGGGATGCATCGGGAATGGACGCGCGGTGGCACAACAAGACTCGATTGCAGCAGCTGCCAGCGATTCTGCCAATCCATGCTTGCGACGACGAACAACTGGCTGGAAGCAGCGGCAGGCCGATGACCTTCCCCGGAGTTCCGTGAGCCCGCGGCCTAGAATCCATTCATGCCTGCTGCACCCAATGCCGATCTGCACTGCCACTCGACTGTGTCGGACGGAACGCTTGCACCTGCCGCACTGGCGCACCGCGCGCACGGCAACGGCGTGCAGCTCTGGGCACTGACCGATCACGATGAAACCGGCGGTCTGGCCGAGGCCGACGAAGCCGCACTGGCCCTGGGCCTGCAGTTCGTGCCGGGCGTGGAAATTTCCGTTTCTGTAGGGTCGCAAACCGTGCACATCGTCGGCCTGGGGATCGACCCGACCCATCCAATCTTGCTTGCCGGACTGGCTCAAGTGCGTGCAGGACGCGACTTGCGCGCTCACATGATGGCTCAATCGCTCGAGCAGCAAACCGGGCTGCGCGATGTCTATCTCGGCGCAGCGCGACATGCCGGCAATCCTGCCCTGATCTCGCGAACCCATTTCGCGCGCTTTCTGGTCGAGCGGGGCGTCTGCGGCACAACGCACGAAGTGTTCGGCCGCTTCCTCACCCCCGGCAAGCCGGGCTATGTCGAGCACGAGTGGGCCTCACTCCAAGACGCGCTCGCCTGGATTCACGCCGCAGGCGGACTTGCCGTGATTGCCCACCCCGGGCGCTACCGCTTCAACTCGGCCGAGGAGCTTGCACTCTTCACCCGTTTCAAGGACTTGGGCGGCGCCGGGGTTGAAGTGATGACAGGCAGTCACAGCACGGCGGATTTCCGCAAGTACGCCGGCATGGCGCTGGCGTTCAATTTGCGCGCCTCGCGCGGCTCGGATTTCCACAGTCCGCAGGAAAGCCGCTGCGATCTGGGGCAACTGCCACCGCTTCCCGCCGATCTCGCCCCCATCTGGGAGTTGCTGCACTGACGGCTCGGCTCCGCCTGCCTGGCGGACAATGCCGCATCGGCCGCTTCTTCCTCATCCAGCATGGCGCAATACTTCCTCATCCATCCGGACAATCCGCAGCCGCGACTCATCAAGCAAGCCTGCGCCATTCTGCATGCTGGTGGCATTGCCGCCATCCCGACCGACTCGTCGTATGCCCTGGTCTGCCATCTGGACGACAAGTCCGCAGCCGAGCGTCTGCGCCGCATCCGCCAAGTCGACGACAAGCACCATCTCACCCTGCTCTGCAGCGATCTGTCGGAACTCGGCGCCTATGCACAGGTCGACAACCGCCAGTTCCGCCTGCTGCGCGCAGCCACGCCTGGGCCCTACACCTTCATTCTGGAAGCCACGAAGGAAGTTCCGCGGCGCCTGTCGCACCCGTCGCGCAAAACCATCGGCGTGCGCGTGCCGGAACACACCGTCACCCACGCGCTGCTGGCCGAACTGGGTCAACCGCTGCTCGCCACCACACTCATCCTGCCCGGTCAATCCGAGTCCCTGAATGATCCTGAGGACATTCGCACCCAGCTCGAAAAGCTGGTGGAACTGGTGCTCGATTCCGGGCCTTGTCCGCAGCAAGCCACCACCGTGATCGATCTTTGCAGCGCTGTGCCCACGGTGGTGCGCCTGGGACGCGGCGCACTCGGCCCGCTGGGCCTGAGCGCCGAAGCATGACGCCTGCGCTGCCGCACAGATCCTGATCCCGCCCTCGAACCCCCAATCCCCACAAGCCATTCATGGACCAACTCATCCAGGCCGTCACCATCTACGCCTTGCCCGTGCTCTTCGCCATCACCCTGCACGAGGCTGCGCATGGTTTTGCGGCACGTCATTTCGGAGACAACACGGCGTACATGATGGGGCGCGTGTCGCTCAACCCGGCACGCCACATCGATCCCATCGGCACCATCCTCGTGCCATTGGTGCTGTATTTCGCCACCGGTGGAGCTTTTCTGTTCGGCTATGCGAAACCGGTGCCCGTGAACTTCGGCGCCCTGCGCAACCCCAAGCGCGACATGATCTGGGTGGCTCTGGCCGGCCCCGGATCCAATTTTCTGCAGGCTTTTTTGTGGGGGCTGGCGCTCATTGCCTTGAACGCCATGGGCAACACGGAAATTTATTTCTATGACGTGGCACGGGCCGGCATTTTGGTCAACATCGTCATGTTCGTGTTCAACCTGTTCCCGATCCCGCCGCTCGACGGTGGCCGAGTGCTCGTCGGCCTCCTGCCGGTGCGCCAAGCCATCGCGCTGTCACGCATCGAGCCCTACGGGTTCTTCATCGTCATGGCGCTGGTGCTCACCGGGGTCATCACCACCGTCTGGCTGATTCCGCTCATGGGTCTGACGCAAACCGTACTCGGCTTGCTGCTGACACCATTCAAGCTGCTGCTCTGAGAGCTTCCCCCCGGACCTGCCGTTTGCATCAAACCCCTGTGGGCCCCGAGAAAACTCCGACTGAAACGGTGTTGTCCCGCCAGTCAGAGGCATCCGCGTGCGATTTCCCGCGAACGCTCATGAACGAGCCAGCACCGACAAGGCTTCCAGCACCTCCTGCGGCATCACACCTTCCGACAAGACCACAGGCGCGCTAGCCAGAGCGGTCTCGCCATCCGTCTTGAGCTTTTGAACCCATGCCCCAGCTTCTTTGCCCTGGGCAAAACCATGGCTTTGCAACAAGACGCGGTCGCCGGGTCCGGTGAATTTGAAATAGAACAAGCCATCGGCCTCGCGGTATTGCTTGAAGCTTGGTGCGGCCAGCAAGCCCCTGCCGGCCTGATCGCCGTCCGACACGGCGGGTGATGCGCGCGTGACTGCCTGCATGCGGCGCAAGCCTACGGCCTGGCGCAACTCAGCGATGAAAGGTTGCGCGAGACCACGCGCCTTGTCAGCCCCGGCCATCAGGAGAGATTCCAATCGATCCGGGTGCGCCATGAACTCGGCATAGCGTGCGCGCATGGGCGCCAGCTCGGCCTCAACCAGGGCAAACAAGCGCTGCTTGGCCTCTCCCCAGCCCAGCCCGGCTTGCAATTCGCTGCGAAAGTTGGCGACCTGCTCGGGTTCGGCAAAGGCTTCGTAGAGCGTCACCAGGTGCGAGGCGTCGGGATCCTTGGGCTCCCCGGGCAGACTGGAGTCGGTCACGATGTGTGCGATGGCGGCGCTCAGAGCCTTGGTTCCGCCCTCGAACAACGGAATGGTGTTGTCGTAGCTCTTGCTCATCTTGCGGCCATCGAGTCCGGGCAGGGTCGCAACCTGCTCTTCGACCACGGCCTCGGGAAGCACAAAAAAGTGACGGCCGCCGCCAAACATGTGGTTGAAACGCTGCGCCAGATCGCGAGTCATTTCGATATGCTGCACCTGGTCGCGGCCCACGGGAACCAGATGGGCGTTGAACATCAGGATGTCTGCAGCCATCAAGACGGGATAGCTGAACAAACCCATGGTCACACCGGCGTCCAGATCTTCTCCCGTGGCGGCATTGGCATCGCAAGCAGCCTTGTAGGCATGAGCCCGGTTCATCATGCCCTTCGGGCACACGCAGGTCAACAACCAGGTCAGTTCCAGAACCTCGGGCACGTCGCTCTGGCGGTAGAACGTCACCAGTTCGGGGTCCAGGCCGCAAGCCAGCCAGGTGGCGGCGAGTTCCAAGCGGGAGCGCTCAATACGCTGCGGATCGTCACACTTGATCAGCGCGTGGTAATCGGCCAGGAAAAAAAAACTCTGCACGTTCTCATGCCGACTGGCTTGGATCGCTGGCCGGATGGCGCCGACGTAATTACCAAGGTGGGGGGTACCTGTGGTCGTAATGCCTGTCAGAACTCGGGTTGTCGTCACGTTCAGTCTCGAGAAACATGCCTTGTGCATGATGTTCGGCTCAGTCTAATGGCTCGCGCTGGCCTGGCACCACGGCTTGCATGCGGTAATCACGCTGTCACGTGAAGATCCAAAACGTGTCGGCCGCGATGGTTCAATGCGGCGCTTGCTCACGCCGGCGCCGGCGGTGTGCAGCCAGCCGCCACACCACAATCACCAGAGCCAGGAGCAAGAGCAAACCCATCTCGACCCGCTGCACCTGCCCGGACAGCACCGAAAGCGCCTGTCCAAACATCCAGCCCAGGCCAGCGAACAACGGAGCCCAAATCAAAGCGCCGACCGCATTGAAGAACGCAAACCGGCTTGGCGTGACGCCGGCCATGCCGATGATGATGGGTCCCGCGATCCGCAGCCCGTACAAAAAGCGCACGCCCACGATGGCCCAGTGCGGATAGCGCTGCAACAAACCCTGGACACGTGGAAACTGCACGGCGAGACGGGGAAAGCGCGCCAGCACGCGTACACCCCACACGCGTCCAATCCAATAGAAGCATTGATCCCCCAGAGTTGCCGCAACCGCCGCGACCAGGGCGACCATCCCCCAATCGAGCAGGCCACGGTGGGCTGCGTAGCCAGCGGCCAGCAATACCGTTTCACCTTCGGCGAAGGCGCCCAAGGCGACGGCTGCATAGCCCCAATCGTGAATCCATTGTTCCAGCACGCTGCATCCAGGGACGTCTCGCCAAGCCGGGCGAGCCAAGGCGTGTGATCATAAAAAAACCGGCTCGACGAGCCGGTTTTTCAGTGCCTGGGGGAACACGGCGGCGTGAAACTTGCCGCGCGCCGCAAGCAGAAAACTGTGATCTCAGATGGGGCGGATCTGCGAAGCTTGCGGGCCCTTGGGACCAGCCTTCACGGTGAATTCCACGCGCTGATTTTCTTGCAGGGTGCGGAAACCCTTGGATTGGATTTCACTGAAGTGAGCGAACAGATCTTCGCCGCCTTCGTCGGGTTTGATAAAACCAAAGCCCTTGCTTTCATTGAACCATTTCACGATGCCGGTGGGCATAATCATCCTTTCGAATCTTGAACATTAAGAAGAATGCAAATCTTCAACAAGCCCAGCCGGTGTCTTGAAACTCATCAAACCTAACTGTAGGTAGAAACTACCCGTCTTGAAGCGACTGCAGGACCTACTATACACCGATTGGTGTGTTTGCAAGTCTATTGCGCGAAGCGCGCCACAAATCCCCAACAGCCGACCAGCGCACCGTTGCCACGACGCCACACGGTTGCTGTGTTGACTCGACGAGCACCCTCTCCCATGCAGGTATTTCGCGGCTTTCATCACGCGGCGCTGGCAACACCCAACGCTGTCAGCATCGGCAATTTCGATGGTGTCCACCGTGGTCACCAGGCCATGCTTGCCTTGCTGGTCAGCGAGGCACGGCATCGCCAACTGACCTCCTGCGTCTTGACCTTCGAGCCCCATCCACGCGATTTTTTCGCCGCCATCCAAGGCAAGCCGGACCTGGCTCCAGCGCGCGTCGCGGGTCTGCGCGATAAGTTGGCGGAACTGGATCGCTGCGGCGTCGATCGCGTCGTGGTGCTGCGCTTCAACCGGCAACTCGCCAGCCTGTCTGCCCAGGACTTCATCGAGCGGGTGCTTCTCGACGGCTTGCATGCGCGCTATGTGCTGGTTGGCGACGACTTTCGCTTCGGCGCCAAGCGCATTGGCGACTACGCCATGCTCGACGCGCAAGGCCTGCGCCTGGGCTTTGACGTGGCTCGCATGAACGCCTACGAAGTGCACGGAGAGCGCGTATCCAGTTCCGCCGTGCGACAGGCCCTGGCCAGCGGTGACATGCTTTTGGCGGCGAGCCTGCTCGACCGGCCCTACGCCATTTCCGGTCACGTGCAGCACGGGCGCAAGTTGGGACGCACGCTGGGCTATCCAACGCTGAACCTGCGCCTGGCGCATGCCCGTCCCGCGGCGCGTGGCATCTTCGCTGTGCGTGTGCACGGCCTCGCCGAGTGGCCCCTGGACGGCGTTGCCAGCCTGGGACTGCGTCCCACGGTGGACGACTCGGGCCGGGTGCTGCTGGAGACTTTTGTGCTCGATTGGGTGGGAGATGCCTACGGTAAACTCATCCGGGTGGAACTGCTGCACAAGTTGCGCGATGAAGCGCGCTACGACTCCCTTCATGCCCTGACCGCGACCATTGCCGCAGATGTGCACCAGGCGCGTGCCTGGTTCGCGATGACACACCGCCACAGCCGTTCATCGCGAATTTGACGCACGCCCCGGCATTCGCGTCGTGGGCCCGCAGCCGTGTTGCGGCCTCGCACCCCACCCCTTCCGTTCGCGCTCCTGCAGCGTCTCGCTCTCGCCATGACTGACTCCAAACCCGATTACCGCGCCACGCTCAACCTGCCCGACACCGCCTTTCCGATGCGCGGCGACCTGCCCAGGCGCGAACCGGGCTGGATTGCGCAGTGGGAAGGCGAAGGCGTGTACCAGCGCCTGCGCGCGGCGCGCATCGGGCAGCCGAAGTTCATCCTGCACGACGGTCCGCCCTACGCCAACGGCCAGATCCACATGGGCCATGCGGTGAACAAGGTGCTCAAGGACATGATTTCCAAGTCGCGCCAACTGGCTGGCTTCGACGCGCCCTACATCCCTGGCTGGGACTGCCATGGGCTGCCGATCGAGAACGCCATCGAGAAGAAATATGGCCGCAACTTGAGCCGCGACGACATGCAGGCCAAGAGCCGCGCCTATGCCACCGAGCAGATCGCCCAGCAAATGGTCGACTTCAAGCGCCTGGGCATCCTCGGCGACTGGGATCACCCCTACCGCACCATGGACCCGGCCAACGAGGCCGGCGAGATCCGCGCCTTCAAGCGCGTCATCGAGCGCGGCTTCGTCTACCGCGGCCTCAAGCCGGTGCACTGGTGCTTCGACTGCCACTCCTCGCTGGCCGAGTTCGAGATCGAGTACGCCGACAAGAAGTCGCAGACCCTGGACGTCGGCTTCCTGTGCGCCGAGCCCGCCAAGCTGGCCACCGCGTTCGGCCTGCCCGGGCTGGACCAGGACGCCTACGCCGTCATCTGGACCACCACGGCCTGGACCCTGCCCGCCAACCAGGCGCTCAACCTCAATCCGGAACTCGACTACTGCCTGGTGGACACCGCCCGCGGCCTGCTGCTGCTGGCCGCGGCGCGGGTCCAGGACTGCCTGCAGCGCTACGGCCTCGAAGGCCGCGTCGTCGCCACCACCAAGGGGCAGAATCTGGCCGGCATCAACTTCCGCCATCCGCTTGCGGCCATCGACCCGGGCTACGACAGGCTCAGCCCGGTTGACCTCGCCGACTACGCCACGGCGGAGGATGGCACCGGCCTCGTGCACTCCTCGCCCGCTTACGGTGTGGAGGACTTCAACTCCTGTCTCGCCCACGGCATGCGCATCGAGGACATCCTCAACCCCGTCCAGGGCGACGGAATGTACGCCGCCGACCTGCCGCTGTTCGGCGGCATGCAGATCTGGAAGGCGGCGCCGGTCGTCACCGACACCCTGCGCCAGGCCGGCAGGCTGTTCGCGACGCGGGACATCCTGCACAGCTACCCGCATTGCTGGCGCCACAAGAGCCCGGTGATCTACCGCGCTGCAGCGCAGTGGTTCATCCGCATGGACGAAGGCGAAGGCGTGTTCACCAAGGACAAGGCGCCCAAGACCCTGCGGCAGATGGCGCTGGACGCCATCGACCACACCGGCTTCTATCCCGAGAACGGTCGCGCCCGGCTGCGCGACATGATCGCCAACCGGCCCGACTGGTGCATCTCGCGCCAGCGCGCCTGGGGCGTGCCGCTGCCCTTTTTCCTGCACAAGGACACGGGCGAACTGCACCCGCGCACCATGGACATCCTCGACCAGGCGGCAAGCCTGGTCGAGCAAGGTGGGATCGAGGCCTGGAGCCGGGTCACGGCCGAGGACATCCTCGGCCCCGGCGACGCGCCGCACTACATCAAGAGCAGCGACATTCTCGAAGTGTGGTTCGACTCGGGATCGACCTTCTTTCACGTCCTGCGCGGCACCCACCCCGAGGCCCATCACGAAACCGGCCCCGAAGCCGATCTCTACCTGGAAGGCCATGACCAGCACCGCGGCTGGTTCCACAGCTCGTTGCTGCTGGCCTGCGCGCTGGAAGGGCGCGCGCCCTACAAGAGCCTGCTGACCCACGGCTTCACCGTCGACAGCCAGGGCCGCAAGATGAGCAAGTCGCTGGGCAATGGCGTGGATCCGCTGGAAACCAGCAAGAAGCTCGGCGCCGAAATCATCCGCCTGTGGGTGGCCTCCAGCGACTACTCGGGCGACATCGCCGGCGACGACAAGATCCTCGCGCGCGTGGTCGACAGCTACCGCCGCGTGCGCAACACCCTGCGCTTCCTGCTCGCCAACGTGGCCGATTTCGACCCCGCCAGCCAGGCCGTTCCGCTGGAGCAGATGCTGGAGATCGACCGCTGGGCGCTGGCGCGTGCAGGCGAATTCCAGACCACGGTGTTGCAGCACTACGAGGCCTACGAATTCCATCCGGTCGTGGCCAGACTGCTCATCTTCTGCTCGGAAGACCTGGGCGGCTTCTACCTCGACGTGCTCAAGGACCGGCTCTACACCACGCCGCCCAAGAGTCTCGCGCGACGCAGCGCCCAGACCGCGTTGTGGCACGTCACCCACGCCATGCTGCGCTGGATTGCTCCCTTTCTCAGCTTCACCGCGGAAGAAGCCTGGCACCACTTCGCCCCGGCCCGCGCCGCCGAGACCGGCAGCATCTTCGTCGAGACCTTCCACACCCTGCCGGAGCCACGCGATGCCGCTGCATTGCTGGCCAAATGGGCGCGCGTGCGCGCGGTGCGCGACGAGGTCAACCGCGCCGTGGAAGCGGTGCGGAGCGCAGGCCAACTCGGCTCGTCGCTGCAGGCCTGGGTGAGCCTCACGGCGCCGGGGCCAGACCATGCCCTTCTCACCAGCTTGCAGGACGAACTCAAGTTCGCCTTCATCACCTCGCAGGCCAGACTGCGGGAAGGCGACGAACTGGTTGTGCAGGTGCAGTCGGCGGATGCAGCCGGGGCCAGCAAATGCGAACGCTGCTGGCACTGGGAAACCGATGTCGGTGCCGATGCCGCTCACCCCGGGCTGTGTCTGCGCTGCGTGGGCAATCTGCAAGGACCGGGCGAAACGCGCCGCTTTGCCTGAGACATGGCGCCGGACCCGACAACACGACGCAGACCACGCCGCGACAGCATTCCGCCACGCTCACCCCGTCCAAGCCCGACCATGATCCCGCCCAGCCGCGCGCCTTCGCCCGAGTCAACGCCCAACTCCGCGTCCAAGGCGAACCCCAGGGTCTGGCCCTGGTTGCTCACGTCGTTTCTGGTGCTGGCGCTTGACCAGTTCAGCAAATGGTTGATCGTGCAGGATCTGCCGCTCGATGCCAGTCGTCCCATCACCGGGTATTTCAACCTGGTGCACATCGAGAACCCTGGGGCCGCATTTTCCTTCCTCGCTGCGGCTGCTGGCTGGCAGCGCTGGCTGTTCACCGCTCTCGGTCTGGGCGCTTCCGCGCTGATCGTCTGGCTGCTGTTTCGGCATCGCGGCAGGACACTGTTCAGCCTTGCGCTGGCGCTGATTCTCGGCGGCGCCCTGGGGAACGTTGCCGACCGACTGGTTTGGGGCCATGTCACCGATTTTCTCGATTTCTACGCCACGATCGGTGCTCAGCAATGGCACTGGCCCGCGTTCAACCTGGCCGACAGCTCGATCTTCGTCGGCGCCGTCTTGCTGCTCTCGGACGAGTGGCGCCAGACACGTCAACGCAAGGGTGATGCCGGCTGAATCCGCGCCGCGGTGAGCGCGCGCGGCCCAGGCGCTCAGGGCTCGAGCACGATACTGCCGGTGGTGGCGCGGCTTTCCAGCGCGATGTGCGCCAGCGCCGCATCGCGCAGGGCGAAGCGTTGGCCGATGAGCGGTTTGACCTGACCCGAACCGACCACGGCGAACAATTCCGCGGCCATCTGCTCCAGTGTGCCGCGATCGGCGACGTGAGTCATCAGGGTCGGCCGCGTGACATAGAGCGAACCCTTGGCCGCCAGGTCCGTCAGGGTCACCGGCGGCACCGGGCCGGATGCATTGCCGAAGCTGACCATCAGGCCGAAGGGTTGCAGGCAGGCGAGCGAGCGCTCCCAGGTGTCGCGGCCGACCGAGTCGTACACCACGGCAACCCCCTTGCCGCCAGTCAGTTCCTTGACGCGTGACACCAGATCGTCCGTGCGGTAGTTGATGCAATGGGCGTAGCCGTTTTGCAGCGCCAGGCGGCACTTCTCGTCACTGCCGGCGGTGCCGATGAGTTGCACACCCAACGCCTGTGCCCATTGCCCGGCGATCAGACCGACACCGCCGGCGGCAGCGTGGAACAGGGCGACATCGCCAGCCTGCAGCTTGCGGGTACGCCGCAGCAAAAACTGGGCTGTCAGGCCCTTGAGCATCATGGCGGCCGCGGTATCGAAGCCAATTGCATCCGGCAGCTTCACCAGCACCCGTGCCGGCATCACCCGCGCCTGGGCGTAGGCTCCGGTCGGGCCGTTGCAGTAGGCCACGCGATCGCCGGGAGACAAGCCGGTCACGCCTTCTCCCACGGCCTCCACGGTTCCCGCTGCTTCCAGACCGAGTCCGGCGGGGAACTGCAACGGGTAAAGACCGGTGCGGTGGTAGACGTCGATGAAATTCACGCCGACGGCACCGTGGCGAACCCGCACTTCACCAGGGCCTGGATTGCCCAGCGGCAACTCGTGCCATTGCAGAACTTCAGGGCCGCCGATGCGATCAATGCGAATGGCGTGGGTCATGGTCATGGTGGTCTCCGGACATGGTTTTGAAGAGCTTGTCAGCCAAGCCGCATTGTGCCCACTCAGCGGCAAGTTTGCAGACCCGTACCGACCGTTGATCCAGGCGGCATCAGCCGAAACGTGCCCGACTCTGCCATGCGGCCAGCAACAAGGCCCCTGCCGCCAGCGCAGCACCGGCACCGAACGCGCAAGGCGCGCCGAAGGCCTGCCACAGCCATCCCGCGCCCAACCCGGCTAGCAATTGCAGCAAACCGGTGATGAGGTAATACACCCCGAACGCCGTACCGCGCAGAGTCGGTGGCGCGGTGGCCGCCACGGCGGCTGCGAACACCCCCTGCGTCAACCCCAGGTGCAGTCCGTACAGCGCCACGCCCAGCCAGAGTGCAGGCATGCCGGGCAGCGCCAGCAGCAACATGGATGCGAACAACACCCCCAGGCCCGTCATCAGCACCATGCGCCGACCGTAGTGCTGTGCCAGCACCCCGGCCGGATAGGCACTTGCTGCGTACATCAGACTGAACAGCAGGGTGACCAGAGGAATCCACAACAGCGGCACCCCCTGTTGTTGACCTCGCAGCACCAGGAAGGCCTCCGATAAACGCGCCAGGGTGAAGACACCGGCCAAGGCCACCACACCCCAATAGCTGCGCGGCAGGCCGCGGGCTGCGGCGAAACGTGGCGTCCTGCGGGCACCCGGATGTTGAATGCGGGAGGCAGCAGCGCGTGTGCCCAGGTTCGCCGGTTCGCGCACCCCGAAGACGAGAATGCCCACCGCCACCACCGCGGGAAACACGCCAAACCACAGCAGCAGGCGCAACCGGTCGTGCAGCCACCAAAGCAGGCCGATCGCGGCCAGCGGTCCGAGAAAAGCGCCCACCGTGTCCATGCTCTGGCGCAAGCCATAAGCGGCGTTGCGCATGGACTCGGGCGTGGCATCGGCCAGCAGCGCATCGCGCGGAGCGCCACGAATGCCTTTGCCGATGCGGTCGATGAAGCGCGCGGCGATCACCTCCGTCGCGCCCGACGCCAACGGGAACAGCGGCTTGGTCGCGGCTGAGAGCCCATAGCCCAGCACCGCCAGCAGCTTGCGCTTGCCCAGATGGTCGGACAGCGCACCGGACAATGCCTTGAGCACCGAGGCCGTGGCTTCGGCAAGTCCCTCCACCAGTCCGACGACCATGATGCTCAAGCCGAGCACACCGGTCATGTAGACCGGCAGCACCGCATGGATGAGTTCGGACGACATGTCCATGAACAGGCTCACCCAGCCGAGCAGCCAGACGGTGCGGGGCAGGCGCCTGTTCGGCGCGGGGCTGGGGTGCGTTTCGGGCATGGTCAAGGGCGCAGACGTCAGCGGCATGCACGGGCAGACGTTGCGCTGCCTGCTGTGATGCAGGGCGCGATGTAGCGTGCGATGCACAGCGTGATGCGGATGGTTAAGCGCAGTCTAAGACCCCGGCCCGATACTGCCGTTGATCACCCTGCGGCACAATCCAATTCCGCCCATACTCCACATCCCTCATGCGCCTGCTGCTTGTCGAAGACGATGCCATGATCGGCGAAAGCGTGCTCGACGCGCTGCGCGGCGACGGCTACGCGGTGGACTGGGTGCGCGACGGCCAGATGGCCGACACCGCCTGGAGCACCGAGCATTACGACCTCGTGCTGCTCGACCTCGGCCTGCCCAGGCTCGACGGTCTGCAGGTGCTGAAAAAAGCGCGCGCACGGCGTGACCGCACCCCGGTGCTCATCGCCACCGCGCGCGATGCGGTGCAGGCCCGCATCGCCGGACTCGACGCCGGGGCCGACGACTACGTGCTCAAACCGTATGACCTCGACGAGTTGCAGGCCCGCATCCGCGCCTTGTTGCGCCGCGCCGCCGGCCGCGCCGAACCGGTGTTCGAACACGGCCCGGTGCGCCTGAACCCGGCCACCCACGAAGCCACCTTCGAGGCCCAGCCGGTGCAACTCTCGCAGCGCGAATGGGCAGTGCTGGAGGCGCTGATCGCGCGCCCCGGCGTCATTCTCTCGCGTACCCAACTCGAAGAAAAGCTCTACAGCTGGAAAGACGAAATCTCCAGCAACGCGGTCGAGGTGTATGTCCACAGCCTGCGCAAAAAGCTGGGGGCCGATTTCATCCGCAACATTCGCGGCATGGGGTACGTGATTTCACGCGAGGCTCCGACGCCTCATGGCACAGGGACCGATCCGGCCAACACGGCACGCGGCGCCAGCGCAGACCGCGGAGATGCGGATCATGAAGGAGGCGATGCGTGAAATCCCTGCGGGCTCAATTGCTGGTGCTGCTCACCGCAGCGGTGCTGCTCGCCGCCCTGGTGCAGGCGGTCGTGGTCTTCAACAGTGCCATGCGCGAAGCCGATGCGGTGTTCGACTACCACCTGCAGCAACTGGCGTTGTCGCTGGCCAGTGGCGACCTCGGCCTGCCGGGCTTCGGCCCGAATGCCGACGACCATAACGGCGTGGACTACGTGGTGCAGGTCTGGGCACCGGATGGCCAGCGCATCTACGTGTCGCGCCCGCGGCTGGAACTGCCCGACCAGGCCGTGCTGGGTTATGCCAATGTCGGGGTCGGAGGGCAGCAATGGCGCGTGTTCTCGATGCAGGCGGGCGGGCGCACCATCCAGGTGGCGCAGCCCTTGCTCAGTCGCCGCACTCTCGCCCTGACCTTCGCCTTCAATTCGGTCTGGCCCATGTTGCTGATCGCCCCGCTCTTGCTGTTGGCCGTGGCCTGGGTGGTGCGACGTTCGCTCAAACCCTTGCGCTCGCTGTCGCAGGAGTTGGAAAACCGCGCTGCCACGTCCTTCGATCCCATCGACCCCCAGCCGGTGATGCAGGAAATGCAACCGGTGGTGCGTGCCATGAACGGCTTGTTCACACGCACCCGCCAGGCATTCGACACGCAGCAGATGTTCGTGGCCGACGCCGCCCACGAACTGCGCTCGCCGCTGGCCGCGCTCAAGGTCCAGATCCAGATGCTCGGCCGCGCGCAGGACGAGGCCACCCGCCAGATCGCGTTGCAGCGACTGGGCTCGGGCCTGGACCGCGCCACGCATCTGGTCGAACAACTGCTCGCCCTGGCTCGCGCCGACTCCAGCGGCCAGGAAGCCGCAGCGCCCAGTTCGCTCACCCAGGCTGCGCGGCTGGCCTTGTCCGACACGCTGGAACTGGCGCAAGCACGCGGTGTCGACGCCGGTCTGGAGCAGGCCGAGGATCTCACCGTGCAGGCTCCGCCCAACGGCCTGCGCATGCTGGCCCGCAATCTGGTGGACAACGCCTTGCGCTACACCCCGGCTGGCGGGCAGGTGGACGTGCGGGTGCGGCGCGAAGGCAGTCTGGCCGTGCTCGAAGTGGACGATTCCGGTCCCGGCATTCCGATGGACGACCGGGCGCGCGTGTTCGACCGTTTCTACCGCCGCGAGAACGCCCCTCCCGGCGGCAGCGGCCTGGGCCTGGCCATCGTGCGCAGCGTGGCCGAGCGCAGCGGCGCCCAGCTCAGCCTGCTGGATTCACCCCTCGGTGGACTGCGCGTGCGGGTGCAATTCCCGGCCGCGGTGGCGCCGACCAATGCACAAGCTGCCGCGTCATTCGCGCCGCCAGCCGCGGACCAGGGGCCGGCAGCCGGATGACCCGGCGCTCAGGACGTCTGCGCTTCCAGGTCAAACGCCTTGTGCAAGGCACGCACGGCCAGTTCGAGGTACTTCTCCTCGATCAACACCGAGACCTTGATCTCGGAAGTGGAGATCATCTGGATGTTGATGCCTTCCTCCGACAGCGTGCGGAACATCTTGCTGGCCACACCGGCGTGCGAGCGCATGCCGACGCCGACGATCGACACCTTGCAGGCTTTCGGGTCGCCGATGATGTCCTTGGCGCCGATGTGCGCCTGGATGCTGGTCTTGAGAATATCCAGCGTGCGGGCGTAGTCGCCGCGGCCGACGGTGAAGGAGAAATCGGTGTAGCCGTCAACACTCTGGTTCTGCACGATCATGTCGACATCGATGTTCGCACCACCCACCGCACTCAGAATTTGGTAGGCGATACCGGGGCGATCGGGCACGCGCACGACGGTGATCTTGGCTTCATCGCGGGCGAAGGCGATGCCGGAGACGACGGCTCGTTCCATGGTCTGGTCTTCCTCGAAGGTGATGAGTGTGCCGCTGCGCATTTCCTGCTCCAGCGGAATGTCCCAAGGGGTGAGGCTGGAGAGCACGCGCAAGCGCACGCGGTACTTGCCGGCGAATTCCACCGAGCGCGTCTGCAGCACCTTCGAGCCCAGGCTGGCCATTTCCAGCATTTCCTCAAAGGTGATGGTGGGCAGCTTGCCGGCCTCGGGCACGACGCGCGGGTCGGTGGTGTAGACGCCATCGACATCGGTGTAGATCTGGCATTCGTCGGCGCCCAGCGCCGCGGCCAGCGCCACGCCCGAGGTGTCGGAGCCACCACGCCCCAGGGTGGTGATGTTGCCGGCCTCGTCGACACCCTGAAAACCGGCGACGACGACGATCATGCCGGCATCCAGATCGGCACGCATGCGCGTCTGGTCGATGGATTCGATGCGCGCCTTGGTGAACGCGCTGTTGGTGCGGATGCCGACCTGAAAGCCCGTGTAGCTGCGCGCCTCGCGCCCCTGCGCCTTCAGCGCCATGGCGAGCAGTCCGATGCTGACCTGTTCACCGGTGGAGGCCACCACGTCGAGCTCGCGCGGATCCGGGTCGGGCTGGATTTCGCGGGCCATGGCAATGAGCCGGTTGGTCTCGCCCGACATGGCCGACACCACCACCACGACCTGATGTCCGGCATCAGCCCATTTGATGGCGCGGCGCGCGACGTTCTTGATGCGTTCGACGGAACCGACCGAGGTGCCGCCGTATTTCTGGACGATGAGCGCCATGATTGCGATGGAATGAAACCACGAAGACGCACCCACTGTTCGCGTGCGCGTCTGCTGCAGAAAACCCGAAATTATAGGCAGCGCCTCCCCGCAAGCTTGGAGCAAACGCACGCGCACTTGCCGTCTGCATGCACTTCGAAGCGGCGCGGCAAGGCCGCAGCAGGATGCTCGCCTCAGTCTGCCGACACCACCCGCACCAGGGAAACGCCCCGGCGCTCCAGGGTCGCGGATCGCAGCCGCACCTGCAGGTCCATGGCGCCGTTCGCGGTGGCTCGCACCTGCTGCCGCAGGTTATCGATCTGCCCATGGCTGCTGCGCAACCCGGCCCGCAGCAACCACAGCCGCAGGACCTCGCTCAGACGCGCATCACTCAACTCCCGCAGCGTGTCGAGGCGCAAACCCTCTTCCGAAGTGCATCGAGCGAGATCTTGTGCGGCCGTCTCCTCGAGGCTGGTTGCAGCCTGGGCGCATAACGCTGCCGAGCGCCCCAGGGTGCTGCGCCAGCCGGGCTCCAGTCTGGCGATGATCGGCAACAATTCATGCCGAATGCGGCTGCGGCGAAACGCCGGATCTTGGTTCATCGGGTCGCGCAGATACGGCAGCGGCTGCACCCCGACATCCAGCGAGCGCCGCAGTTCATCGGCAGAACAAGCCAACAAGGGCCGCCCGAGCCATAAACCGTCGCGCTGCGCCGCTTCGGGCATGGCCGCCAAACCTTTGGGGCCGGCGCCACGCAGCAAGGCCAGCAGGAGCGATTCCGCCTGGTCGTCGGCCTGATGGCCGAGGAGCAGCCAGTCGCAACCCAGCCCCCGTGCCGCTTCGCCCAGGGCCTGGTAGCGGGCATCACGAGCCCTGTCCTCCAGGCTGTCGCCACGCTGCGCCCGCACCTGCACCGGCAACACGGAACAGGCCACGTTCCAGGCAGCGCAGCGCTTGCGCACATGGTCGGCGAAGGCGTCGGCGTCCGACTGCAAACCATGGTGCACATGCAAGGCGCGCAGACGCTCAGGACCCCAGAGTTGCAGCGCTCCCTGCAACAGCGCGGTGGAATCGGCACCGCCACTGAAGGCAATGGCAACCGGAGCCGCTGCGGCACCCAAGGCGGCATGCCGCTGCAGGAAGCTGCGCAGGGCGGCCAGGGCCGGTAATGCAGGCGAGCTCTGGGCAGCCGGCGTGGAGGATGGCACGGTTGGCAAGTGCATCGAGCCGCCGCGACGGGCCCGCTCGCAAGGCGTTTCAGCGCGTGGACTTGGTGTCCTGGAATTTGCCGAAGGCGCAAAGACGGTCGTAACGCTGCTTCACCAGTTCGGCCGGCTTGATGCCCTGGAACTGGCGCAGGCTCTCGGCCAGGGCGCGTTTGAGGCTGGCGGTCATGGCCAACGGGTCGCGGTGCGCACCGCCGATGGGTTCGTTCACAATTTTGTCGATCAGGCCCAGCGCCTTGAGTCGGTGGGCGGTCAGGCCCAGCGCTTCGGCCGCCTCGGGTGCGCGCTCGGCGCTTTTCCACAGGATGGAAGCACAGCCTTCGGGGGAGATGACGGAGTACACCGAATACTGCAGCATCAGCACATGGTCGGCCACGGCGATGGCCAGCGCGCCGCCCGAGCCGCCCTCGCCGATGATGGTGGAGATGATGGGCACCTGCAGTTGCGCCATCTCGAAGATGTTGCGACCGATGGCCTCGGACTGGTTGCGCTCCTCGGCGTCGATACCGGGATAGGCGCCAGGTGTATCGACAAAGGTGAACACCGGCAGGCTGAACTTCTCGGCCAGTTTCATCAGACGCAGCGCCTTGCGGTATCCCTCGGGCTTGGTCATGCCGAAGTTGCGCAGCGCACGCTCTTTCGTGTCGCGCCCTTTCTGGTGGCCGATGATCATGCAGGCCAGGCCGTTGAAACGCGCCAGGCCGCCGACGATGGACAGATCATCGGCGTAGTGGCGATCGCCATGCAATTCGTGAAAGTCGGTGAACATCTGCGCCACATAGTCCAGCGTGTAGGGGCGCTGGGCATGCCGGGCGATTTGTGTGACCTGCCAGGGCGAGAGCTTGGCGTACAGATCCTTGGTCAACAGCTGGCTTTTTTTCTGCAGGCGGCTGATTTCCTCGGAAATATCGACGGCCGATTCGTCCTGCACGTAGCGCAACTCCTCGATCTTGGTTTCCAGCTCGGCAACCGGCTGCTCAAAGTCGAGAAAAACTTTTTTACTCATGGTTCAACCCCTTTGCAATTGCGACCGTTCGAGACGGCGCAAGCGCCATGCTTGGCGGGCCGGTGAAGGCCGCACTGCTGGCGTCGGTTCTGTGGTGATGCTCGACGCGATTCAATAGTCGACCACGACCGGATCGATGCTGCGCCAAATATACCAAGTGCCGACCGAACGCCAGGGCGCCCATGCGGCAGCCACTTCGCGCAGTTCGCTGCGGCTGACGGCCTCGCCGGAAAAATAGCCCTGACTGATGCCGCGCTGCAAGCCCAGGTCGTCCAGCGGCAGCACGTCCGGACGCATCAGGTGAAACATCAGGAACATCTCGGCCGTCCAGCGTCCGATGCCGCGAATGGCCACCAGCTCCGTGATGATGGCCTCGTCCGGCATCGCGGCCCACTGCCCGGGGTGAACCTCGCCGGCATCGAACTTGGCGGCCAAGTCACGCAGGTACTCGCACTTGCGCTGCGACAGCCCGGCCAGACGCAACGCCGCGGTCTCGCGCGCCAGAATGCTGTGTGGCGTGACGTCGACGACTTGCGTCACCAGCCGGTCCCAAACCGACTGGGCCGCCTTGACCGAGATCTGCTGACCGACGACCGAGCGCGCCAAGGTCTGGAAGGCGTCGCCACGGCTTTGCAGTTGCGTGGCCCGGTGCTGCGGAATGAGCTTGCGCATCACGCGGTCGGCCCGCATCAACTGAGCGCAGGCTTCGTCCCAGTAATCCGGCAGGTGCATGGCCATGGCTTTCGCGGTGGCCATCTCAGGCTTGGCGCCAGAGAGTGGCGCCGCCCGGTTGGTCTTCGAGCACGATGCCGCGCGCCAGCAGCGCCGCGCGAATCGTGTCGGCCAGGGTAAAGTCGCGCGCCTTCTTGGCGGCGGCACGGGCTTGCACCTGCGCCTCGATCCAGTCCGCATCGACCGCATTCGACCCGCTTTGCAGAAAGCTCTGCGGCATCTGCTGCAACAGGCCGAGCGTGCCGCCAAGGCCCTTGAGCAGACCGGCGAGCGAGGCGCTGGCGCTGCGGTTGACTTCGCTGGCGAGTTCGAACAGCACGGCCAGGGCTTCGGGGGTGTTGAAGTCGTCGTCCATCGCTGCACCGAAGCGTTGCGCCGCCGGCTGGCTCCAGTCCAGCGTGGAGGGAACCTCGGCAAAATTCTGCAACGCGGTGTACAGCCGAGCCAGGGAATGGCGGGCGTCGTGCAGATTGTCCTGCGAGTAATTCAGCGGGCTGCGGTAATGGGCGCGAAGGATGAAAAACCGCACGGTCTCGGCGTCGAACAACTTGAGCACGTCACGGATGGTGAAGAAATTCCCCAGCGACTTCGACATCTTCTCGTCGTTCACCCGGACAAAGCCGTTGTGCATCCAGAGGTTGACGAATGGCTTGCCGCTGGCGCCCTCGCTCTGCGCAATTTCATTCTCGTGATGCGGGAACTGCAGGTCGGCACCGCCGCCGTGGATGTCGAAATGCTCACCCAGCAGCGCTGAACTCATGGCCGAGCATTCAAGATGCCAGCCCGGCCGCCCCTGGCCCCAGGGAGAAGCCCATTGCACCTCGGCAGGCTCTTCCACCTTGGCCCGCTTCCACAACACGAAGTCCAGCGGATCGCGTTTGGCCTGGTCGATCTCCACGCGTTCGCCAGCCTGCAGTTCATCCAGCGACTTGCCCGAGAGTCGGCCGTAACCGGGGAAGGCGCGCACGGCGTAGTCCACGTCCCCGGCGGTGTCCTGGTAGGCCAGCCCCTTGACCATGAGGCGGATGATGAGCTGCTGCATCTGCGGGATGTAATCCGTGGCGCGCGGTTCGTGCGTGGGCCGCTCGATGCCCAGGGCGTCGGTGTCCTCGTGCATCGCGGCGATGAAATGGTCGGTGAGCTCACGCACGCTCACGCCGCTTTCGACCGCGCGGCGGATGATCTTGTCGTCCACGTCCGTGATGTTGCGCACATACGTGACGCGCAGGCCACGCGCCTTGAGCCAGCGCTGCACCAGATCGAACACCGCCATCACCCGCGCGTGGCCGAGATGGCAGTAGTCGTAAACCGTCATGCCGCAGACGTACAGGCGCACATGGCCGGGATCGATGGGGTCCAGCGTCTGCTTCTCGCGCGACAGCGTGTTGTAAATCTGCAAGGTCATGGAATGGGAATGTCGCGCCACCTGCCGCACCGGAACTGGCGGGTGCTGCGGCGGCTGCATCGATGGGGAAGAACGGGACAAGCCGGCCAGCAGGCCCGGATAAAATCAAAAACTTAGCACAGCCCGAGCCAACTTGAACCCATGCCACACACCCACCACACGCAGACCAAGCCGCTCCTGCGCAAACTCACACAGCTGCTGGCGGCACTGGGGCTTGCGGCGGGGTTCGCATGCAGCGCCGTCCCTTCAGCGGCCCATGCCGACAGCCTGACGGAGGTGCAGCAACTCGTTGCCACCGGCCAATTGGCACAGGCACTGACGCAGGTCGACGCGCTGATCGCCACCAACGCCAAGGATCCGCAATACAAGTTTGTGCGCGGCGTGATCCTGACCGAGCAGCACAAGACAGCCGACGCCATCCAGGCGTTCACCCAACTCACCGAGCAGTATCCCGAATTGCCCGAGCCCTACAACAACCTGGCGGTCCTGTATGCCCAGCAAGGCCAGTACGACAAGGCGCGGGCTGCGCTGGACATGGCCATCCGCACCAACCCCAGCTACGCCACGGCGTTCGAGAACCTGGGTGATGTCTACGCCAAGCTGGCCAGCCAGTCGTACCAGAAGGCGCTGCAGCTCGATGGCAGCAAGAGCGGCGCCACACAGACGAAACTGGCACTCATACGCCAGCTCTTCAGCAAGAGCGGCGAACCACAGGCAGCGGTCAAGCCGGCCGTCGTGGCAGTCGCTGCGGCACCGCACGACGCGGCCAGGCCGGCTCCAGTGCCAGCGGCCAAACCACCTGTGGAGCTTCAGCCGGCACCGGCACCCAAACCCGCCAAGGAGGCTGCCGTCACCACGGCTGCCATCAAGCCGGCTGCGGAGGTGACGCCCAAACCCGTTGAAAAACCGGCTGCCGCCGAAGCCAAGCCGGAGACTGTCGCGGCTGACGCGAGCCAGGCTCAGGTGGATGCTGCGGTGCATGCCTGGGCACATGCCTGGGCAACGAAAAACCTGAATGCGTATTTCGGCAGTTATGCACCGGATTTTCAGACGCCAGGCCACGAGCCACGCAGCGCCTGGATGGCACAGCGCAAGGCACGCATCGGTGACAAGGCCAAGATCACCGTGGATGTGAAACACCTGCAGGTGAAGGTCGATGGCGACAAGGCGACCGCACGCTTTCGCCAGATCTACACCTCGGGTTCACTCAATTTCGACAGCCCCAAGACCCTGCAATTCCAGCGCGTGCACGGACGCTGGCTGATCGTGCAGGAAATCGTGGCCTGAGGGCCTGAGGCTGCCCTCGGCGCAGACGCACCAGCCACCCAGTCCTGAGCCTCGTCGCTGTCACGCATGAACCAGCCCCTGCGAACCCGGCGCCGGCACATCACCCAGGTCCTGGCCTGGCTGCTGACCGTGCTGCTGGTCAGCATGGGGGTGCGCGCGGAGGAGTTCCGGCCCGATTTCGTCGATCCAGGGGTCTTGCCAGGGCCGTCGCAGCGTGCCGCCAAAATCACCGTTCCCGCGGCTTCACGCTCGCTGCTGGGGCAAGACCAGCAGGCTTGGATGCGTCAGGGCTTCGACGATCGCGCCGAGGTCGAGTTGATCGCGATCTACCAGCTCGTTGCCCAGGGGCGTCTGCGCGAGGCGCTGCACCGCAGTGGCTTGCTGGCCGAGCGATACCCGAATTTCGCCTTGGCCCATCTGCTGCGCGGGGACTTGCTGCAAGCCGAAGCGGGCCGGCTGCGGCATTTTGCCGATGCACCCTCTGCGCCCGGCAGCGCGGCGCAACAGGCAGAGTCGGCACGGCTCGCGGCGCTGGTGAACGAAGCTCGCCAGCGGCTGCGTGCCTTTGCCCAGGCGCCGGGGGCTGGTCTGGTGCCGAGCAATTTCGTCGCCTTGGCCCCGGGGGTGAAACACGCCATCCTGGTGGACACCAGCCGGTCGCGCTTGTACCTGTTCCGGCGCACGGCCCAGGGTTCCCTGCAACTCGAAGCGAACGACTACATCACCCAGGGCAAGCTGGGCACCGACAAGCAGCGGGCCGGCGACATGAAAACCCCGTTGGGCATTTATTTCATCACCCGCGAAGTGGGCCGCCGCTGGCTGAATGCCACCTACGGTGCCGGGGCCATGCCGCTGAACTACCCGAACGCCTGGGATCGGCGGCTCGGCCGCACCGGCGGCGGCATCTGGCTGCATGGGGTGCCGCCAAGCAGCTACGCCCGCCCGCCTCTGGACAGCGATGGCTGCGTGGTGCTGTCCAACCCTGACATCACCGCGCTCATGACGCGCATCGAGCCGGGCGCCACCCCAGTCGTCATCACCTCGCATGTGCAATGGCTGACGCCGGCACAACTGGCGGCGCAGCGCGCCACCGTGCGCAAGCTGCTGGCCCGGGCCCCTGCCCGGCAAGGCGGTCCGGTTGCAACGCCACCCCTGGAACTGGCCGCCGCCACGGTGCTCTACTACCAGGGTGAACACGAGTTGCTGGTCGTGCAATACGGCAGCCAGCACGGGCCAAAGCCCATCACCTACCGCGACTACTGGGCCAAGCAGGGCGGCCAGTGGCGACTTTTCCACGCTGGAGTGCTTTCATGACCGATTTGTTCCTTGGTGCATCGACCACGTCAACCAACCTCGCCCGTTCACGTCGCTGGCTGCTGGTGTGTGTCACCGCCATGCTTGGCGGCATCCTGCTGCCCGCCCATCCGGTGCGTGCCGAAGCGCCGCCCCGCGTGGAATTGGTGACGACGCTGGGCACCATCGAGATTCAGCTCGATCCGCAACGCGCGCCCAAGTCCGTGGCCAATTTCCTGCAGTACGTGAAGGCTGGTTTCTACAGTGGCACCATCTTTCATCGCGTTATTCCAGGCTTCATGATCCAGGGTGGCGGCTTGACTGCCGACATGCAGCAAAAACCCACACGCCCGCCGATTCCGCTGGAAAGCAAGAATGGACTGAAAAATCTGCGAGGCACCATTGCCATGGCGCGCACCTCCGACCCGAACTCGGCCACCTCGCAGTTCTTCATCAACCTCGTCGACAATGCGTCGCTCGACTATCCTCAGCCCGACGGTCACGGCTACGCCGTGTTCGGTCAGGTGATCAAGGGCATGGACGTGGTGGACCGCATCGCCAAGGTTGCCACGCGAGACGACGGCCCGATGCAGAACGTGCCGGTCACGCCAGTCGTCATCCAACAAGCCATTCTTCTCAAGTAAACAAGGACCATCATGGTTGAACTGCACACGAACAAAGGCGTCATCCGCATCGAACTCAACGCCGAGAAAGCCCCCAAGTCCGCCGCCAATTTTCTGGCCTATGTGAAGAGCGGCCACTTCGATGGCACCGTGTTCCACCGCGTGATCGACGGTTTCATGGTCCAAGGCGGCGGCTTCGAGCCCGGCATGAAGCAAAAGCCCACCCAGGCGCCCATCCAGAACGAGGCCAACAACGGGCTGAAGAACAAGCGCTACACCCTGGCCATGGCCCGCACCAACGATCCGCATTCGGCCACGGCGCAGTTTTTCATCAACGTCGCCGACAACGCCTTCCTCGACCACACTGCGCCGTCGTCCCAGGGCTGGGGTTACGCCGTATTCGGCCAGGTGGTGGAAGGCCAGGACGTGGTGGATGCCATCCGGGGTGTGAAAACCGGCAGTAAAGGCGGTCACCAGGACGTTCCACTCGACGACGTGGTGATCCTCAAAGCCGTTGAAGTCTGAGTCTCGCCCACAACCACCTCTGCAGATTTTGCCGGGGTGCTTTGCCAAGCTGACGGCGCCGCCCACTTGGCGGCGTCTTGCTTTCGTCTCCGATCTGCACCTCGGTCCCGAGGCGCCCGCCACCACGGCCGGCTTTCTGCGCTGGCTGGCGGCGCAAGCCCTGGCCGCGGATGCCCTCTTCATCCTCGGCGACTTGTTCGAAGCCTGGATCGGCGACGACTTGCTCGACACCGGCCCACCCGATGCCCACCACCAGGTTTGCGCCGCCCTGGCCGCCTACGCCGCCGGCGGCCATGCCGTGCATGTGATGCACGGCAACCGCGACTTCCTGCTGCAGCAAGGCTTTGCCCAGCGCTGCAACGCCGCGCTGCTGCCCGACCCCTGCGTTCTGGATCTCCGCGAACAGCGCATCGTGCTCACCCACGGCGACGCGCTGTGCCTCAGCGATGTCCCTTACCTGCAGTGGCGCGCGCTTTGCCGCGGCACCGACTGGCAGGCACGCTTCCTGGCACAGCCACTGCAGGCGCGAATCGAGCAGGCCAGGGCCCTGCGCGAGCAGAGTCGCGCCTCCCAAAGCCGCATGAACACCTGGAGCGATGCCGACCCGTCGGAGGCCGCACGCTGGCTGCAGGCCGCCGACAGCAACTGGATGATCCACGGCCACACCCACCGTCCGCGCGAGCACTGGGAACTTGGCCAATTACGCCAGGTCTTGTCCGACTGGGACCTGGACGCTCCCCCAGGTGGCGCCGCGCATCGCGCCCAGGTCTTGTGGCTGCACGCAGGCAGCACGACGCTCGCCGTCGAACGTCGCCCGGTTGTCTGAATCCGCAGCGGACGCTGCACGTCGGGCTGCCGCCCGCGGTTCTCCCCCCGGATTAACCCGCATTGCCGATTCGGCCGTGGGCTCTAGCTTTGTCTGGATGCCGTCCCCCAGGCCGGCTTGCCAAACTGCGCAGCCGCTTCGACGCTCGAGCGCAGCACCACCCTGCAACAGCCCCCGGAGACCGCCATGCTGCAAAAAGCCCGCCCTGATCCCAGCTTTTACCCCAGCCCGAAGCTGGCGATGGAAGCACCGGTGGAGCGCTATGCCTACACCCTGATGCTGTCGCCCGATTTCAGCCTCCCCGATGCACTGGCGGTGATCGACGTCGATCCCGGCTCCGACGATTACGCTCGCGTGGTGCACCGCATCGACATGCCGCACCAAGGCGACGAATTCCACCACTTCGGCTGGAATGCCTGCAGTTCCATGCTCTCGCCGCTGCTGGGCCACCCGTTCACCGAGCGCCGCTACCTGGTCATTCCAGGCATCCGCTCCTCGCGCATCTACGTCGTCGACACCCACCCCAGCCCGCTCGAAGCACGCCTGGTCAAAACGATCGAGCCCGAGGAGTTGATGCGCAAGACCGGCTACTCGCGGCCGCATACCGTGCATTGCGGCCCCGAGGGCCTGTACATCAGCACCCTGGGCGGCGGCGGCCAGGATGGCACCGGCGGCCCTCCGGGCATTTTCCTGATGGACTGCGAGAATTTCGAGATCCTCGGCCGCTGGGAACTCGACCGCGGTCCGCAGCGCATGAGCTACGACTTCTGGTGGAACATTCCGCACGACTACATGGTGTCGAGCGAGTGGGGCCTGCCGCCGCAATTCGAGAACGGCCTGGTTGGTGAAGACCTGCTGGCCAACCGCTACGGCCATTGCCTGCATTTCTGGGACTTGCGTGGACGCCAGCATCTGCAGACCATCGACCTCGGCGCCAACCACCAGATGGCGCTCGAAGTGCGCCCTGCCCACGAGCCGACCAAGAATTACGGCTTCCTCGGCGTGGTGGTCGACACGCAAAACCTGGAAGGCTCCATCTGGACCTGGTGGCGCGAGAAAAACGGCATTTTCCAGGCCCGGAAAACCGCGACGATTCCGCCCGAACCGGCCAGCGCCGACCAACTGCCCGATCTGCTCAAACCCTTCGGCGCCGTGCCGCCCCTGGTGACGGACATCGACCTGTCCCTCGACGACCGCTTTCTCTATGTCGCCTGCTGGGGCACGGGTGAGTTGCGCCAGTACGACGTGACCGACCCGATGGCACCCAAACTGGCCGGCTCGGTGCATCTCGGCGGCATTGCCCGGCGCACCCCCCATGCCAACGGCGCGGCCTTCGCCGGAGCGCCGCAGATGCTGGAAATCAGTCGGGACGGCAAACGCGTGTACTTCACCAACTCGCTCTACAGCACCTGGGACCGGCAGTTTTACGGTGCCGCCCTGCCGGGTACGCAGGTGAAGGTGAACATCAACCCCGAGGGCGGCATGACGCTCGACAACGACTGCATCGTGCGCTTCCCCGACGGCTACTCGGCCCACCAGATCCGGCTCGAAGGCGGCGATTGCTCGACCGATTCGTTCTGCTTCCCGTCGGCCTGAGCGGCAAACCCATGCCCGGGCCCGTCATCAGCTGGCTGCTGGTCGTGGCCCTGGGCGCCTACCACGGCATCAACCCGGGCATGGGCTGGTTGCTGGCTGTGTCCAACGGCATGCAGGCGCGGCGCGGGGCGGCCGTGTTCCGCGCGCTGGTGCCCATCGGCGCCGGACATTTCCTCGCCATGGCGGCGGCACTCCTGCCCTTCGCCTTGCTCACCACCTATGTCAGCCAGCAACGGCTGATCGGCCTGGCTGCCGGTTTGGCGCTCATGGCTTGGGGTCTGTACACGCTGATGCGCAACAAGCACCCGCGTTTTCTCGCCCGCATCAAGCCGACCCATCTGACGCTGTGGTCATTTCTCATGGCCACCGCGCACGGTGCCGGGTTCATGCTGTTGCCGGTTTATCTGCGCCTGTGCGGTCCGGAGCCGGCAGATGCGGCCCATGCCGCGATGATGGCCCTGCTGCAACGCGATATGAGCACCGCCCTGCTGGTGGCCAGCGTGCATACGCTGGCCATGCTGGCCACGGGCGGCAGCATCGCCTGGATGGTCTACCGCTACTGGGGCCTGCGCGCGCTGCGCCAATCCTGGTTCAACCTGAACTTGCTGTGGTCGGTGATGCTGCTGGGCAGTGGCGCCCTGGCAACCTGGGCGGCAACACGCTGAGCCGGCCTGCAGGGTGTGGCCGCCGAGCCATCACTTCACCAGTTTTTCCAACTCGCCCTTATCGAAATGCTCCTCGCGCAAGGCCTCCGGCGGGCAAACGTCGGCGGGGCAAACGCCGCGTTGTTCAAGTTCCCGCCAGAGCAGCGCGATTTGATGTTCCAACTGCGCTGCGTGGTCGATCAGGCCGAGGATGGCCTTGGCCTGCAGGTCGTCGCCGTTCTGCATCACCGCGTAAGCCGAGAAGCCCATGCGGGCCGCCGCGACCTCACGTTCCTGCTCGGTCTCCTTCTGGATGATGCGCGCCGGATTGCCCACCGCCGTAGCCCCCGCCGGCACCGCCTTCACCACCACCGCGTTGGAGCCGATACGCGCGCCTTGCCCCACGGTGAAGCCGCCGAGAACCTGAGCGCCGGCGCCCACCACCACCCCGGCCTCCAGCGTGGGGTGGCGCTTGGCGCCTTTGTACAGCGAGGTGCCGCCGAGCGTGACGCCCTGGTAGATGGTGCAGTCATCACCGATCTCAGCCGTCTCGCCGATGACCACGCCCATGCCGTGATCGATGAACACACGCCGGCCGATGCAGGCTCCGGGATGAATCTCGATGCCGGTGAGAAAGCGCCCCCAGTGCGAAATCCAGCGTCCCAGCCAATGCCAGCCGCGCTGCCACAGGCCATGGGCCAGGCGGTGCAGCATGAGCGCGTGCAAGCCGGGATAACAGCTCAGCACCTCCCAGCGCGAGCGGGCCGCGGGGTCGCGTTCGAGGATGACCTGAATGTCTTCGCGCAAGTGCCGGAACATGGGTTGGGAATCAGCTTTCGGAGCGGAAGTCGAGTGTATTGGAGCCCCGCTGGTGCCGCAGCGCGGCCAATCCATCGCCCACGGATCGACCGATCAATCCGGCGTCGGCGGTGCAGCGTCGTGATCTGACGGGTCGATCCGCGGCTCGCCGGGCTGGAGTGTTTGCGCTGCGCCCAAACGCTCCAGCCCGGCCTTGCAGATGCCTCGCAGGATATGCACTTCCTGTTGCGTGAGCAGCGCCCGGGTGGCCAGCCGTGCCAGCCTGGGGAGCAGCTTCTTCGGTGCGACCGGATTCAGGTAACCCAGCGCCACCAGGGCCTGCTCGGCATGATCCAACAA
>JAJZDV010000157.1 GCA_021846025.1 Pseudomonadota bacterium
AGGCGCATGAGGTCTGGAACGGCTTGCAGATCGCACTGGTAACGCTGCGCGTTGCAGATCTGCGGGATCAGGCAGCAGTCTGCGAGGCCCGGAAGTTGTCCGTGCACAAATGGACCGCTCGGGCCGGGCCAGCGGCGCCACTGCTCCTGCCAGGCCACAAGCCCGGTGTTCACCCAATGCTGGTACCAGTGCCGGCGCGCCGCCTCGTCGGCACCGAATTGGCTTTGCAGATGGTTGAGCACCCGCAGGTTGTTCAGCGGGTGAATGTCGCAGGCAATCGCCAGGGCAAGGGCACGCACCCGTGCCCGACCCGCTGCGTCGGCGGGCAGCAGGGCTGGATCGGGGTGCGTCTCTTCGAGATATTCCAGGATGGCCAGCGACTGTGTGAGGCGGATGCCGTCGTCCTCGAGCACCGGAATGAGTCCTTGTGGCGAACGCCGCAAATGCTCCGGCAACCGTTGTTCGCCTTGCACCAGATGCACCGGCACGATGCCGTAGGGCAGGCCCTTGAGATTGAGGCCGATGCGCACGCGAAACGCCGCAGAGGAGCGAAAGTAGCTGTAAAGCGTGCGCATTCAGACCTCGGACTGCAGTGGCGATGGCAAGGAAAACCGATTCTTCTCTGCGGTTGCGTCCACGACAACCTGTGCCGCAGGCAGGGCCTGGGTCCGTTCGGTTTTGGGCGCATAAAAGGCGTCAGCATGCACGTCTGCGGCTGGCAGGCCGCGCTCCAGCAAGCAGGCGCTCACCGTCTCGACCATGCCTGGCGAACCGGCGAGATAGACTTTGGCGCCGGCGAAGTCGGCCACGTCGTGCAGCAGCACATCACCGACGCGGCCTGTGCGGTCGCCCGCACCAGCGTCCTGCTCCACCACGACATCGAAGCGGAAGTTGTTGAACTCACGCTGAAGCAGGGCGAGGTCCTCACGGCCATAGACCTCCGCCGGGGTCTTGAAGCCGGCATAGAACACCACGGGTTCGAGCTTGCCGTTGTGGAGCGCTGTTTTCACGATGCTGAGCATGGGCGCGAAGCCGGTACCTGCCGCCACGGCGTAGAGCGGGCCTTGGTGCCGAGGGCGAAAATGGCTGGAGCCCATGGGTCCGTCGACAACCATGGTGCTGCCCAACCGGATACCGTTCCCGAGTAGGCCGCTGAAGGCGCCGGTGGCGGTACGGCGGATGTGAAATTCAAGTTCGTCGTCATATTCCGCGTCCACCGGGGTGCTGGCCATGGAAAAATCGCGTGCAATCCGGGTGTCGGCGTCGGTTTGCACGCTGAGTTGGACATATTGACCGGCCGAGAAGATGAACGGTTCGCCATCGCGATCAACATCGCGAATCTTCAGGCGCAGGCCAAAGACCTCAGGCGCCAGTTCGCGCAGGGCTATGACTTCGGCAACGAGTTGGCGCTCGGGGTGAACGATGTAGTCATCGCTGTCGATGAGGCGCAGTTGCACGTCGCCCTTGAGTCGACTGCAACACGCCAGGATCAGGCCCTGAGCACGCTGCGACGGCGGCAAGGCACTGTCTTTGTAACCGCGGATCTCCACCTCGCCCCGCTCGAGCATGCATTTGCAGCTGCCGCACTCCCCCTGTTTGCAGGAGTAGTGGATGGGAACTTCGTGGCGGCGCAGCACCTTCAGCAGGTTGTCGTCGGTGTCGGCCTTGAGTTCGAGACCGCTGGTGGGAATGGAGATGGTGGGCATGAAATGGTCACTGCGCGTTTTGACGCGACATGCGTGCATTGTTTCAAAACTGCGTGAACCATGGCGACGGGGACTGAAAAGCCCGCAGCACTGCCCTGCCCTGAAGGCCCTGCAACAATGGTGCATGGAATCGCGCCACATTCAACACTGCAACCATTGCGGGACGCCCGTCGAGCACCGCGTTCCCGAAGGCGACTCGCATGTGCGTGCGGTCTGCCCGGCCTGCGGTCATGTGCAATACGAAAATCCGCGCAACATCGTGGGCACGGTACCGGTGTGGCAAGGCCGCGTGCTGCTGTGCAAACGGGCCATCGAGCCCCGCCACGGCCTCTGGACCCTGCCGGCCGGGTTCATGGAACTGCACGAAACCACCGAACAAGGTGCGCTGCGTGAAACCCAGGAAGAAGCCGGCGTCGACGTCGAACTCGACGGCCTGTACTGCGTGGTCAACGTCAAGCCCGTGAGTCAGGTCTATCTGCTGTACCGTGCGCGCATGTTGCAGCCCGCATGGAACCCGGGGCCCGAAACCTTGGAAGCGCAACTGTTCAGCCCCAGCGAAGTGCCTTGGGATCAACTGGCGTTTCGCACCGTGCGCGAGACTCTCAGGCGCTTTTTTGCCGAGCAGCAAACCGGACATTACAGCGTGCAGGTGTTTGACATCGATTGATGCGGCTCAGCGCGATCTGCCCCAACGCAGATCGCAAGAGCTTGGCGGCAACTGTCCCGTTGCTCGCCTCATGCCGGCATGACGCCAACGCATGCAGCGCACGTTGAACCATCGAGTCCCACACAGAATGCCCGAACCCATGCAAGATGTGCGATAGTTGCTTCATCCACTGACCTCTGCCGCACCATGAAAGTCATTCCGACCGCACCCATGCACCGCATGGACAAGCCCCATCCCTGCGATGTGTGTTTTCAGAGTCGGTTCTGTCTGCCGATCGCGCTGCCTCAGGACGAACTGGTGCGCATGCGCGACATCATGCAGACCACCATCCGACTGACCAAGGGAGAACGGTTGTTCGAGACTGGACAAGCCATGGACAAGGTGTATTCCGTGCATGCGGGATCGTTCAAATCGATGATCAGCAGCCCCGACGGGCGGCAGCAAATCGTGGGTTTCCACGTTCCTGGCGAGCTGATGGGCCTCGAGGGCTTTTCCGCGCGCATCTACATGACCGACGTGATTGCCCTCGAGGACGGCGAGGCTTGCGAAATCGATGTCCGCATCCTGGAAAACAATGCCCGCGAACTGCCCACCTTGCAGCACCAGATTCATTGCCTCATCGGCAACCGGTTGGCGCGGGCGCAGCAAGACCAATTCGTGCTTGGCAGCATGCAGGCCGATGAGCGCCTGGCGCGCTTCCTGCTTGACCTGTCGGAGCGTTACAAGTCGCGCGGCCTCTCACCCGAAGCATTCGTGTTGCGCATGAGCCGAGAGGAGATCGGCAGCTACCTCGGGCTCAAACTGGAAACCATCAGCCGACTGATGTCGCGCTTTCACCAAGCCGGGCTGATTCATGTTGCGCAACGCCAGGTGCGCATCACCAACCGCGAAGGCCTGACCGAGTTGCTGGCCCCACTGGAGCATTGAGGGCGTGCCTCGTTCCCTGTCGAACCCGGCCGGATGATGGCATCTCCTATTCGAGGCTGGCGTCGGCCCTGAGTCCACGCTCGGTGAGGCTGCTGGGCTTGGCCTGCAGAGCACCCCAACTATCCGCAGGCCGTGGCGTCTGCGCAGCCTGCTCAAGCGTGCCTTGGTGTCGCTCAACGCGCCGGCGATCCGGCGCAGCGTCACCTGCATGCTCTTGCGGCGCTGGACGTTGCCAGTCAATCCGGCGATCGCGGCGTTGAGGCTCTCGATCGGGTGGATGGCGCGCAGCATGGGTACAGCACCGGGCATGCCCACCTTCTGCGCCGGCACCGTCGCCTACAGCCCTTCGCGTAGCCTGGGCGCCAGGACCCGATTGCCCGCGTTCACTCGCACAGGCGCGGTAGAACGGGAACGGCACGTCGCACGGCACACCTCGTACGCTCCACGAGACCTGCGCCTGGGCAGCCGGTCGTATGCCGCGGCTTGGGCATCTCGGGCGAGCCGTCATTTCGGCGGCGCTTTTCGGCTTGGCTCGGCTTTTGACTGTCCGGATTGAGGCCGAAAAACCACCGACCTCCACGCCTCGGATCAACAAAATCCGGGACATCCGTCCAGCAAGGGCGCAGGATTCAAACCTGCATTGCTGTTGCGGCGATGTCCAGCGAACGCCGTCGCAAGCCAGCATCGAACACATCGCAGACCAGCATGAATTCGTCCGCTTGCGTGGCCTCGGCCAGGGCATGGAAGCCGGCGCGCACGGTGTCGGGGCCCCCAATCACGGCAGCAGCCAGGAAATCGGCAATGGCGGCTTGCTCCCGGGGCTGCAAGGACTCCATGAAATGCCGGACGGGGGGCTGCAGCTTTCCGCGGCGCCCCGTGATGATGCTGAGCACGCGCTGATGGGTGCTGCTGGCCAGATACTCGGCTTCGTCGTCGGTGGGGGCCGCGATCAAGGGCGCCCCGATGGCGACATAGGGCTGCGCCAGTGCGGCAGAAGGGCGGAAGGTACTGCGGTACAGCTTGAGTGCGGGCAGCAGCAAACGGGGCGCGAAGTGGGAGGCGAAGGCATAAGGGAGGCCGCGCTCGGCTGCCAACTGGGCAGAGAAGAGGCTGGAGCCGAGCAACCATATCGGCACATTCGTGCCGGCGCCGGGCATGGCGATCAGCCGCTGACCTGGCTCTGCCGGGGCTAGCAAGCGCTGCAGTTCAGCCACGTCGCGGGGGAAATCATCTTCACTTTCCACGCGGTCGCGACGCAGTGCGCGCATGGTCAGTGGGTCGGTGCCGGGAGCGCGGCCCAGTCCGAGGTCGATGCGCTCGGGATACAGCTCGCCCAGAGTACCGAAGGCTTCGGCAACGACGAGCGGCGCATGGTTCGGCAACATCA
>JAJZDV010000158.1 GCA_021846025.1 Pseudomonadota bacterium
CACGGCGTTGAAGGCTACAACTTGGGAGATCCATCATGTTGCGACAAACCCTGCTTGGACTGGCATCAGCTGCCGCCGTTTTCGGCGCTCCAAGCGCCCACGCGGGTGACCTGTGGTGGTCCGTTTCGGTCGGCCTGCCGGCCGTGGTCTTCCAGGTGCCGCCACCCATCGCCTACCCCGCTCCACCGCCTGTGGTGTATGCCCCACCGGTCGTCTATGCGCCCCCACCTGTTGCGTATGCGCCACCACCTCCAGTGAGGTACCGGGTTGTGCCGCGCCCGCCCGTGGTGGCCTATATCGGCTACCCCTATGGCGATGCGCAGACCGGGTATCCAGGCTGGGGGCCCCGCCCCGAATACCGTGAGGGGCATGGGTGGAAACACGAGCATCGGCAGCGCCAGCGCTGGAATCACGACAACGACTGATGGATCGACACCCCGGTCTGTCACGTTTTGTCAGACTTATGCGGACCGCGCTGTCTCCATGGACCACTTCACGACGTTGATAGCTCATACACAAGGCAAACCTCTTCGGAGAACCACCATGCTTCGCAAACCATTCTTGGCTTTGACCCTGAGCGCCGCTGCGGCTTTGGCCCCGGCCGCTCATGCCGGCGGGGTGTACTGGTCGCTGGGTGTCGGCGGGCCGGGCGTGGCCGCCAATTTCGGCAACGTCTACCCGGCTCCGCCCGTGTACTACGCTCCCCCGCCGGTTTACTACGCCCCTCCGGCACCGGTGTATTACGCCCCACCCCCTCCCGTGAACTACTACCCTGGGTATGTCAACTATGGGGTCTACAATCGCCCCTGGCATCCAGACCGTGGGTGGCACGGGGGCTGGGGGCGTGACGACGACGAGCGCCATTGATCGGCGAGTGCGAGCCGACGCCTCAGTCGGTTCGCAGCATGACGGGAGGCCGGCCGGGATGCGCTCGGCGGCATCACGCTCCGTCATCACCCGGTTGGCTTGACCTGCGACCTGCCGGTCGCCTGCGCCTGACCTCGGCATGGGGGTTGGATAGGGCTTGAGCTCCCGGTCTCGAGGCTTGATCTTTTATGATGACGCCTTGATTTGCTTTGCATTTTGAGCCTTTTGGCAGCCCCATGTCCGATTCTCTGACCGTCCAATCCCCTGCCGATCCCGCTTTCATCCTCGACATCGCGCAGCTCGTCGTCGCTTCGCTCCATCTCGAAACCGCTGCCGCCGAGATCGACCCGGACGCGCCGCTCTACGGCGATGGCCTCGGCTTGGATTCGATCGACATTCTGGAAATCGCCCTGGTCGTCTCCAAACAGTACGGCGTGCAACTGCGCGCCGACGACGCCGACAACCACCGCATCTTCAGTTCCTTGCGCCACCTGGCCAACCATGTGGCCGCGCTGAGAAACCCGTGATCGCCACACGCTCCGGCTTGCTGCGCGGGGCCGTCACCATCGCGCTGTGTGTGACCTATTCGCTGCTGTCCTATCTGGGCGCGCGCGCCCATCAGCCCAACACCGCGGCGGCCATCGTCGCGTTGGCGCCACTTCTGGCTGTGCTTGGATGGCTGGCCTGGCAGTCCACGCACCGCTTCGCCCTGTTGCTGCTGGCGGTGCCGGGCACCTGGTTGGTGTGGACCCAGCGAACCGCGTTGCTGCACCATTACGACTTGGCCTACCTGCTGCAGCATGCCGGGACGCTGGGTGTGCTGGCCTTCGTGTTCGGGCGCACGCTGCGATCCGGCTCCACCCCCTTGGTCAGCCGCTTCGCCCACATTGCCCACGGCAGCATTTCCGCGCGGGTCGCGCGCTACACCCGCGGTGTGACCTGGGCCTGGACGCTTTTTTTCACCGCCATGGCGTTGAGCTCCCTCATCCTGTTCGTTGCCGCACCGCTCGCGTCCTGGGCGCTGTTCGCCAATCTGTGGTCTCCATTGCTGGTGCTGGCGCTGTTCGTGGCCGAATACCTGGTGCGCCTGCGTGCCTTGCCCGCGCATGAACGCACCGGGCCGATCGAAGCTGTGCGGGCTTACGCGCGTTACGGTGCGCAGGCGTCCACCCGGCGGTCAGCCGCACGCACGCAGACCGCCGCGGCCGAGCCCTTCGCCACGCCATCGGCCGAGCGGCGCTGAGCCGGCATCACCGGGCTTCGACATGGCGCAACTGCCGCTGATTTCGGCCCCCGACCTCGACGCCGTGTTCGCCTGGCGCGAAGACAAGCCCATTCTCGTGCGGGATTTCCTGCATGACGTGCGGCGGATGGCCGCCGCCATGCCGCCCAGGCAACATGTGCTCAATGCCTGCCGCGATCGTTACGGTTTCGGTGTCGGCTTTGCCGCTACGTTGGTGAGTGGCAGGGTCAGCCTTCTGCCATCCACGCGCACGCCCGACACCGCGGTGCAATTGCGCACCTTCGCCCCGGATGTGTTCTGCCTGAGCGATGTGCCGTGTGACTTCGATCTGCCGTGCATGCCCTACCCTCTGCCTGGCTGCGCCGCGGCCCCGCAGGACACGCTGGCCATGCCCATGATCGACTCCGATCGGGTGGTTGCCCATGTGTTCACCTCCGGCTCCACCGGCGCCCCCATTCCCCATCGCAAGACCTGGGGAGCGCTGGTTGGCAGCATCCCGGCCAGCGCGGCCAGGCTCGGACTGCGCACAGGCCCGCGCCACACCCTGGTGGGCACCGTACCGACGCAGCACATGTACGGGTTCGAATCCACCTTGCTGCTTGCGCTGCATGGCGGCGTGGCGCTGGGCGCGGCGCATCCGTTCTACCCCGCCGACGTCGCCACGGCGCTTGCCCGTGTGCCGGCGCCGCGTCTGCTGGTCACCACTCCCGTGCATCTGCGCGCCCTGCTTGCTGCCGACGTCAGCCTGCCGTCCGTGGCTGCCGTACTCAGCGCCACCGCGCCTCTGGCACTGGAGCTGGCGCGCGAGGTCGAGACCCGCCTGGGTGCGCCGCTGCTGGAAATCTACGGCTCGACCGAGACCGGCCAGATCGCCACGCGACGCCCGGCACAGAGCGACGTCTGGGAACTGTTCCCAGGCGTGAGCCTGCACACCGATGCCACCGGCGTCACCATGGCCAGTGGCGGCCACGTGATCGATGCCATCGCGCTCAACGACGTCATCGAACAGCTCGACGCGCAGCACTTTCGCCTGCTCGGGCGCAGCACCGACATGGTCAACATTGCCGGCCGACGCAGCTCGCTGGCCTACCTCAACCACCAGCTCGGCACCATCCCCGGCGTGCACGACGGCGCGTTCTTCATGCCGCCCGGAAGCGGCTCCGACGTCACCCGGCTGATGGCCTTTGTCGTCGCCCCGGACCTGCGCCGCGAAGACCTGCTCGCGGCTCTGCGCCAGCGCGTCGACCCGGCATTTCTGCCGCGCCCGCTGGTGGTGGTGGATGCGCTGCCGCGCAATGCCACCGGCAAGCTGCCGCGCGCCGAGTTGGCTGCATTGGCAGCGTCCTTGCCCGCATCCAAGCTTCGCGAGGCCGTGACGGATGCGCGCTGAGCCGTCCGCCACAAACCCGGCCGGGCCTGTGGTGGCCGTCGAACTGCCTGGGTATGCAGCCGGTCATGCCGTCTTCGCCGGCCATTTCCCCGGCCGACCCATCGTCCCCGGGGTGTTGCTGCTCGACGCAACGCTGCATCAGCTTGACGCCTTGCGGGATGTCAGCACGGCGCCATGCCGCATCGGCACGGTGAAGTTCCTGAGCGTGGTGCAGGCCGACGAAGCTCTGCTGTTGCAGTACGCGGCAGCCGCCGACGGCGGCGCGCGCTTCGAGTTGTTTGCCGGAGTACGTCAGGTGGCAAGCGGCCATCTGCAAGGCACACCTGCCGGCTCCGCGACAGCGCCGTCCGAGCCGTGATCTCCCGGCCCTCCCGCCTCGATGCGCCACCGGCTACGGACCTGCCGTCCGCGCAACCGGCCGCGCCGCGAGCCGCCTGGACAAGCCAGGGCGAGCGCAGCAACCTGTTCACCCTGCGCCTCATGACCTGGATTTCGCTGCGCCTGGGACGGCGCATCGCTCGCCTCGTGCTGCTCGGCGTCGCAGCTTATTTCGTGCTGTTCGCCCCCGGCGCGCGGCGCGCTTCGCGCCAATACCTCAAGCGCGTCCTGGGGCGTGACGCGAACTGGGCGGACGGCTTTCGCCATGTGCACTGCTTCGCCTCCACCATTCACGACCGGATCTATCTGCTCAACGATCGCGCCGACCTGTTCGACATCCGGGTGCACGGCATCGAGCATGTCGACGCCGTGCTGGCCCAGGGCCGGGGCGCCTTTCTCATGGGCGCGCACTTTGGCAGCTTCGAGGTGCTGCGCGCCCTGGCGCGGCAGCAAGGCGGCATTCCCGTTTCGCTGCTGATGTATGCCGACAACGCGCGCAAGATCAACGCCGCCTTGCACGCCATCAACCCCGCTGCCGCCCACGACGTCATTCCACTTGGGCATGTGGATTCGATGCTGCACCTGCACGAACGGCTGGACGCCGGCGCCGTGGTCGGCATCCTCGCCGACCGTTCGCTGCACGACGACGCCACCGCCACGCTGCCGTTCCTCGGCCAGCCCGCGCCATGGCCGCGCGGGCCGCTGCGCATCGCCGCCATGCTGCGCCGGCCGGTGATTTTCATGGCCGGGGTCTATCACGGTGGCAAGCGTTACGACGTGCATTTTCTGCCCTTGGCGGACTT
>JAJZDV010000159.1 GCA_021846025.1 Pseudomonadota bacterium
GCCTGATCGACGCTGCAGACCGTGGCGAAGCGGTCCTGCAGCACGGTGGCGGTGCGCTGCACGATGGCGTCGGCCGGCAAGGTGCTGCCGTCGGCTTGCTGCATGTCGAAGGTGAGCGTGGCGGCGGCGACGAAGTCCACCTCCCAGCCCAGGTCGGAGGCGTGGCGGGTGGTGGTTTCGCAGCATTGTTCGGTGCGAATGCCGCTGACGATCAGTCTGCGCACACCCTGCCGCGTCAGCCAGACATCGAGCCCGGTGCCAACCAGGGCGCTGTGGCGCGACTTGACAAATTCGGCCGCCGGCTCGAACACGGCCAACCCGTCCAGCGGCCGCACGAGGCCGGAGCTTCGGGCGAAGGGATTGCCGGCCCGCTCCGGGCCATCGCTGTGCAACACGCGCACGATGGGAATGCCCTGGGCCGCGCACCCTTGAATGAGCGCGTTCTGCGCCGCAAGATAGGGCGCGGCGCGCTCGGCCGCGAAAGAGGGACGATGCCGGAACGACTCCTGCGCATCGATCACCAGCAGACAGGTGTTCATCGTGAGATTCCTTGAAGGGTGAAAGTTGAATTGTTCACCGTGGCGGCGATTTCTGCGCGCCGCAGGGGGACCGGAATCGATCCGATCAGGACATGCTTCGAGGTTTTGAGGGCCGCTCCGCCCATGGCCCATGAAGCCGTTCGCTCGGCGCCTGCCCAGGGCAACAAAAACTGATGTCCGAATCCGGCCAGTTTTTTGCTCGTGATGGCTCTAGAGTAGGGGCATGAACCCGGATCCGGACATCTGCTACGAAGCCCTGCTGGCGCGCGATCGACGCTTCGATGGCTGGTTTTTTGTCGGCGTCGCCTCGACCGGCATCTACTGCCGCTCGGTCTGTGCCGTGCGCAGCCCGAAGCGCCGGAACTGCCAGTTCTTTGGCAACGCCGCGGCGGCGGAAAAAGCCGGTTTTCGGCCCTGTCTGCGCTGCCGGCCGGAGCTGGCGCCCGGCCATGGGGTGCTCGATGTGTCGAGCCGGCTGGCGCAGGCCGCAGCCCTGCGCATCGACGAAGGATTCCTGCATCACGCCACCCTTGCGCAACTGGCGGCGCGCATCGGTGTGAGCGAGCGGCACCTGCGGCGCATTTTCGCCGCGGAGTTCGGTGTCTGCCCGATCGATTTTGCCCAGACCCAGCGCCTGCTGCTGGCCAAGCGCTTGCTGACCGAGACGCCATTGCCGATCACGACGGTGGCGCTCACGGCGGGCTTCGGCAGCGTGCGGCGCTTCAATGCCGTGTTGCTGCAGCGCTATGGCTTGAACCCGCGCCGCCTGCGCCTGCGAGCCGGGGCCAGACCGGCCGAGACCCTGACCTTCGCCCTCGGCTATCGCCCGCCCATGGACTGGTCTGCACTGCTCGACTTTCTGGCGCAGCGCCGCATCGATGGCGTCGAGACCATCGATCCCGCCAGCTACGCGCGCACCTTTGAGCTGACGCACGACGGGCGCGACGTTGCCGGGTGGCTGCGCGTGACCCACGCGCCGGCGCGCTACGCCGTCGACGTCACGCTGCCGGCCTCCCTGGCTCCGGTGGTCGGCCCCGTTCTGGCGCGGGTGCGGCGCCTGCTCGACTTGAGCGCCAATCCGGATCGGGTGGATGCGCACCTCGGTGCCCTGGCCGCCGGGCACCCTGGCATGCGGTTGCCCGGCGCCTTCGACGGCTTCGAGATCATCGTGCGCGCCATCGTCGGGCAGCAAATCTCGGTCGTCAACGCACGGGGCATCTTGGCGCGCATGGCCCAGCGCTTCGGGACCCCGACCGGTGCGGCCGCGGAAGCCTTGCGCACGACCTTTCCCCGCGCAGCGGTGTTCGCCGGCTTGATGCCCGCCGCCTTGCAGAGCTGCGGCATCACCCGCATGCGCGCGCAGGCGATCGTCGCGGTGGCGCGGGAGGTGTCGGCCGGCCGCATCAGGCCCGAGCCGCTGGCGCCGCTGGACGAGACGCTCACCGCATTGCGGCGCATTCCCGGCATTGGTGAATGGACGGCGCAGTACATTGCCATGCGCGCACTGGCCTGGCCGAACGCCTGGCCGGAAGGCGACGCCGTGCTGAAACGGCAACTGGGCTGCACGAGCGCTGCCGCGCTCAGGCAACACGCCAGCCGGTGGGAGCCGTGGCGCGCCTACGCCACACTCCACCTGTGGCGCCAACACGAGGAGGCACACGCATCATGCAAGGCTATCGGCTGAACAGTCCGCTGGGCGACATCGCCCTGCGCATCGAGCATGAGCATCTGACCGGCCTGTTTTTCGTCGGCCAGCAATACTTTCCCGACATGCCCTTGGGTCCGCTGCGCAGCGATGCGCCGCCGCTGGCACGCCTGGCGCAAGCCCAGATCGAGGCTTATTTCGCCGGGCGCAGGCAGGACTTCGAGCTGCCGCTGCAGTTGCAGGGGTCGGCGTTCGAGCGTGCGGTGTGGCAGCAGCTCGCCACCATTCCTTACGGCACCGTCACGTCCTACGGCGCCATCGCCGAGCGGCTGGGTCTGGCGGCGGGGTATGCCCGCGCGGTGGGCGCGGCGATCGGCAGGAATCCGGTCTGCGTCGTCGTTCCGTGCCACCGCGTTGTCGGTGCCAGGGGCCAACTCACCGGATACGCCGGGGGCGTTGCCCGCAAACAGGCCTTGCTCGCGCTGGAAACCGGTGCGGCTGCCATGCGCTCCGCGCCAACGCGCCAGACCCGCGCCGGTCCACAGCCATGAATCTGGCCGAACTGTTGTTGCTGGCCGCCATTTGGGGCGCGTCGTTCCTGTTCATGCGGGTGGCGGTGCCGGAACTCGGCCCGGTTGCGCTGATCGCGCTGCGCGTCGGCATTGCGGCCATCCTGCTGGCGCCGGTGTTGCGGTCCGCGGCGGCCCGGCGGCAATGCCGCGCCAGGGCATGGCCGCTGTTCGTCGTCGGCGTCACCAACTCCGCCATTCCGTTCAGCCTCTTTGCCTATTCCACGCTGGTCCTGCATGCCGGACTCGACTCCATCCTGAATGCGACGACGCCGCTCTGGGCCGCGCTGATCATGGCTGTGGGCTACAAGGTCACGCTCGGCCGTCAACAAGTCATGGGCCTGCTGCTGGGTTTTGTGGGCGTCCTCGTGTTGGTGTGGGGCACGCTCGATACCGGCGGGGCGGGGGTGTCCGGCGCCATGCTGGCGGCACTGCTCGCCACCTTGTTCTACGGCTTCGCGGTGAACTACAGCAAACGGCATCTCGCGGGCGTCCAGCCTTTGGTCATTGCGTTCGGCAGCCAGGCGTTCGCCGCGCTCGTCCTGCTGCCTGGGGCCTGGGTGCTGTGGCCACGCCATGCGGTCACGCCTCTGGCCTGGGCCTGCACCGCGGCCCTGGGCATCGTCTGCACGGGGTTCGCCTATGTTCTCTACTTCAGGCTGATTGCGCGCGCCGGTGCCGCGTATGCCGCGTCCGTCACGTTGCTGATCCCGATCTTCGGTGTGCTCTGGGGAGCGCTGTTTTTGGGAGAGCCGATCACGCCGAGCATGCTGGCCGGGGGTGTGATCGTGCTGCTGGGCATCACCCTGTCGAGCGCAAGGCCAGGATGGATGGGAGCGCTCGCCCTGAAACGGCGCAGCGCCAATCCGGCTCCATCTCCAGCTCCAGCAAGATCCAGCGCCGACGAGGAAGCTTCGTAACGTCGGTTCGCTCCAGGCTTGTTCGCGTTACTTCGCAAACAACGACGCCATGTCGGCGAAGGCCTTGAACTCCAGCGCGTTGCCGGAAGGGTCGAGCAGGAACATGGTGGCCTGCTCGCCCACTTCGCCCTGGAAGCGGAGGTGCGGTTCGATGATGAAACGCACCCCTGCAGCCTGCAGCTTGTCGGCCAGTTCCTGCCATTGCGGCATGCCGAGCACGGCGCCGAAATGGCGCACCGGAACCTGGTGGTCGTCCACCGTGCTGGTGGCCGCGGCAGAACCCTGCGGACGGCATTCGCCGGGAGCCAGATGGGCCACGATCTGATGGCCGTAGAAGTTGAAGTCCACCCATTCCGGCGCGCTGCGGCCCTCGGGGCAGCCGAGCAGGCCACCGTAGAAGCGCCTGGCCGCGGCGATGTCATGCACCGGAAAGGCCAGATGGAACGGGGGCTGGGCGGTGATCGTGGCAGGCGAGGGCGAGTTCATGACGCGGCTCCGGGGGGTCTTGCGAGTCCAGCGTACAAGTGTATCGGGCGCTTGGCTGGGCCGGGGGCTTGTGAGGTCGGTTTCGGGCCTGCCGCGCGGCACCGGTCGCGCGGCGGGCGGGGCTGCGCGAAACGGGCATGCCGTTGCGGTGTTGCCAGCCTGGATTGCCCGGCGCGGGCGGCCGGCCTTGCAGGGCCGGACGCGACCCTCAACCGGCCGTGCGGGTTGCAGCGGGGAGGGCGCTCAGTGCTCCGGCCTGGCCGGAATGTCGAGTCCGCGGGCCACGGCGGGACGCGCAGCGAAGGCGGCGACGGTCCGCTGAACCTGGGGGAAGTCGCCGATCCCGACCAGCTCGGCGGCCCCGTAAAAGCCGATGAGATTGCGCACCCACGGCCAGGTGGCGATGTCGGCGATGGTGTAGTCGTCGCCCATCAGCCAGTCGCGGCCAGCCAGGCGTTGCTCCAGGACCTTGAGCAGCCGCCTGGACTC
>JAJZDV010000160.1 GCA_021846025.1 Pseudomonadota bacterium
CGCGGACTTCCGGGGGGGGCGCGCCGAGGCCAAAAAGATCGAGCATGGCCAGGCTGGGGATGCCAGCCTCCGAGGCTGCATCGACCACGGCCTGTTCGCTGCGCGGGGCGTTGGTTGCCAGCACCAGATCGGGCTGCATGTGCGCCATGACGCGGCGGAAACAATGCAGGGGATAGAAACCGTGGCGCCCCTTTGCATCGAGCAGGGTTTGCGCGGCATGCACACCGTGTTGCTGCTGCAGATCCCAGGCGTTGATGCCCAGGTAGGCCTGTGTTTCGGCCTCGGCGATGTCGGGATGGGTGTTGCCGGGCTGCAGGGCGCGGCCCAGGTCGAGCGCCCGGGCTTGGTCCTCGGGCGAGAGCAGCTGCAGCAGATCTGCATAGCCCAGCGGCATTTCGCCCGCGTCCAGCGCGACGCGGCGGGCGGTGGTGAGGGCCAGCAGGTCGATGTGCGCGTCCGGGAGGCGCGCCCGCAGCGCCTTGAGGACCGGCAGCATCATGGCGATATGCCCGCCACCGTAGGCCACCGCGAGAAGCCGCGGGCCGGCTGGGGGGCTGACGGGCGCACTGGTTGCGGTCGTTGGCATCGGGGCACCGGGCTCAGTCGGCAAGCTGTGGCTCGAAGTGCTGCGCCCACAGTTCCAGCGCGGCGAGCGCGCGCAGTTCGCGGGTGCGGTTGGCGGCGCCCGACACGTGGTCGTCGAAAAGCTTGCGCACCTGCGCCAGATCGAACAGGCGCGCGCCCAAGGCGTTCGGGGCGAACAGCAAGTCGTGCAGCCATTGCTGACGCGTGCCGCGGAACCACTCGCCGATCGGTACAGTGAACATCTGCTTTTTGCGATGGGCGAGATCGGCACCGATGAGGGGTTCCACAGCGCGTTTGAACCAGTGCTTTTTGTCGCCGCAGTGCAGCTTGGTGTGGCCTTCGGCGCGAAAGGCGAATTCCATCATGCGCCAGTCGAGGAAGGGCGTACGCGCCTCCAGCGACACGGCCATGCCCATGCGGTCGGGCTTGACCAGGTTGTTGCCCGGCAGCAGCAGCATCATGTCCAGGTAGAGCATCTGGTTGATCCGGTCGAAGTGTCCGGCCTGCTCGAACCAGGGCGTGGCCACGTCGCGCACGCTGTCGACATCGGCCAGTTTGTGGCGCAGCCAGGGCTGGAACAGCGCGGCACGCGCCTCCACACCGAACAGGCCGGTGTGCTCGACGTAATGCCGGGCGAAGTCGGTTGCGGGCAGGTCGCGCAGCGTGGGGTCGGCCATGAAGCTGGCGTACTTGTCGTAGCCCGCGAACAGCTCGTCGCCGCCGTCGCCGGTGAGGACGACTTTGACATCCTGCACAGCCAGACGCGAGACTTCGCGTGTGGGCATGAACGACGCGTCGCCATGCGGCTGGTCGCAATGCCACAACACACGGGCCCAGTCGTCGAGCATGTCGGGCTGGACGATGCGCTCGCGGTGCGTTGTCCCGAAGCGCTGCGCCGCCTCGCGGGCGTAGGGCGATTCGTCGAAGCGCGTGTCGGGAAAACCGATGCAGAAGGTGCGCGTGGGCTCGCGCACATGTTTCGCCATGAGCGCCACCACGGTGCTGGAATCGACCCCACCCGAGAGAAATGCACCAAAGGGCACGTCGGCGCGCAGCCGCAGGCGCACGGCGTCGTCGAGCAGGGCGAGAAAGTCGTCCTGCCAGGCGCTGAACTGTTGTGCAGCGGGCCGTTGCTCGGCCAGACTCCACCAGCGTCGGGTGGTGCTCCCGGTCGCTGTGAGGCTGAGCACGGTGCCCGGCATCACATGTCGAACGCCCGCAAACAGGGTGAACGGCGGCGGCACATAGTTGTAGGCGAGGTAGTGCTGCAGAGCGGGCAGGTCGAGCGTGGGTCGGCCCGGTTGCGCCGCCAACAGCGCCTTGATCTCGGAGCCGAACAGCACGCGGTTGCCGTCATCCTGCACGAACAGGGGCTTGACGCCGATGCGGTCGCGCAGAAGATGCAGCGCCGCCGGGCCGGGATTGCGCGCATCGACAATGGCGATGGCGAACATGCCGTTGAGGCGTGCAGGAAAGTCCAGACCTTCGCGTTCGTAGAGCCGCAGCAGCACCTCGGTGTCGCTGTGGTCGGTGTGAAAGCGCACGCCCTGGCGCTGCAGTTCGGTGCGCAGTTCCACATGGTTGAAGATCTCTCCGTTCTGCACCAGGGCGATCTTGCCGTCGTCGCTGACAAACGGCTGGTGGCCGCCGGCGAGGTCGATGACGGACAGCCGCCGGTTGCCGATGGCGACTCCCTTCGCTTCGAAGACGCCGCTGTCGTCCGGCCCGCGGTGCACGAGGCTGGTGTCCATCGCCGCCAGCGCCTGTGCTGCGAGGCCACAGCCGGAACGGTCGAAATAGCCGTAAATGCCGCACATGGTTCAGGTTCAAGCCGAAGTCAAAAGTGCGATTGTCGGTGACTTGGAAGGGAGCGGGGCCGCTGCGCGCTGCGCGCGAGGATCGCACCGCAATCGGCGGCCGGCAAAGGGGCACGCACTGGCAGGCAAGGCTGCTGGGCAGAGTCCGCTGGCAAGACAAACGGTGCCGGCGCTTCAGTTGCCGCTGGCGCGAAACAGTTGCCTGGCCGTCAGCCAGATGATGCGCAGGTCGCGCCGCACGTCATGGCGGCGCACATAGTCCAGATCGGCCTGCAGGCGTTGCTGCGGCGTGGCGTGCGAACGGTAGAGTGCTTGCGCCAGGCCGGTGATGCCGGGGCGCACGCTGCAGCGCAGGGTCCAGTCGGCGGGTGCGTAGTCGCCAGCCTGTGCCGGAACGTCGGGGCGCGGGCCAACCAGGCTCATGTCGCCTCGCAGCACGTTGATGAGTTGCGGCAACTCGTCCAGGCTGGTACGCCGCAGAACGCGCCCGACACGGGTGACGCGCGGGTCGCCTCTGGCGGTGCGCAGCGGCCCGAGACGCTCGGCATGCACCACCATGCTGCGGAATTTCAGCACTTTGAAAGGGCGGCCGCCGAGCCCCACACGCACCTGGCCGAACAACACTGGAGGGCCGCTGTCGAGCCAGACCGCCAAGGCCACGAGGGCCATGGGCAGCGCCAGCAACAAGGCGGCGGGCAGGGCAATGACGAGGTCGAACAGGCGTTTCATGGGGGGTTCAGTCCATGCCGCGGCAGCGCAAGGTGAGCAGCCGCACTGGGCGCAACCCGGCCGGAGGGGGCCAAGTGTTCAAGCTGTCGATGCGTGTGTGGGCTGTGCGGCGACCGGCATCGATGCGCTCAAGGTGGCGGCAGCCTTGCCGATCAGGTCACAGGCCAGCAGCCGGTCGCTCTCCACTTCATCCGGGGTGCGTGAGGCCAGCACGTGCGCGGCATGCCGCAAGCGCGCGATTTCGCAGCGATAGACCGCCTGCCACGCCTGCCCTTCTCGGGCGTGTCCGTGTCTGGGCATGCCTTCAACCATTTCGCGGTTGAAGGTGCGCGAGAGAATCACGCTGCTGGAGCCCAGACGCAGGTGTTCGGCCAGCACCACGCGCCCGGGCAGCAGGCCTTCGTCCAGCCGCGCGATGCCGCCGAAGCCGAAGCGCTTGCCGGTGGCATGGGCGGTCTGCGCCACACGTTCGACCACGCCGCTGCCCAGGGGCTCGAACATGAAGTGCGCACCGAGTTGGCGGTGCAGGTCGTTCAAACCGACGTAGATTTCATCCAGCCCCGACAGGCTCGCCCAGTCTGGCAGCGATTGCAGCGCCGCACGCGTTTCCAGCAGGGCCATGCCGCGTGCGCGACCGGCGACGAGCTGCAGGAAAGTCTGCAAGGTATCGGGCTGCTCAAACATGGGCAGCATCAGGGTGTTGGCACCGGCGGCAATGGCCTGCGCGATTTCGTTGCTGCTGCCGACGTGCAGCGGATTGATGCGCACGATCAGATCGGCTTTCGGCGCCGCTGCCCGCACGTGGGCGATGTCTTCGGGGCGGTGGTTGGAGATGAACGTGCCGAGTCCACCCTGGCGTGCCTGTTTGCCCAGCCGCTCCAGATCCACCATGATGCGGCCCACGCCGCAATCCTGGGCCAGGGCTGCGAATTCGGCGTTGTTGGTGATCTGAATCCAGTCCATGCGGGGCGGAGATTTGGGCGATTTGCTTCAGCGTCGAGTGTAACGGCGCAGCAGCTTGCGGCCGACCTCCGAACCCAGAGTGTCCCAACGTAGCAACACGGCCAAACCACCGACAAACAAAACCCCTGCAAGCGCGGCCGGCAGCGCCAGGGGCAACACAGCGGAGGTGAAAGTCGGCGCCGCGTCGAGCAGTCCGCCCTCGGTGCCCAGCAGCGCCAGGCAGGCCAGCAACAGGCCACTGTTGCGCCACTCGAAATCGTCGGTGCGGGAGCCCAGGCGCTGCCACAACACGGCGGTGGCCACCAGGTACGCCGCGCCATAGGCGGCCAACGCCCGCCACCAGACATCGTGCAGCCACCAGCCCAGGGCAAACAGTGCAAGCAGGCCGCAGCCATAGCCCAGCACCTGGTCGGCGATGCGGCGGTGGCTGTTGAGCCGCGCCGCCAGAACCAGTTGCGCCGCCTGCAGAGGCAACAGCGCCAGAATCCAGCGCATCGATTGCACCACCTCGGCCTGATCGGCCGTGTTCATATGCCCCCAGCCGAACACCAG
>JAJZDV010000161.1 GCA_021846025.1 Pseudomonadota bacterium
ACATGGATCTGCATCCACTGTTCCTTCCGAAGCATCGTTGGCCCCCGCGCAAAAAGGGCCAACTCTACGAACAAGTGGTTCAGTTTTACTTTGCGCGAAGTGGCTCATTTTTACTTTGCGCGCAACACGGCCGACGCCAGCAGCGGCTGCCGCTCGCGCGTGATCAGTCGTTTCTTCGTCCGTCGTTGCAAATTCAGTCGCCTATCGCAGTACACCCGATGCACCCGCTTGTGATTCCAGCTGCTGCCCCCGTTGCGCAGGTGATGGAAACACTTCCAGAACCCCCAGCGCGCACGCTTGGCCACAACCCCGTTGAGCGCCTCGATGACGGGCGCATCCAGAGGTGGCTGCGGAAAATTGAACACGGCTGAAAGTGGATAGGCTGCTCCGATGGGCGAGAGACCCCGCCGGAACCACTCCGGGTTGTTCAAGGCCAAGGTGGCGATGGACGCGCTGCGAGACGGCCAGACGATCGCCGAGGTGGCGCAGCGTCACGACGTGCATCCCAACTAGGTGACGGAGTGGCGCCGACAACTGCACGAGCGCGCTGCTGAAGTGTTCGGCGGCGCGGCAACGCCGGCCATGCCGAGCGTCGACCTGAAGGAGTTGCACGCGAAGATCGGGCAACTGACCTTGGAGAATGATTTTTTAGAAAGCGCGCTCACCAAGGCGGGATGGCTGAGCGCACAGCGATGATCGACCGAGACCACGAGCTGCCGATCAAGCGGCAAGCCGCACTGCTGAGCATGAGCCGAGGCAGCGTGTATGACCACCCCGAGCCGGTCAGCGCAGACGACCTGCGGCTGATGCGGCGAATCGACGAACTGCACCTGGAGTACCCGTTCGCGGGCAGCCGCATGCTGCGCGACATGCTGCGCCTCGAAGTGTCGACGTCCTCAACACTGGTCAAGCAGATAGCAAGTTTTCGAAGCTCGGCCTTGCATCGTTTGGCAACGCGCAACGAGAACCTTGCCCTTGATGCATTTGGGTCGGGCGGCACCCCCAGTCCCGACAGCCATCCGAGGAAAGCCGTGCCACACTGTCGGCTCCCCGTCACAGCCCGACCAGTGGAGCATCCCCCAACGTGCCGATGATGTAGGCCAAGCTAAGGCCGACGAAGGCAACAGCAATGGCGAAAGCCATGATCGTCATGACGATCTCAAGGGACGGTCGCAATTTCATTTCAGATTCTCCCCACAGGATCCATGGACCGCACGATCTGCTGCCTCCTGCATTCTGGCCACGGATTGTTGCTGCAGCGTTGCGCAGCGCCCTGTGTTCAAGAAAGTCGGCGCAGAATGGCCATCGCGTACGCAGCAGCTCTCGCAGGCTGGAACGTGCAGCACAACGGACGTGCGCAACGCATCACCCGATCCCTTGCGCCTTAGTGCGCTTGCAACTTCGCCCAAGCTCTGCAGACAAGGCGCTTGACACTCCTGCTGCGCCGCAACTACGATTTTGGATGTTTCATTTTTGGCCGTATCCCGGCTCAGCTCACCCCATGAACAGTGGCAGTTGTCGAATCGTTGAAGTGAACGCCTGAAGGCATTCGACAGCAGACCCTGGTCTTCGCTGCCGCCGCCCTCAGGCTGGCGGTGGCCCAGGTTGAGTTCCTCGACCTGACCCCCCTCTTCGTGTTTAGTTGCCGCACAGGCGGCTTGTCAACGCCTGAGCGCGACCTGTTCAGCCGTCTCACGCGAACGGAGGATCCCATGTTTGTGCTCCAAAAACTCCTCGCACGCCCCGGACTGTTCCGCAGCGGTAGCGTGCAGCTCGCTCCGGCACGCCCCGCGTCCGTCAACGTCGAGAGCCCGCGCACCAGCATCAACGCTGTGCGCCTGGCGTCCTTGGGCATCGCCCTGAATCCAATCGGCGAACCCAACACGCGCCGCATCTTGAACCATGGAGGCCGCCCATGAACACCGACGTCGCCACCCTCGATGCTCGGCTTTGCCCGGACTGTCCTCCCCTGCCGGAGAACCTGGAGCACCGCCTGCGCGACCGCCTGCACCTGGACGAGTTGCGCCGTGCCAAGCAGAACTGGCGCACCCGTCTGGCGCTGGGGCTGGCCCTCATCGGGCCCGGCGTGCTGGTGATGCTGGGCGACAACGACGCCGGCGGCGTCGTGACCTATGCCCAGACTGGTGCAACCTATGGATTAGGCATTTTTCTGCCCCTGATGATCCTGCTGGGCTTCGTCGCCTACGTGGTGCAGGAGATGACCGTCCGGCTGGGCGCTGTCACCCGCCGCGGCCATGCCGAGCTCATCTGGAAGCGCTATGGGGCCTTCTGGGGCTGGTTCTCGCTCATCGACCTGGTGGTGGCCAATGTGCTGACCCTGATGACCGAGTTCATCGGCATTCGCCTGGGCGGCCAGGCGCTGGGACTGTCGCCCTGGCTGACGGTGCCCGCCTCGCTGGCTTTCATCACCTATGTGCTGGTGTTCCTGCGCTACTGGACCTGGGAGCGGATTTCCCTCTTCATCGCGGTGTTCAATCTGATCTTCGTGCCCTTGGCCCTGTTTTCGCACCCGAACTGGCATGCCGTGGCGCTGGCCTTCGTCGGTCATGGCTGGATCGTGCCGGGCGGATTTCTGTCGCTGACCTTCCTGATCCTGATCTCGGCCAATATCGGCACCACCATCGCCCCCTGGCAGTTGTTCTTTCAGCAATCGTGCGTCGTCGACAAGGGGTTGCTGCCGCAGGACATCCGCGCCGGGCGGCGCGACTTGATGCTGGGGGTGGTGGGCATGGTGTTCGTGGCCATGGCCATCATCATCGTGGCGGCGCAAACCCTCAAGGGCCTGCCCAATGTGCAGAACCTGGACGCCGATGTCGTGCTGGGCGCCATCCGCAGCAAGCTGGGCGACGGCATGATGGCCTTGTTTGCCCTGGGACTGATGGAAGCCGGACTCATCGCCTCCATCGTGATTACTGCCAGTAGCGCCTGGGCGATCGGCGAAGCCTTCGAGATCGATCGTTCGATCAACGCACCGCCCCGCAAGGCCATGGGGTTCTATCTGCCGGCAATCATCGGCACGGCCATGGCGGCCATCGCGGTGATGATGCCGAATCTGTCCCTGGGTTTCCTGAACCTGAGTGTGCAGGTCATTGCTACGGTGTTCATGCCGGCCGCCATGTTGTTCCTGCTCATGCTGCTCAATGACCGCGAGCTCATGGGAGACCACGTCAACTCGGCGCGACGCAATGCGGTGGCGATCACCATCATGGTCGGGCTGATTGTGTGCAATGTCCTGTATGGCGTTGCCGCCTTGTTTCCGCATGCGCTTGGAGGATGAACCATGAAACAACTGCATGAATTCGATCCTGGGGTCATCCGCCGCTTGGTCGAGCGCGAAGGATGGGAGAAGCCTTTGGCTGAGGTGCGGCGTGTGCAACTCACGACCCGGCAGCAAATCGTGTTCTGGGGGCTGCGCATCTATGTGGTAGTGATGACGGCCGTGGTCGTCTGGGCCTTCCTGCACGGCGCGGCTGGCTAAACACACCCGGCGCATCGAGCGCCAAATTTCTGATACCTGAAACGGGGGATGACGCACGGCGTCATCCCCCGGTGGGCGCGCGTCTCGCGCACTCGCCGCATCCTGAACAGTCACGATCCCGATCCAAAATCGGGGCGGGAGGACGCATCATGCGCAGATTCCATTTCTACGTTCTCCATGCCTTGCTGCTGGCCATCGTGCTGGGCAGCGCTTTCGTGCCAGCCGCCCACGCTGACGACGCCGCGTTGAACACCTCAGGCCGGTTTGATCTGGACAGCCAGGCCAATGTCTCGGGGGGACTGCAAAGCCGTCCAGCTTCGTCGGCGTTGTTCCAGTGGGGCGGAAGCCTGGACACGGGCACATCCTTGGAATGGCCAGGGGGCTTGGTCGAGTTCAGCGTGGAAGGCGTGCGCTCGGATGGCAATCTGCCGGCACGCACCGGCGCCTTGCAGATCCCCAGCAATGAGTGGGCGCCCAACTTTCTGCGGCTTTACCAGTTGACCTATCGCCAGCAACTCGGCGCGGCTGCGGTGCGCGTGGGCATCATGGACATCACCCAGTATTTCGAAGTGAGCGACCAGTCCAGCCTGCTGCAGAACAGTTCCTTTGGATTGATGCCGACCTTGACGGCCAATGTCGATGCCCCGACTTTTCCGAACCCTGGACTGGGTGCGATGGTGGAGTACCGACTCAGTCCCGGTAGCTTGGCGCGTGCTGGACTCTGGCAAGGTAACCCCCCGAGCTTGACCGGCGCGTTGAACACAGGGGCGCTGTGGGTCGGCGAAATCGAGCACGACTGGCCTGATCCGGGCCATGACACGGCGGTCAGCGATCTCAAGCTGGGCATCTGGCACTACAGCCCAAGCGACCCGGCTATCGGTCCGACGACCTCCGGCGGTTACTTGGTGGGAGAAACTCGCTGGACATCAGGCACGCAGCAATGGGGTCTCTTCATCTTGAGCGGGACTTCTCCAGCGAACGTGAATTTGGTCACGCAGTTCATGGCCGCTGGCTTTCTCGTCACCGGACCGTTCGCCAGTCGGCCGCAGGATCAGTTCAGTCTGGGTGTGAGCCGTGTGAATCTGCATGCGCCGGAGCCGGAGACTGTTCTAGAAGCTGTTTATTCGTGGCAACTCA
>JAJZDV010000021.1 GCA_021846025.1 Pseudomonadota bacterium
GTCGAGCAGGCTGTGCACCACCTGCAGATTGTTTTTCACGCGATGGTGAATCTCGTGCAACAAGAGGTCCTTCTGCTTCAGGGAGTCGCGCATCGCCATGTCGCTGCGGCGCAGGTCCTGCGTCATGCGCAGGGCCTTTTTCTGGGCTCGCTCCCGCCCGCGTCGCAGCAAATCCAGCACCGCGCCGAGCAGCAGTGTGAGGCCCAGTCCCGAAGCCAGAATGATGGGGGGCGTGATGTTGCGCTGCGCACGCTCGAACGCCGGCAGCGAGACAAAGTGCAAGGCCCAGCGGCGGCCGGAAAAATCCAGCAGCAGCGTTTCCTGGAACGCACCGGACCCCGCGGCTTGCGGACCGCTGTAGAGCAGCCCGCCTCCGTGGGCACCAAGGTCGCGAACGCGCAAGGTGAAATCCGTGCCCAGCCCCTGCCCGCTGGGCAGGTGGTCGATCAAGTCCTGCGCGCGAACCGGCATGTACACCCAGCCTCGCAAGGCAGCCGCTCGCGCGGCTGGGGTGGCACGGGGCTGGCCGTGATGAAACACCGGCATGTACAGCAGGAAACCCGGGCGGGCCATGGTGCGCGGCAGCGCGGACGGTTCGGGCTTCGCCTGGATGGACGTCGGTGTTGTCTTGGGTTGAGGTTGATCCTGCACCAGCTCAACCATGCCGCTCAAGGCAGCCTCTCCGCTGTCACGGGCCGACTGCATTGCGGCTCGCCGCACGGGGTTGGTGGACATGTCGTAGCCGATGGCGCGCCGGTTGGCGGCGGTCAGCGGTTCGAGATAAAGAATGGCAGAGACGTGGGAGCCGGAACTGGCGGGCCGGATGCGGAAATCGGTCAGGCCCTCGGCAACCATGCGCCGCTGCAGGGAGGCGATCTCGGCACGCGGCTTCCAGGTGGCGTAACCCAGACCCATCACACCCGGCTGATGCAAGGGAAGGTTGAGCGCGCGCACATAGTCGCGAAACAGATCGTCGTCCACCTTGGGGCTGGTGCTGTAGAACGCCGCGCCGCCGCGCGTGGTGCGACGCAGGAGGTCGAGTCGCGCCTGCAGGTCGATGCGCATGTGGTCGGCCAGACGATTGAACTGCAGTTGCGCGGCTGCCTGCACCTGCTGGCGCGTGGTCTGCCAGACCAGCAGCGTCAGGGCCAGGCCGAGCACGAGCGCAAGCGGTGCCGCCCAGCGCCAGACACGCGATTCGGCGCGCGATTCGGCCGATGGGATGTCGCTCTCGGTGGGTTCGGTCGGCATGTCGGCGGGCTGGGTTGGGGCTGGATGCAAACCCGGCAATGTAACCAAACGCTGCCATCGGTTTCGCCCAGAACGACCAACACGGCTTGGCACATGCCAGGCTTTGTGATTTCCGATGTGGGCAACTGGCGGTGGCCGGATGGTCCGGCCAGAGCTACTTGACCAGATTATTGAGCTGGATGATGGGCAACATCACCGCCAAAACGATGATGAGCACCAGCACCCCCATGCCCAGAATGAGCAGCGGCTCGAGGATGGTGACGAGGGTGAAGGCCCGGCGCTGCACCTCCTGGCCATGCTGGTCGGCGGCGCGCTCGAGCATTTGCGGCAAGGTTCCGGTTTGTTCGCCCAGGCGGATGAAGGTGATGAGCACGGGCGGGAAACGCTTGTGCAGCCCGAGCGCGGCCGATAGCGTCGAGCCTTCGCGCACCAGCGCCAGGGCTTGCTGCGCGTCAGCCTTGAGCACGGTGTTGGCCAGGGTGTCGATGGCGGCCTGCAGCGCGCGCAGGATCGGCACGCCGGCGGCCGTGAGGATGGCCAGCGTCGAGGCGAAGCGGGCGGTGTTCAGGCCACGCACCAATCGCCCCAGCAACGGGCTGCGCAGCAGCGCACCGTCCAGCGCGGCACGTGGGCCGGGCAATTGCAGCGCCTGCCGCGCCAGCACCGCACCCACCACCAGCACGGCGATGATGACCCAGCCCCAGTGGCGCAGGAAGTCGCTCAAGGCGATGAGACCGATGGTGAGGATGGGCAGTTTTTGGTGCGCGCCCTGAAAGACGCCCACCACCTGCGGCACGACATAGGTGAGCAGCAGAGTCACCACCGTGATGGCCACCAGCACGACGATGGCCGGATAGGCCATGGCCTGAATCAGCTTGCCGCGCAGTTGCTGTGCGTTTTCGAGATAGTCGGCCAGGCTTTGCAGCACCAGGCCGAGATTGCCGCTGTCCTCACCGGCCGCAACCAGGGCGCGGTAGATGGGCGAGAACTCGCGCGGGTGCTGCGACAGCGCCGCGGCCAGGCTGTGGCCGCCGGCGACTTCGCTCTTGATGGCCGAGAGCATGTGGCCGACCTCGGCGCGATCGGCGTCGTCAGCCAGTGCTGCCAGGGCACGCTCCAGCGGCAGGCCCGACACCAGCAAGCCCGCGATCTGGCGCGTGAGCAAGGCGAGTTGCTGCGTGTTGAGCAGGCGCCGCCTGAAACGCCGCACCTCGCCCGGCGCGGCCTCGGCGACGATGGCGTCGACCTCCAGCGGGATGAGCCCTCGCGCCCGCAACATGCCGCGCGCGCCGCGCGCACTGTCGGCCTCCAGCACCCCGCGTTGTTCGGTGGCGGCGGCGTCGAGGGCAACGAAGCGGTAGGCGGGCATGATGGACGGTGGTCGGCGGCGGCGAATCTGCGGGAGCGATCAGCAACGCGGCTGTGCCATGGACCCTGACCGAGGCCCGACAGTCATTCCCGCGTCACCCGCATCAGTTCAGCCATCGACGTCTCGCCCGAGAGCACCCAGGGCATGCCGTCGTCGCGCATGGTGTGCATGCCGACAGCGGCGGCCAGGCGACGCAGCTCGGCCTCGCTGGCGCGCTCGTGCACGGCGGCGCGGATGGCGTCGTCGGTGGTGAGCAGTTCGAACACGCCGGTGCGACCGCTGTAGCCGGTCTGGTTGCAGACCGGGCAGCCCACGGCCTCGAAGCCTGGACCATCGACAGCGGGCTTCTTGCACGCCGGGCACAGCTTGCGCACCAGGCGCTGGGCCAGCACACCGAGCAGCGAGGACGCGAGCAAGAAGGGTTCGACCCCCATGTCGATGAGGCGCGTGACGGCCGATGGCGAGTCGTTGGTGTGCAGCGTGGCCAGCACGAGGTGGCCGGTGAGTGAGGCCTGGATGGCAATCTGCGCGGTTTCGAAATCGCGGATCTCCCCGATCATCACCACATCCGGGTCTTGCCGCAGGATGGCCCGCAAGGCGCGGGCGAAGGTCAGATCGATGCGCGGATTCACCTGCGTCTGGCCGATGCCGTGCAGATCGTATTCAACCGGGTCTTCCACCGTCATGATGTTGGTGGTGGTGGCGTCGAGCCGCGCCAGCGTGGAGTACAGCGTGGTGGTCTTGCCGCTGCCGGTGGGGCCCGTGACGAGGATCAGGCCGTGCGGGTGATGCACCAGCGCGTCGAACTGCTGCAACATCGTGGGCGACATGCCCACGGCGCGAAGGTCGAGCTTGGCGGCCGATTTGTCGAGCAGGCGCATGACGGCACGCTCGCCATGGGCGCACGGCAAGGTGGAGACCCGCACGTCCAACGCGCGGCCGCCTATTCGCAGTGAAATGCGCCCGTCCTGGGGCAGGCGCTTTTCGGCAATGTCGAGCTGGGCCAGAATTTTGACGCGTGAAATGAGCGCGCCATGCAGCGCCTTGTTGGGGCGCACCACGTCGCGCAGGGCGCCGTCCACCCGGAAACGCACCACCGAAGCCAATTCATACGGCTCGATGTGGATGTCGCTGGCGCCGTCGCGCGCGGCCTGGGTGAACAACACGTTGAGCATGCGAATGATGGGGGCGTCGTCCGCCGCCTCCAGCAGGTCTTCCACTGCCGGCAGGTCTTGCATCAGGCGGGAGAGATCGACGTCGCCCTCGACCTCGCTCACCACTTCGGCAGCGCTGCCGTCGCGCGCGGCGTAGGCGGTGCCGATGCGCTGCTGCAATTCGCTGGCCGTCACCCGCTGCAAGGTTTGCACTTTGTGCGTGCGCTGCACCTCGGCCAGGCCGGCCGCGCGCGTGGTTTCGCTCACCCAGAGCTTGAGCAAGGTGCCGTCCTGCTCGGCCAGGAGTGACTGGTCGCGGCAGAAGGCATAAGGCAGCGGGTAGCGCAGCGGCATCGCGGCAACCTCAAGGCTTGGGTTTGGCCGGGATGGCTGTTGCCGGTGCGAGGGCTGGCGTGGCGGTGTTATCCAGCAGCACCAGCAGACGCCGACCCTGGATTTCGGTCGTGTAGCTGGCGACGTTGCGCAGGCTGAGCACCACACGCGAACGGCCTTGCGCCTCCATCACGTTCGCGTTGCGCAGATTGCCCTGCTCGAAGCTCACCACATTGCGCCCGAGGCCGGAGACGACCCCTGGAAAGTCGAGCACGATGCTCGGCGGCTGCTCCATGGTGAATCCGGGCGGCGCGCTCAGCAGCGGCTGGGCGAACTCCAGTTGCACGACCGTCTGACGGCCGTGCTGGCTGGCCTGCACCCCCTGCAGCACATTGCCCTGCAGCCCCACGTTCGGCGAGGGGCTGGGGAGAGGCGCCCCGGGCGCAAGTGCCGCCGCGGCGCTCGCGACCGGGCTGCTCGTTGGCGCGGCAGGCGCCGTGTGGTGTGGCGTGATGGTCGGCAGAATCGGGCCCGGGAGATTCGGCATGCCAAACTGCGAGGGCAATTGGCTGTTGCTCTGCAAGTTCTGCATGTTGTCGTAGCGTCGCTGGCTGATGCTGTTGCCTTCATGCTCGGTGCGCACGATGATGGGCCGCAGGAACACCATCAGATCGGTTTTTTGCATCGTGCGTGAGTTCGAGCGGAACAGCGCGCCGAGACCGGGAATGTCACCCAGGCCGGGGATCTTGCTGTTGTTCTCGCTGACGTTGTCCTGCATCAGGCCGCCGAGCACGATGGTCTGGCCGTCGTTCACCAGCACGGCCGTCTGGATCGAGCGCTTGTTGGTGATGATGCCCGCCGAGTTGCTGGTGCTGGCGATGCTCGACACCTCCTGGTACACATCCATCTTGATGGTGTTGCCCGCGGTGATTTGCGGTCGCACCTTGAGCGTCAGGCCCACGTCCTTGCGCTCCACGGTCTGAAACGGCGTTACCGTCGCTGTGGCGCCGGTCTGTGCGTACTGGCCGGTGATGAAGGGCACATTCTGGCCGACGACGATCTTGGCGTCCTCGTTGTCCAGGGTCATCAAGTTCGGGGCCGAAAGAATGTTGGCGCCGTCGTGGGTCTGCAGGAAATTGGCTAAAAGGCCCAGCGTGGCCAAGCCGGCGACGTTGTGCAGCAGGCCGATGTTCAGGCCGTTCGGGATGGCCAGTGCGCCGCTGGCGATGGCCTGGCCCGCAGCCGTGCCACCGGCCGAGAGGCCAGCTTGCAGGTTGATGATGTTGCTGCCGCCGGTGCCGAAATTGCTGCCGCTGTAAATGGCATTCTGGTTACCCGCGCTACCAGCCAGCGCCTGCCACTGGATGCCCAGTTGCGCCGCCTTGTTGGCGTCGACTTCGGCGATCAGCGCCTCCACGTACACCTGGGCGCGGCGCACGTCGAGCTTCTGGATGACGCCGCGCAACTGCTGGTAGACCGGCTGCGGCGCATTGATGATGAGCGCGTTCAGCGCCGTATCGGCGTACACCGAGCCGCCTTCGGGCAGGGCGATGGACTCGCTGCCGGCGCGTGGCGCGAAATCCGGCGCCTGACCCAGGCCGGGGCTGGTCGCGCCGCTGCTGAAGCCGCTGACGCTGTTCATCCCCTGCTGCGAGTTCGCCGAATTGCCTTGGGGGATGGGCTGCGCCTGGCGTCCGTTTTGCCCGGCGTTGGCACCCAGGCTGTTGGTGGCCAGCACCCCGCGCAGGGTGCGCGCCAGGTCGGCAGCATTGGCGTTGTGCAGATAGACGACGTGAATGTTGTCGGTGTCGTCCGGCCGGTCGAGCTTGGCGACCATCTGCTCGATCTGCACCAGTTGGGCACCGTTGGCGGCGCGAATGATGAGGGCATTGCTGCTGGTTTCCGGCAGCACCACCGCGCGCATGCCGTTGGTCCCGGTGACGGCGCCGGCCGGCGCTCCTGGGGCGCCCGGCGTCGCGGCTGCCTGCATGTCGATGAGTTTTTGCAGCGTTGCCGCCAGCTCCGTGGCCACGGCGTATTTCAGCGGCACCACGTCCACATCGCTGCCGCTTGGCACGTCCAGCCCGGTGATGATGCGGGCGAGGCGCTTGAGGTTGTCGGCGTAATCGGTGATGACCAGGGCATTGCTGCCGGGGTCGACATTGATGGTGTTGTTCGGCGAAATCAGCGGCCGCAGCACCGGCAGCAGATTGCTCGCCGCCTGATTGCGAAGCTGGAAGATCTGCGTCACCACCTGATCGCCCTTGCCTGGAATTGCCGTCAGACGGTTGCCCACGCCCACCGGCGTGGTTTGCAGCCGCGCGTCGGCCTCGGGCACGACCTTGAACACATCGTCATGTTCCACCACCGCGTAGCCCGCCAGACGCAATTGCGTCAGCAACGCCAGGTACACCTGTTGAGGCGGCACGGGCTTCTCGAATTGCAACGTGATCTGCCCCTTCACCCGCGGGTCGACGATGAAGTTGCGCCCTGTGGCCGCAGCCACCGCCTGCACGGCGCCGGCAATTTCGGCATTGACCAGATTGATGGTCATGGGCGCGTTCGTCCTGGGGCGAGCACCGTTCTCGCCCGGAGCTGCCCAGACCGGAGGTGGCAGCAAGACGACCAGGGCCAGAACCAGCAGCAGCACGGCCGGCGCACGACGCACCCGAACGGACGGTTGTCGCTGCAGTCGAGGTGCTCGAGTTGTGGCTCGAGTTGTGGCGCGCGGCTCACTCATGGTGGGGCGGGTCTCAGGAATCCAGGTTGATGCGGGTTGACGGTTCGATCACGAAGTCTTTGCTTCACAGACTGATGCGCACATGGTCGCCTTCACGCTGGCCCAGCAGGCTGAGCAGATTCGCCAGGGCCTGCTCATGCCCCGCACCAGCAGTGGCCGTGCCGTCGAACTGCAAACGTTGTCCGTTCCAGACCCCGTGTCCTGCCAGGATCAAGGGCCCGGAGCGCGTAGACAGATCGATGCCAGCATGCGCACCATCTCCATGGATGCGCAGGATATAGCTTCCGAGCGGTGCCACGGTGCTCAATCGCGAGCTCATGTCGGCGGCATCCACGCGAATCTCCCCGTTCAAACGCAACCTGCCAGCGGCAGATTCTAGGCTGGCATGGTGCAACGACAAGCCGATGCGCCCCTGCAAGGCCAGGGTGTTCCACGGCGTGCCCAGTCCCTCGAGCAAGTCCGCGGGCAGCTGCGCCCGCCAGGCTTGCGAGCCCTCGGTGGCCTGCAAGCCGGCCCCAGCGATGGGCGCCGGGCCCGTTCGGGAACGGTTCTTCACGGTCTCGAGGGCCTGCACGGCAGGTGTCGCCGCATCCGGCACAGCCGTGGGAAGTTGCCGCAGGCTCCAGCCGCCGACTCCCAGTCCGATCTGCAACCGCAGCGGCGCGGCGGCGAGTTCCGGCCAGCGCAACACCAACTGCAGTTGGCCACGCCAGATGCCGTCAAAGCCGATGCGCCAATGCAATCGCCCCGGGGCCAGCGCCGCTCCCCGGCTTTGCGCCCCGCCGGCCAGCACCACTTGCGCCGAGCCGTCGTGCCAGGTGCCCTGTGTCTGCGCCAGCAGCACATGCCGTTGGCTGGCACGGGCAACGGAAGACGCCAACCAGCTGGCCGGCGCGAACGACACCACGGCGAACATCAGGCCGAGCAGCCCCACCAGCCAGAGTGGCCAGCGGGCGCCGGGAGCGGGTTTGGGGCGACGGGTCATGCGGGTGGTTGAGGCATGCTGCGTGACCTCAGATGGAACGCAAAGGGGGTGATGGGCGCTGGCTTGTCATGCGGGCGTGGTGGTGGAGGGGCCGCGCGGATGGGTCTGGCCACGTTGAACGGGTCTCTGACGCGGGGATGAGCAACGGGGAATGCGGCGGCCCTGCGGGCGGGCGGCTGGCGTCGTTGTTGCTGCCCAAACGGACCGATGGCGCCAGTCGGAATCACGGACTCGAGTTGCCCGAACCCTGTTGCAGCGCCAGCTGGATGCGCCCAGCCAGGAGCCCATCGGCGCCGCGCACGAGTTGCGCCTGCGACACCGAAGCGCCCCAGTCGCGGCGGGCGGCCTGGGCCAGCTCCAGCAGGGTTTGCGGCTTCAGGCGCTTGACGTCCAGCGTGATGTTGCCCGGCAGCACCGTGATCTGCGCCTCGGCCAGGGCGTCGTGCGTCTGCAGCCAGTCGCCCACGGCGCTGCGCAGATCGCTGGTTGTTGCCGTCACCGCCGGTGCGGCTGCCAGTCGCGCCAGCTCTTGCGCCTGCTCTTGAGCAATGCGCAGGGTGGTTTGCAGCCGCGCGATTTCCGCCGGCGCCGTGCGCAAGGTGTGCAGTGCCGGGCGCAGCAGCACCAGCCACAGCAGTGCCACCCCCATCACCGTGGCGGCCAGACCCACCAGGCGCCGCTCGCGTCGTGACAGGCCCGCCCAGCGGGCCTGCAACGCCATCACCAGGCTGGGGAACATGGACGGGCGCCCGGCAACGGTGGCCATCAGCTCGTCGCCCCATTGCCGATGTTGCCACGGACGGCCCCGTCTGGCGCCCCGCTGGTTGCATCACCCGTTGCACCAACGCTGAGCTTGCTGCCCTCGGCTCGGCACGACAGCTGCAGCAAACGGCAGCGGGCCTGCGCGGCAGCGGCTTGCGAGCTGTCCAGTTCGAGCTGCAGCAGCCCGGGGGTGTAATCGAGCTTGCGGATGGTGATTTGCTGCGGCAGCACCTGTGCTGCCGCGCCCATCAGCGCCTCCACACTGGTGCTGGTGGGCTTGCCGGCGCGGCTGCGGGCAGTGTCGAGCGCGCGCTGCATTTGCAGCCGAGCGTCGAGCACCGCCGGCGTGCCCGGCAGGGCCTCGCTCACCACGGTTTGAACCTGGGTCTGCAACTGGTTGCGGGTGCTGCGCAGCTTCATCGCTGCCAGGTTGATCCCGGCGATCTGCACGAGCAGCAGCACGCCGACGAGCATGGCCACGCGGCGCCAGGCCGGTGCACGAAACTGTTTGGCCAGCCCGGCGATGCCGCGTTGCATGGCCGCTTGCGGCGCCAGTTCGAACTGGCGCAGATTCCAGCCCGACTGTGTGGCACGAGCCAGCAAGGCCGCAGGGGTGATGGGCGTGATCTCGGCTGCGGAGCCGAACCAGCGTGCGGCCAGTTCCTGCAAGTCCGGGTCGACCAGCACGCGAGTGGGCCTCGCGGTGAGCAATTCGGGGGCGGGCGAGGCCTCAGCGGCGACGCTTGCCGCGGCCCCGCCGGCGCTGGCATCAGCGGGCAGATGCAGCCACGCGGCCTCGCCATCGGCATCGCGCCAGAGCAGACGCAGTCCACCGGGCCTGGCCGTGAGCCAGGCCTCCGCGGGAGCCAGCAACACCGGCTCGGGCACCACGGCGGCAGGCTCGCGCCCGGCGTGGGCCAGGGTTTGCAAGGCTGCGGCCAGTGGTCCGCGCTCGCAGGCGCAGGCCAGGCGGACGCTGCCGTCAGGCTCGCGTGGGCCAGCCGCGAGATGCACGCCGGCCGGGTCGTGCAGCAGGCGCTCCTCCAGTGCCCCGGTCAGGGCGGCCTGCAGTCGCTGGGGAGGCATCGCCGGGAGGTTCAGCGCCAGCAGGGTGACTTGCTCGGCGGGCAACACGGCCAGCACGCGCTGTGCCCGCGGCAACAAGGCGGGCTGGGCATGGCCGTTGTCGGTCGCCTGTCCGCCGGCGTTCAGCAAGGTGTAGTCCAACGCGCTGGATTTGCCGCCGGCGTCGGCTGCGCTGCCTGGATGCAAACGAACGATGAGCGTGCTCATGCGAAGGGCTTGGCGCCAAACGGGTGGAGAAGGTCGCTCATGGCGGACGATTGTAGGGATGCGGCTGCCGTCAGGACGCTGGTGCCGGGGCCGCCGCAAGCCAGGGTGGCACGCGCTGCATGCGCAGCACCAGCGTGATGAGGCCGACGCGCTGGATGAGCGCCCGCTCGGCGTACTCGAAGTGGTCGATCCGCACCCGCGCGGTGGCGTCGAAAAAGCCACTGGACACACCCACCAGGGCGGGGTTGACGACGGGCTGAGCCTGCTGGCCCAAGGCCGTGGTGATGTCGCCGGTGTTGCGGAAATAATTCTGCTTGCGCGCCTGCACCAGGCGCGCGGCGGCATCGGCCGAGATGTTCAGAACCGCCGCCAGCACGGTGGCGCCAGCCGTGTTGGCGTTCACCGGCGTCGGCGTCGGCAGCAGGGTCACGTCGGGAAGCAGTGCCGGCAGCGCCTGGGCCACGGCGGGCGACAGGCGCGCCAGGTCCTGCAACTGCTGGACCGGCAACGTGCTGGTTTGGCCGGCGTTGGCTCCGGGCGCAGGCTGCGATGCCGCGCTACCCGGCGCAGCCGCCGAGGCCACCTGCGCGGCGGCCACGCCATTGGCCAGGGTTTGCGCCACGTCCTGACTCACGCCGAGGGTGGCGCACAGGCGCTGCAGTGCGGCCAGGGCGTTCGGGTCGACGCGCCCGCCGGGCGCGAGATCCGCCAGATTGAAGCGGCTTTGGGCGTCGGTGATGTGGCCTTCCAGCCAGGCATCGGGAAGGCTGCCGACGCTTTGCCCGCGCGCGGCGAGAAACGTGGACAGGCGCGATTCGGCCAGCGGCACGGCCCAGGGCTCGCTCAGGTCGTCGACGCTGGAGTTGCGTGCGTCTTCGCGCAAGATGAGCCGTGCCCAGTCCACCGTGCCACGCAAGATCCAGCGTGCCTGAGTCGCCTGCTTCGCCGTCTGCTCGCGGCTGATGGCGCCCCATTGCCGCCAGAACATGCCCGACACCATCACCGCGGCCAGCGCGGCAATCAGCAGCGCGGTGATCAGCGCCGCCCCGCGGCTGCGCTCGGCGGGCGGCGTGGACAGCACCGCGATTTTGCGCAGTTGCAGGCTCACTGCCGGTTCTCCAGCAGGAATTCGCGCACGACGGTGCCCTGCAGATCGGGGGCTGCGCTTTGCAAGGTGAGCCGCAAGGCGGCTGGGGTGCGCAGCGCCGCGAACGCCGGGTTGTTGCTGGCGGCGCTGTTGGCCGAGGTGTAGGGGTTGGACCAGCTGCCGCTTTGCTGCAGGATGCCGATGCCGGCGTAGCGGTACACCAGCACGCGCATGTCGGTGATGGCTGGCAAGGCTTCGATGGCGCTGCCCTGCGGGCTTTGCATCGCCGCCAGCAGCGCGCCGCGGGAGGCGCTCGGGGCGCTGGCCCAGCGCATCCATCGCCCGCCGCGCAGACCCCAGCGCGCCACTTGCAGCCAGCCTGCGTCGGGCGGCAGGCTGGCGCCGGGCCACGCGCGCATGTCTTCGCCCATTGCCTGCGGTGCACGACGCACGATGAGCAGGTCGCCATTGCCGGCCAGACTCACCGCCGGCAGGCCTGCGCCCTCGTCGGTGGCGGCGGCCAGGTCGTCGGCCATTTGACGCATCGTCAGCGACAGACGTTCGGCCGCGTGCATGCGGGTTCGTGCGGCGTCACGCCCCTGCGCCACGCTGTCGAGCCCGCGCCAGCCCAGCCCCGCCATCACCGCCATGATCAGCGCGGCCACCAGCAGCTCGATCAGGGTGAAACCGGCGTTGCGGCGCGGGGCCGCAGGTGGCGCGTGGTGCATCACAAATCGCCGATGATGGTGACCACATTCCACGCCGCCCAGCCGGAGGCGTCCAGCACCTGCACATCGACACGGCGGAAGTTGGGGTTGGGCGTGGGCTGCACGTCCACGTTCAAGGTGAAGTTTGCGTCAGCCTCGGTGCAGCGGCTCTGGCTCTGGCCGGTGGGCAGGAAGATGCGGCTCAGGCGCTGGTCGATGAGGAAATTCTCGGCACATTGCTGCGCCAGAACGGCTTGGTGGTAGCGCTGTGCGTTGTCTTGCAATCCGCCGGACGCGCGCATGGCGGCGAGCAGGGCAATGGCCACCACGGCGAGCGCCACCAGCACTTCGAGCAGGGTGAAGCCGCGAGTGGATGCGTGCCGTGGGCGCAATCGCAGCATGGCGGGCGTCACGGCTCAGCGTTGGCTGCGCACGGTGAAAGGCGCCAGTCCGTCGCTGGCGATGGTGATGACGCGACCATCGCCCTGCAGCGTGACGTCGAGCGGCGGGGAAACCGGCTCGGTGCCGAACACCAGCCAACTGGGGGCGGCCCCCAGTCCGGCGGCGCCACCGCTGGCCCGTACCGCGACCTCCCCGGCCTGCACCGTGGCGTTGACGCCGCGTGGCTGGTAGTGGGCCGGCAGTGCGGCATCAGCGCTCAGCCACTGCCAGCGCCGCGCCGTGAGCGGGGCATCGTCCAGCGGAACCCAGCCGCGCGGTGAAGGTTGCAAAAAGGTGTAGCCGGCAGTGCCCGGCGCCCAGGCCAGCGGCTCGCCACGCGCGGCTGCCTGCTCGCGCGCGGCATCCAGCAGGGCAGCTAGTCGCTCGGCTTCGCGCTGCATGCTGTCCTGCCCGCTTTGCGGCAGGGCCATGGCGGCCAATCCGGTCAGCAAGGCCATCACCAGCAGGGCGACCAGCAACTCCACCAAGGTAAACCCATGCGCTGCATGTGCCGATGCGCGGGCTTCGGCACGCGGCGCTGTGACCCGATCCATGGCCCCTGCATCGACTGCGTCGATCGCACAAGCAAGGCTGGCCACCGTTGTCTCGCTGCCCTGGGCGCCTGAGTGGCGCATGCGGCGCGCGAACCGACCCAGGCCGCGGCGCTGACCCGAACCCAAACCCCGGGTGGGACGGCGGCTGCGACGCTGCGGACCGGTGGCCCGCACTACTGCCAGCTGCCAATGTCGGCATTGGCGCCCTCGCCTCCGGGCTTGCCGTCGGCACCGTAGCTGAAGACATCGACCGCGCCTTTGACGCCGGGGTTGAGATATTGGTAGGGGCGTCCCCAGGGGTCGGTCGGCAATTTGTCCAGGTAGGGTTTCCAGTTGGTGGGAATTGGCGGCGTCGAAGGCTTGACCACCAGCGCTTGCAGGCCCTGCTCCTGCGTCGGGTAGTTGCCGTTGTCGAGCTTGTAGAGCTTGAGCGCTTGCATGATGGTGGCAATGTCGGTCTTGGCAGCGGTCTCGCGCGCCTGGTCGGTGCGTCCCAGGATATTGGGCACGATGAGCGCAGCCAGCACGCCCATGATGACCAGCACCACCATCAACTCGATCAGGGTGAAGCCGCGGCTGTGGCCACGCTGTCGAGGCGCGAGTCGACCCGCGTTCGCCAGGGGTTCGGAAAATGGGGAAACGGCAATCATGCGGAGGCGTCCATGGTGGGCCGTCGAGGCCGGCTCGGAGGTTCATGCACAAGCCCGTTCGAGCCGTGTGTTGGCCATGCGGGCATTGGGGTGAGCGGCTGACGACTTGCCTGCCGTCACCGGATGGCCATAATAGTGGCCTTATGTTCAAGTCCTATCGTCTATCGCCCGCTGCCGGCACGGTCGCCGACAGCCCACCCGCATCCTCCCTGCGCCTGGCCTGGGTGATGTCCATGCTGCTGGCATTCACCTGCGCCGCCAGCCTCGGCTACTGGGGCTTGCAGTTGCTGGCCAGCCCGGCCGCCGTACCCAGCGACGCCCAGGCCGTGGGCCGGCTGGATACCGACACTCTGGTGGCCGCAGCGCCGCGGCTGTTCGGGAGCACCGCACCCCTGCCCGACAAGGGTCCGGCGGCGCCGGTACGCTACCGGCTTTGGGGCGTCATTGGCGGCGGCAGCCAGGCTGGTGCCGCTCTCATCAGCGTGGGCGGCAAACCGCCCCAAGCGGTGGCGGTGGGCGGTCCGGTTGCCCCCGGCGTGCGCCTCGACGCCACCACCTATGGCCATGCTGTCCTACTCCAGAACGGCACACAGGTGAACCTCAAACTCCAGCCCCAGGGAGGCAACCCCACGTTGCCGGGCGCCGGGACCACGCCAGGTTATGTGCCGCCGCAGACCGGAGGCGTGCAAACATTGCCGGCTCCCGCCCCCGGGGGCGTCAGCAGTTTCACGCCCACGTTTTCCCCGGGCATCGCGCCGCGGCCCTAGGAGTCGATCCCATGCGTCCTGGCGACATCCTCCGCGGTCTCCGACGTCGGGCCGGCATCGGGCTGCTGCTGCCTGTTTTGTTGCTCGGCGGCTGTGCAAATTTCGGCGCCCTGCGCACGACCGTGCAGACCCCTCACCCGGCCCCTGAGGCACTGGTTGGTGCCAAGGTGCTGGTTCAGGCGGCCGCCGCGAACGCGGCCAGCGCGCACGCCTACGAGTTTCAGAGCGCCGTGGTCGATGCCATGGCGCGAGCGGGCATGGTGCCCCTGCTCAATCAGCGGGCGCCGTACACCGCCAGCTACGACTACCGGATTCAGGCCGATCTCGCCGGCCCGTACGGCCCATCCGGATGGGCGGCACCGATGATGCTGCCCAACAGCGGCGTGGCGTTCACCGGTGGTTTTGGATATGTCAGCGATTTCGACGACGACGATGGCGACGACGACGATGACGGTTTCGGCGGCTGGATGCCACCGCCCGTCTGGTATGTCCGCAGCCTCACGCTGGACATTCGCGATACGGCCACCGGTGCGCTGGTGTGGAGTTCTCAAGCATCGATCGGCGGCTACGAGCGTGGCCTGGCGTCTGTCGCCGCACCGCTGGCACAAGCCGCGCTGCAAGGCTTTCCCCATGCCTCGGGGCGTCACAAGCTGCTGGTCATGCCGCACGCAGGCTGAACGCACACGGACCGCTGCCGCTCAGGACAGGAACAACTGCGTCACCGGGTTATCGGTTTCCTCGGTGTGCTGGTAGCCAAGTTGCAGCAGAAAATGACGGAATGCCCGTTTGTCGCTCGGTGGAACCTGGATGCCAACCAGGACCTGGGCGCTGTCGCCGCCTTGGTTGCGGTAGTGAAACAGGCTGATGTTCCAGTTGGGTGAGAGGCTGTCGAGGAAGCGCAGCAGCGCGCCTGGACGCTCGGGGAAGTCGAAGCGCACCAGCCGCTCGTGTTCGGCCATGTTCCCTCCCGCCGCCGTGCGCGGCGCGGGGCCGCCCACCAGATGGCGCAGATGGACCTTGGCCAACTCGTTGTCGCTCAGATCGAGCGCGCCATAGCCGGCGCGCTCAAAGATCTGCGCCATTTTCTGCGCGTCGGCACGGCCATTGACTGCCAGGCCGACGAACACATGCGCGGCCTCCGGTCCTTTGATGCGGTAGGTGAATTCGGTCACATTGCGGCTGCCCACCAGCCCGCAGAGGCGGCGAAAACTGCCCGGCTGCTCGGGAATGGTCACGGCGTACAAGGCTTCGCGCGCCTCGCCCACTTCCGCGCGCTCGGAGACGAAGCGCAGTCGGTCGAAGTTCATGTTGGCACCGCAGGTGACGGCCACCAGGGTTTCGCCTTTGAGTTTGTGCGCGGCAGCGTACTGCTTCAGCGCCGCGACCGACATCGCGCCCGAAGGTTCCAGCACGCTGCGGGTGTCCTCGAACACGTCCTTGAGCGCAGCACACACTTCGTCGGTACTGACGACAACGAAGTCGTCCACCAGATCGCGCACCAGACGGAAGGTTTCCTCGCCCACGCGCTTGACCGCCGTGCCATCGGCGAACAACCCCACCTCGCTCAACTCCACGCGCTTGCCGGCCCTGACGCTTTGCAGCATCGCATCCGAATCGGGAGTCTGCACACCGATGATCTTGATCTCCGGACGCACCGCCTTGATGTAGGCGGCCACACCGGAAATCAGCCCACCTCCACCGATGGCGCAAAACACGGCATGGATCGGAGCTTGATGCTGACGCAGGATTTCCATCGCGATCGTGCCCTGCCCGGCGATCACGTCGGGGTCGTCGAACGGGTGCACGAAGGCCAGTCCCTGCGCGGCCTGCAGCGTGAGCGCGTGGGCGTAGGCATCGCTGTAGCTCTCGCCTTCGAGCACCACGTCCACGTTGCTGCCGCCCAAGGCACGCACGGCGTCGATCTTCACCTTGGGGGTGGTCGAGGGCATGACGACGACCGCGCGGCAGCCCAGTTTGTGCGCCGACAACGCCACGCCCTGGGCATGGTTGCCAGCCGAGGCGCAGATCACGCCGCGCTTGCGCTCGTCTTCGCTCAGGCTCGACATTTTGTTGTAAGCCCCGCGCAGCTTGAAACTGAACACCGGCTGCTGGTCTTCGCGCTTGAACAACACCTTGTTGTGCAAACGGCGGCTCAAATTGCGCGCGGGCTCCAGCGCGGTTTCCTGCGCCACGTCATACACCCTGGCCGTGAGAATGCGCTGGAGATAATCGGTATGCTTCTTGGTCACGGCCGGCCTGCGAAAGATGGCAATCCGTCATTGTAGGAACGGCCGCCTCGGCGCCAGGTGGATGCGGCGCCGCCCGAATGGCAGGCAAAAAAAACCCAGGCTTGTTGCCTGGGTTGGAATCCACCATTAGAGGAGGGTGGAGGAGACAAGGGGTGTTGAACCAAACTCGATCAACGTGATGCCATGGTAAGGCAATCGCTGCTGCGTTGCAAAACCCTTCGCCCGACCTTGTTATTTTAGCGAATCAGCATCAACTTATATATAAGTTCAATAAAATCATCGACTTAAATACACATTTTGGACAACTAAAACGCGACACCAGCATTCATCCCGGAATTCAGGGTTGAAGATCGATCAATTTGCTGCGTTGCAATATTCTGTTGGCCAATCCCGGCAGCACACGCTTGCCACGACACTCAAGGAGCCAGAGCAACCATGGAATGCACAGTGCAATGGGCCGGCGATGACGGCATGGCTTTCATCGCCACCACCGGCAGCGGGCATATTCTGGCGATGGATGGCGCTGCGGCCGCACAGGCCGGCGAGCCTGGTGGCCACAACCTTGCACCGCGCCCCATGGAAACCGTGCTCGCCGGCACCGGCGGCTGCTCGGCCTACGACGTGGTCTACATTCTGAAAAAAGGCCGGCAGGACGTACGTGGCTGCAGCGTCAAACTCCAGGCCGAGCGCGCCGCCACCGACCCCAAGGTGTTCACCCGCATCCATCTGCACTTCACCGTGAGCGGCAAGGGGCTGGCGCCATCGGTCGTGGAGCGGGCGGTGCACCTGTCGCATGAAAAATACTGCTCAGCCACCGCCATGCTGGCGAAAACGGCGGCCATCACGAGCAGCGTGGAGATCGTCGACATCGATGGAGATCCCGCGCGGGGGACGCCTGGCCCGGAGGCCGGCTGACGCTGCCGGGCCGTCCCGATCCCTCAGGATCCTGACGGCCCGCGCCGTTGCCAGGCATGCGGCGGCCCCTGGCTCAGGACTTGCCCGCGACACCCAGGGCCGACAGCGGAATGGCCTGCAGCATGCCGGCATTGGTGCCGTTGAAATAGGTGCCGCCGACGACCACGCCGTTCTGCGGGCCGTAGCCGCCCTGGTGTGCGTTGTAGGTGTGCAGCACTGCGCCGCTGTCGCGGTCGAGGGTGAAGATGTCACCGGATGCGGTGGCCTGGATCAGCACCTTGCCCAAGATCACCGGGGCGCCTTTCATGCCGACCTTCAACGGCTGCTGCCACACCACCCTGCCGGTCTGCGCATCGACGGCGTACTCGGTGTGCGTCACCGGACTGCCGGTGTAGACCACGCCGTCGACCACGGTGGGCACGGCGTCCTTGTTGCGCGGCGGCGTTTTGCCCACGCCCAGCTCGGTGCTCCAGACGATCTTGCCGGTCTTCACATCGATGGCGAGCTCTTCCGACGCCGACTCCTTCGTGGCGTGTTGCGCACGGGTGCGGGTTTCGATCTGGCCGATGGCCAGGCCCTTGCCGTCCATCGCCCAGGTGCCGTCGCCAGCGCTGCTGGAGAACACCAGGGGTGGGGCCACCGACCACAGCAGCTTGCCGCTGACGGCGTCCAGGCCGTAGATCTTGCTGGGCTGGGTGCCGCCCATCACCATCACGCCGCGCTCCGGGTCGAGCGTGGCCGACGACATGCTGACGAAGGATTGGATGGGCGTCTTCCACGCCAGTTTGCCGGTGGCGGCGTCGAGCGCGTAGGCATGGCCATCGCCATTGCCGAACAGCAGCTTGCCCTGGAACAGTGCCGGGGTCGGCATGTCCTCGCCCTGGGTTTTGTAGACCCAGACTTCCTGCCCGGTTCGGGCGTCGAGCGCGTAGATCGCCGAGACGCCGTTGCCGCGGATCACCGGCGCATCGGCCACACCGAACTGTTGCGCGTGGCTGTAGGCGAAGACCGAATTGCCGGCACCGATGAACACCAGCCAACGCCCGTCGATGTCGGCCACGACGGGCGTGGACATGAGCTGGTTGTCGGCGTTGAAACTCCACGCCAGCTGGCCGTGACGCGCCTCGACGGCATAGATGAAGCCGTTGTCATTCGTGGCATAGACCAGGCCGTTCACCACCGCGACGCCGATGGGGAAGCCCACCAGATCGCGAATGATGGTGGGGTTGAGCACCTTGTTTTTGGCCGCATCGGCCGCGCCGGGCACCTGAAAGGTCCACGCCCTCGCGGGAAAATTCGACGGCACCACGGCGTTGTGACCGGGGTTGAGCGCGTACATCGGCCATTGCGTCGGCGTGCCGGCGCTCGTTGCGGTCTGAGCGCCTGCTGCTGCACAAACGGCGCTGAGGGCCGCGCACAGTGCAAACCGCCGCAAGTGCAGGGGCGCAAGGCGTGATGGGGCCAGGGTACGTTTCATGGGAATCTCCTCCGGATGGGTTGGCTTACTGGATGCACGGCGATCCGGCCCACTGCAGCTCGGCAATCGTGCCCACCACCTCCGGCGTGAGCACGGCGCCGGGGATGCGATGGTTGGTGAACTCGGCGGCCATTTGCGGCTGGCTGAGCTTGTCGGGGTGAAGCCGTCTGGGTGCGTCCGGCGATTGCATGCTCCATGCGCATCATGGCAGGCGAGAGTCACCGCGACGCGGCATTGCAGCACCCTCAGGCCGCGGCCGTCCGAGGCGGCATGGTCGCTGGCGAGTGCAGCACCGCGCGCCGCAGTTCCGACTTGGGTGAAGCGTTGGCGGCGAGTTGCCATGCAGAATCTCCAGAACCTTGAGTCGAGAGGCGTTGGCGCCGGGAAAACCCGGTGGAGCCGAGGCGCGGTATCCATCCTGGGTTGGGAAGCGCGTGGGGCAAGCCTTGGCGCGACGGCCTGCGCAAGCTTGCCCTTCTGCACAGACGGCGAAGCCTGCTTGGGCTGTCAAACCGTTCAAGCATAGGCAAACATGCTCGCGATGTCGTACGCAATGTTTGCGTCATGACCATCCATTTTTCCAATAAGCGCCGCGCAGATCCGGCCGCAGTTTGCGACAATGAATGTTGAACCTTTCCGAGAACGTGGCGGCTGCGCGCCATGGCCCCAGCCGTTCTCATCCAGTCACCACCATGATGCAAGTCGCCGACGATTCCATTCACGCCCTGCTCACCGATCTCGGCGTTCGTGCGCGCACCGCTTCGCGGGCCATGGCGCGCGCCTCCACCGCGGCCAAGAATGCCGCCTTGCTCGCCTTGGCCGGTTTGATTCGTGAACATGCCGCGGAGCTGCGCGATGCCAATGCGCTGGATCTGGACGCCGCGCGCGCCGCGGGATTGGAAGCAGCCTTCATCGATCGACTCGACCTGGGCGACAAGATCGTCACGCAAATGGCCGCGAGTTGCGAGCAGGTTGCCGCATTGCCCGATCCGATCGGCGAAATGACCGATCTGCGCCGCCGTCCCAGCGGGATCACCGTCGGCCGCATGCGTGTGCCTCTGGGCGTTTTCGGCATGATTTACGAGAGCCGTCCCAACGTCACCATCGAGGCCGCCTCGCTCGCCATCAAGTCGGGCAATGCCGTCATCCTGCGCGGCGGCTCCGAGGCCATCCACAGCAACCGCGCGCTGGCCGCATTGGTGGCACTGGCGCTGGTGGAGGCGGACCTTCCCGCGGACGCGGTGCAACTCGTGCCCACCACCGACCGCGCCGCCGTGGGCGCACTGATCACCATGCCGCAGTATGTCGACGTCATCATTCCGCGCGGCGGCAAGGGGCTGATCGAGCGCATCAGCGCCGAAGCCCGCGTGCCCGTGATCAAGCACCTGGACGGCAACTGCCATGTGTATGTGGACGCCGAGGTCGACCTCGACATGGCCGTGCGCGTCACCGACAACGCCAAGACCCAGCGCTACAGCCCTTGCAACGCGGCCGAATCACTGCTTGTGGCGCGCGCTGCGGCGACCGCATTCCTGCCGCGCATCGGGGCCGTGTTCGCGCTCAAGGGCGTGGAAATGCGCTGCTGTGCCGACAGCCGCGCCTTGTTGCAGGGCGTGCACGGCGCCGCACCGCTGTTGCGCGACGCCACCGAGGCCGACTGGGGCGCCGAGTACCTCGCACCCATCATCTCCATCAAACTGGTGCCGGACGTGGACGCGGCCATTGCCCACATCAACCGCTACGGCTCGCAGCACACCGACACCATCCTGACGTCAAACCACGCGCACGCCATGCGCTTCGTGCGCGAGGTCGATTCCGCCACGGTGATGATCAACGCCTCCACCCGCTTTGCCGACGGCTTCGAGTTCGGCCTGGGCGCTGAAATCGGCATTTCCACCGACAAGTTCCACGCCCGTGGGCCCGTCGGCCTGGAAGGCCTCACCAGCCAGAAATGGATGGTGCTGGGCGACGGCCAAATTCGGCTTTGAACCTCCCGAGCCCCAGCGCCGCTCTCTCTACACCATGACACCCCAGCATTGCACCGGCATCCTGACTTTGCCCACCCTGCTGCGCATCACCGCGGCCATCGGCATGGGCGTCGGCGTGGTCAACGCCGCCATCGCCGTGGCGCTGTACTGGCGCGAACTTGGCCCGGGCCAGGTGCTCGGCTTGTTTCTGGGAGCCGTCTTGTTCAACGCCTTGGCGCTGACGTTCGCCACGCTGGTGGGCTACTGGCCTTACCGCGCCTTGGCGCGGCGCCGGCGTTGGAGCTTGCACCGCCTCAGTCTGCACCCGCTACAGCCTTGAGATGCAGGCGAAACGCCCGGCACGTCCCCGCCCTGCTGCAGTCACCCGCCCAAGCCGGGGCCAACCCGGTGAGCGAGACGCACCTCGCTGCCTCTGGAGAATCCATCATGAACGCTCGTGACCGCATCAAATTGCTCGGCGCCGGTCTGGCCAGTCTCGGAGCCGCTGGGCTGGCGCAGGCCCAAAGCCAAGGGCCGGAGCCGGCCAAGGCCATTTCCAGCGAGCCCTGGAGAGTGGCGATGCAGATGAGCGACGGCCTGGAGCAGGCCTACGAGGGCCTGATCAATATTCAGAACGTGTTGCAGCTCGATCCCAAGATGCGCTTCATCGTCGTGGGCTACGGCAAGGCCATCCACTTCCTCCTGAACGGCACCAAGACCCCGCAGGGCGCGTTGTTCGAGGGGCTGATCGGGGATCTGGCCAACCAGGGCGTGCAGTTCAAGGCCTGCAACAACACCATGACCTTTCTCAACATCCCGAAGGAGCGCCTGGTGCTCGAAGCCACCATCGTGCCCGCCGGGGTGTACGAACTGGTCAAGCTGCAGTCCGAGGGCTGGTACTACATCAAGCCTTGACGCGACAGCTCGTCGTGGGTGCCCCCTGGTGCGAACTGCGGGCGAGGAGCGGGCTTTCCGCGCGGTGACTGCGCCCTGTTGCGGGGCCAGGGCTGCCGGACGTTGCGGGGCAGCCAACCGCTGACGATCAACTTTTGCGGTCGCGAGCCCCGAGGCTCGACCGGATTGCCGCCGGACGATCGTTACACCCAGTTGCGTTGCATGACAAAAACTTGCATCATCGCCGCAGACTCCGGGCATGTGCTTTGGCCATCGGTTGTCGGATGCGGCAGGCTCGAGGGCTCCAGTCCTGCCACCGTCCCGTGACACAACATCCATCGTGAATTGAGGAACCTTGCCATGACATCCACGCCCACCTCCAGCCGACGCAACGTGCTGCTGGCATCGGCTGCCGCCGGTGCGGCCGCGTTCTCCACCAGCGCCCAGGCCGCTGGGCGCGCCGACACGGATGGACCGGTCAAGGTGGTCTATCACATCACCCAGGGTGAAGCGCAAGCCTCGCGCTGCCTGGGCAACGTGCGCAACCACCTCTCCGCGGATCCCGCGGCCAAGATCGTGGTCGTGGGCAACGGGGCCGGCATCGACTTCCTGCTCCAAGGCGCCGTCGATGGCAAAGGTGCCGAATTCGCCGGTCTTGTCGGCGGCCTGGCCTCCCAGGGGGTGTCGTTCCGGGTTTGCAACAACACCCTGAGCAATCGCAAGATTGCCAAGGATCGCGTGTTGCTCGACGCCACCGTCGTCCCATCCGGCGTGTCCGAAGCGACCAACCTGCAATACCGCGAGGGTTACGCCTACATCTGCCCTTGATGGCGCCATCGTGCGCAAGCGTCGCCATCGTGGTTGACGCCGCGCTTGCGGCACTGCATCATCGCGCCGCGTGAACCTACCCACCGAATCCTCCGCCGCCACTCGGCCTGCCGCGCACGCCTCAACAGCCGTGCGGCGCTCCCTTGACCTTGACCTTCGAGCCGCAGCGGACGTGCTCGGTTGCGTCATGGCGGGGCAATCCCTCGCTTCGGCTCTGCCCCAACTCGCCATCGCCGGGCGCTGGAGCGCGGCAGAGCGTGGCGCAGCACAGGCCATCGGCTTCGAGGTCTTGCGTGGTCTTGGCCGGGCGCAGGCCGTGCTCTGCGCCCTGCACTCCAAGCGCATCAAGCCACCCGAACTCGAACAACTGCTCCTGGTGGCCATCGCCCTGTTAACCGCCCCGGGGAACCCGCAAGGCGACTCGGCGGGCCCTCTGCCCCTCTATCCCGAGCACACCCTGATCAACCAGGCGGTGCAGGCCTGTGCCCTGAGGCCCAAGACCCGGCAGGGGCGCGGCCTGGTCAATGCCTTGCTGCGCCGCTTGCAAGCCGAACGCGAGCACCTGCTGCAAACCGCACTGCTGGCAGATGCCGCGCGCTACAACCATCCAGCCTGGTGGGTTCAGCGCGTGCGCGCCGCCTACCCGCAGGACTGGGCCAACTTGCTGGACCTGGCTGCCCAACGCCCGGCCATGGCCTTGCGCGTGAATGCCCGCTGGGGCGACCGCAACGCCTACCTCGCCTTGCTGCGGACGCAGGGTCTGCATGCCACCGCGCCTGAAACTCCGGGACTGGAGCAGGCGCTGATCCTGCACAGGCCGGCGCCGGTGCAGGACTTGCCGCTGTTCGAAGCTGGCGCCGTGAGCGTGCAGGATGCGTCCGCCCAGCTCGCCGCCGGCCTGCTGGACGCCCGCGACGGCATGCGGGTGCTCGACGCCTGCGCCGCGCCGGGAGGCAAGACGGCACACATCCTGGAGCGCGCCGATTGTGAGGTGCTCGCGCTGGATCACGATGCCGCCCGCGCCGAACGCATCGCAGGCGCGCTGGCGCGCCTGCGTCTGCCTCGGGTGCAGGTCGTGGCCGCCAACGCCGCTCAGACGGGCACATGGTGGGACGGCCGAGCGTTCGACCGCATCCTGCTCGATGCACCTTGCAGTGCCTCCGGCATCGTGCGCCGCCACCCGGACATCCGCTGGCTGCGCCAGGACAGCGACATCCCCGCGCTGGCTGCGCAGCAAACGGCATTGCTGGAGGCGCTTTGGCCCCTTTTGGCCCCTGGCGGACGGCTGCTTTACGCCACCTGTTCGGTGTTTCCCGAAGAGGGCAGCGAGCAAGCTGCAGCCTTCTTGCGGCGGCATGGTGATGCGTTAGCATGGACTGCGCCAGGGCAAATCCTCCCGAGTCGCCTGCCTGAGCACGACGGCTTTTTCTACGCCCTGTTCGCCAAGCGCACCGAACACCGAAACCACCCTCTCGCATGAGCCGACCGCAGGCACCTGATCCCATTCGCCGCCGCGGACTCATGGCCTTTGGGCTGGCCTTGACCGCGTGCATCTGGACCGGTTACGCCCGGGCGGCCACGGTCGATGCCCAACCCCTGAGCCTGGACCAGGAAGTCGATGGGCTTTACGTCAGCGCCACGGTGGTGTTTGCCCTGCCGCGCGCGCTGGAAGATGCGCTGCACCGCGGCATACCGCTGTATTTCCTCACCCGCATCGAGGTGGTGCGCGGGCGCTGGTGGTGGTTCGACGAAAAGATCGGCAGCGTCCAGGTGCTCAGCCGTCTGGCCTATCAGCCGCTGCTGGAGAAGTACCGCGTGTCCACGGGTGCGTTGCAGAAAAACTACAACAGCCTGGACGAGGCGCTCAGCCAGGTGCAGCACGCGCTGCATCTCAAAGCGGCGGATGCCAAGGACCTCGTGGTCGGCCAAGGCTACAGCGTGTACGCCAGTTTCGAGCTCGATTTGTCACAGTTGCCGCGCCCGTTTCAGATCAACGTCAGCTCCCAGGCCGACTGGCAGCTGCAAGCCAATTTCCCTCGCGCCAACTTCACATGGAAACCACCACAGTCAACCGCGTCACCCGGGTAGCCGCCTGGGCGGCACTGGCCTCGGGCCTGCCGCTGGTGGTGTTCCTGGTGTTCCTGCTGGCGGTGTCCACCAAGAACACGCAGGCCATCAACCCCTATTTTGGCGTGCTGTACTGGATCAACATCGCTGTGGCGGGGCTGTTGTTGTTGCTGATCGTCGGCCTCGCCTCGCGCTTGCTGTGGCGACTGCGCCAGCGGCGTTTCGGCAGCCGCCTGCTGTTCAAGCTGGCTACGGTGTTCGTGCTCGTGGGCGTGCTTCCGGGGGCGGTGATTTATGTCGTCTCCTACCAGTTCGTCGCCCGCAGCATCGAGACCTGGTTCGACGTCAAGGTCGAGCGCGCGCTCGATTCGGGTCTGAACCTTGGCCGCACCACGCTCGACGTCATGTTGGCGGACCTGCAGGCCAAGGGGCGCAACGTCGCCAGCCAGGTCATCGATGCCCATGGCGCCGTCGCCCCCGTGGAACTGGAGCAGTTGTTGCAGCAACTCGGCGTCGAGCAGGCCACGGTGTTCGACAGCAACGGCAACGTCCTGGCCACGGCAGGTGGCAATCCGTTCGCCCTGGTGCCCGATTTGCCTGGCAACGAATCCATGCGCCAGCTACGCCTCATGGGCCAGCTCTCCAGTGTCGAAGGCGGTGACGACGGCATTACCGGCGAGAACCTCAATCTCAAGCTGCGCGTGGTTGTGCCGCTTCCCGCGCGCAGCCTGTTGCTGCCGGGGCACCAGCGCTACCTGATGCTGGTGCAGAACGTGCCGTCGGCCATCTCCCGCAGCGCACTCGAGGTGCAGCGCGCGTACGCCGAATATCAGGAGCGCGCGCTCGGGCGCGAAGGCCTGCGCCGCATGTACATCTCGACCCTGACCCTCACCCTGTTTCTCGCCGTGTTCGCTGCGGTGCTGATGGCGGTGTTGCTCGGCAATCAACTGGCGCGTCCACTGTTGCTGCTGGCCGACGGCATGAAAGCCGTGGCCGGAGGTGACCTGCGGCCACGCCCGGAGTTGCAGTCCGCCGACGAGCTCGGCACCCTCACGCGCTCGTTCAACGACATGACCGCGCAATTGGCCGAAGCCCGGCAACAGGCCGAAACCAGCCGACAGGCTCTCGAAGCCTCGCGGGCCTATTTGCAAAGCGTGCTCGACAACCTCTCGGCCGGGGTGCTGGTTCTGGGTGAGGGCATGCGCCTGACGCTGGCCAACCCCAGTGCCACGCGCGTGCTGCGCTTGCCGCTGCAGGGCGCCATCGGCCGGACCATCGACAGCGTGGAGAGTCTCAAGCCCTTCGCCGCGGCGATGGATGCAGCCTTCCAGGAACTCGCCGGCAGCGGCGGCGCTGACCACTGGCTCAAGCAGATCGACTACACCCCGCAGGGCAGCGAGGCCGCCCTCACGCTGCTGGTGCGCGGTGCACGCCTGACCCTTCCAGGGCAGGCCGCAGCCGTGGTGGTGTTCGACGACATCAGCGAACTCATTTCGGCACAGCGCTCGCTGGCCTGGGGCGAGGTGGCGCGGCGCCTGGCCCATGAGATCAAGAACCCGCTCACGCCGATCCAGCTCTCGGCGGAGCGCTTGCAGATGAAGCTGGAAAGCAAACTCGCTGGTGCCGACCGCGACATGCTCGGTCGCGCCACCAACACCATCGTCAACCAGGTCACGGCCATGCGCCGCATGGTCGACGAGTTCCGCGACTACGCCCGCACTCCGACCTCCGAACTCGCCCCGATGGATCTCAACGCCCTCGTCGGCGATGTGCTCAACCTCTACAGCGGCATGCTTGCGCGCGACGGCGAGGAGGCACTCCTGGTGCGTGCCGAATTGGCCCAAGAACTGCCCTGCATCGAAGGCGATGCCACCCAGTTGCGCCAGGTCATCCACAACTTGCTGCAAAATGCACTCGATGCCGTCGCCGGGCAAGCGCATCGCGAGGTCTGCATTCGCACAGAGACCTTCCGTTCTGCCAACAGCGGAGTCCAGCGGGTGAGGCTTTCCGTGGTCGACAGCGGCCCGGGCTTTAGCGAGAAAATCATCGCTCGTGCCTTTGAACCCTATATCACCACCAAGGCACGCGGAACCGGGCTTGGCCTGGCGGTGGTGAAGAAAATCGCCGAGGAGCACCATGCACGGGTTGAAGTGCAAAATCTGCCCACGTCAACCCAAGCACAAGGTGCACGTGTATCTCTTATATTTCCCGCAGTGACATGCCCCGCGCCCGCAGGCGTTGCATGACGGCAAACCCCGGAACTCTCAGCGTATGGCAAGCATCTTGGTGGTGGACGACGAAATCGGGATTCGCGATTTGTTGTCCGAGATTTTGAGTGACGAAGGCCACGCGGTCGAGGCCGCCGAGAACGCCCAGCAGGCCCGCGAGATGCGCCTGCGGCACCAGCCCGATCTGGTGCTGCTCGACATCTGGATGCCGGACACCGATGGCGTCACCTTGCTCAAGGAGTGGGCCAGCGCCGGGCAACTCACCATGCCGGTCATCATGATGTCGGGGCACGGCACCATCGACAACGCCGTGGAGGCCACCCGCATCGGCGCCATGGCCTTTCTCGAAAAGCCCATTGCGCTGCAAAAGCTGCTGCGCGCAGTCGAACAAGGCCTGAGCAAGCCAGGGCCCAAAGCCCTTCCGGATGTCGCCTTGAGCGCGCCGGCACCCAGCCTGCCCGAACCACCGCCGCTGGTCGCCGAACAATCGTTCGCCCTCGACCGGCCGCTGCGCGAAGCGCGCGACGACTTCGAGCGTGCCTACTTCGAATTTCACCTCGCCCGCGAGGGCGGCAGCATGACCCGGGTCGCCGACAAGACCGGCCTCGAACGTACCCACCTCTACCGCAAGCTCAAGCAGTTGGGCGTCGACTGGGGACGCACCGGACGCAAGAGCCAGGGCGCCAGTCCCTCCCCGCCCTTTGACCACGCTCAGTCGGAGTGACTGCAGCCGCGGCGACCGCGGCTTGATTTGTTATGATTGCGAGCTTTGTTTGCTGTGACTTTGCAGCGGCAGCGGCGGCGCCCAGCGTTTGCATCCAGTTTGCGGCCAGGTAGCTCAGTCGGTAGAGCAGCGGATTGAAAATCCGCGTGTCGGCGGTTCGATTCCGTCCCTGGCCACCAGCAGAATCAACAACTTAGCCCCGTCCATGTGACGGGGCTTTTGTTTTTCTGACGGGGGTTCTGACACAGGCGTGCGGTGTCGACTGCGCCGATATGCGCACCACTGCGGCCTCCTCGCCGCCGCTGCGGCTTTTGGGAAGGGTGTTTCTACACGCAACTCCACACAGGAGTTCTCGTGAAGGTCATCATGCAAAGTTGGTCCATCCCCCACAGTCACCAGTCCCGAGGTCACGCCGGCCGCAGTGGGGTCCGTCATGGCTAAACCCTATCAGGAGGGCAAGGGCTGGGCGGTTCGCGTGCGCGTGCGCGGCCAGGACATCTATCTGAGCGGCTATGACTCGGCGGCCGAGGCACGGAAGGCGGCCGAAAAGCAGCGACTGGCGATACTCGAAACCGGCAAACCCGCCAGACTGGGTCCACATCAGACCAGCGTCGGCGTGGCGTTCATGGACTATGCGCGGGAGAAGCTGCCGGAGCTCAAGGGCGCACCGCAGGACGCCCGTCGCATCAACTGCTATCTGCGCGCGTGCAGCCTGCCCGTGATTCGCCTGCATGCAGTCGAGCAGGCGGCCAAGGCCGGCTCGGTCCACTGGCGGGTCGAGCTGGCCGACGAGGAGACGCGCACCATTCCGAACAGCCTCCAGGCCCATCGCCGCAGCCAGGACGCGCGGTGCCAAAAATCCACCAAACTGCTTCAGCAACTGGCACGGATGCCGTTTGCCGATGTGACCACCTATGCCGTGCAGCAGTTGATGTACGCGATGCGCGACGAAGACTACGAGCCATCGACCATCAGGCTCGAGCACGCGCAGCTCAGCCGCCTGTTCAACTATGCCCACACCAAATGGTCCTGGACCCAGCCTGGCGTGAACCCGGCCTCCGGGGTGGACATCCCGAAAATCAACAACGCGCGCGACCGCGTGCTCACGCAAAAGGAGTGGAACGCAATTGTCCAAGCCCTGCAGGGGTACGACAACCCCTACGCACTCCCGGCTTTCGCATTGCTGCTGGAGACCGCCATGCGCTCGTCGGAGCCCCTGCGGCAAGCACGTTGGGGGGACCTGGACTGGGCGCGCTGTGTGCTCAAACTGCGCGACAGCAAGGTCGGCCCCCGTGAGGTTCCCCTGTCGCCTGGCGCGATGGGCATCTTGCGTGACCTCCATGCGCGGGACGGATGCCCCGGACCAACCGCGCGCTTGTTGCCCACGACGTATGAAGCGCTGAAAAAGGCGTGGTCGACAGCGCGGACCGTGGCGGGCCTTGAGAACGTCAAACCGCATGACTTGCGGCATACGGCAGCCACGCGCTACGCGCTCGACTTGAACGGCAATTTGCCCGTGCTCAAGCTCATCACGGGCCACAAGACCGATTCGCAGTTGATGCGCTATATCAATCTGAAATCGGATGATGCGGTGACGCGGATGCATGGACATCCGATGCATCCCGGCGCCCAGCCAGCGCGGGTTGTCGAGACCCTAACCGCCCAACAGTCGCAATCGCCGCCCCTGCTCGTCGCCCATGGCACGCCAGTGGTCGTCGAGTGTGGAGAAGCCGTGCGCCCGCGCAGCAACGTTGTGGTGGTCGACTTCGCGCGGAGGTCCGCATGAACGCGCGCCGTGGCCCCGTGCTGCCCTCAGTGGAGGCGCAGACGCTGGCGTTTGTCGATGCCGCGCGCCAGGGTGGCGGCATCACCAATCGGTGGCTGGAATTTGCCGGCTTTGCGGTGTATCTGCGCTATGCCCCGTCGTTGGTGCTCACGGACGCGCTCACCGTCGGTGAGTGCATCACCCTGGCCACCATCGAGGTGCCGACGCGCTACCGGCATCGCGGCTGGTTCTGGCGGTACTGTCAGCTGTGTGTCGCACTGGTCGAGGATGGCGTCGTTCTCGAGTCGGTGGTGAATCGCGCCTTGCTGGCATCGTTGCGGCAGAGGCCGGCGTTTGTCGAGTTCACCCCCAAGCACTTCGTCCTGCGCAAGAGCGCACCAGGCGGCTGGCCGTTGACGGTGGCCGAAAGGCTGCCGTCAAGGCGCGCTGGTTTGACCGCCACTGCGCCCACTCGGTGAGCGCAGGCGCTCGCGTTCGCGCTCGCCGACTGTCCGTTTCTTTGGTGGTCAATGTGGTTGCGGGGGCGTGCACAGGCATTTCCTACGCAAGCACCTGCACCGTTATTGTCCCAGCACGCCACGGAGAACCCGCCCGTCAGGAAAAACCGGACCCTTTGGGGTCCGGCGAATTGCGAGGCAAGTCCTTCCTGTTCAATGCACCAACCCGCTCGGGTTGGGTGCCGAGCCCGGTCCGGGGGGTGCCTGGAGCTCCCCAACGAGCACGTACCAAACCGCGTCAATCGAGAAGATGGGCAGCAGCGACTCGCCCTCGTCGGCCAGGATATGAACCAGGGACACCAGTTCTTGAGCCTGGCTTGCAACGTCGACTGTGGGCATCGGCTTGGCCAGCATTGCTTTGACGGTGGGCCATTGACCTTGTGTGTCACCCGCGAGCGGGTTGATGACCTGCACGAGCGCAAGTTGATGCGTCTCGACGATGTCCACGGCGCACTGCATCTGGTGCTTTTCCTCCGCGGCTTCGGTGAGCCAGAACTTGGCTTTGTCTGTCAGCAGCGGCACGATGAACCGAACCTGCGTTGGGCCAGCCTGGTTCGTGAGCACGGCACAGATGATGCCGCCTGGCGTGCGCGCGATGCCGAGCGCTGCGGCGTGCGGCAGCAGTGCAGATTCAAGATGGCGGACGATGGCGTCCGGCAGCGTTGCGTACAGCGCGTGGCTGGTCGCGGTCGGGAGTTGCTTGAGCGTATTGAACTCCTGCTGGAGCTCTTGCCTTGTCAGAAGCGTGCCGAAGGTGACGTTGGCGCTTTGTGGTGAGGTTTTCTGATTCATACATAGGTCCTTTGCCAAAACAGTTGGCCTTGGACTTCGTGTAGCGATAGCGATGACGCCGGTTTTGCACGCACGGTGGGTCTTTGCAGCCTCTCCAAATAAATTGCGGTTGCTACAGGTCAGTACGTACAACTCAAACAACCTGTGTCATTGACCTGCCCGACTTTTTCGGACCAATGATTTCTAGAAGAATGGCTCTTCATCCGCGAGGAGCCCATGAGAAAGAGTCGATTCACTGAGGAGCAGATGGTGGCCGTGCTGCGCGAGTCAGACCGGAC
>JAJZDV010000022.1:0-27875 GCA_021846025.1 Pseudomonadota bacterium
AGTCGGGCATGACCAGGGCCGGAGCCGGCCTGGCGGCGGTTGCGCTCAGGAACCAGAATGTGTCCTCGGTCACCGGCTGGTCCAGCGGCGCGCCGTCGGCCTTCCAGTTGGGCAGCAATTCGGTGAGCGCCCCCGGGTCCATGATGGCACCCGACAGGATGTGCGCACCCGCCTCGGAACCCTTCTCCAGCACGCAGACGGTGATCTCCTGCTGCGTCTCGGCCGCAAGCTGCTTGAGCCGGATGGCGGCGGCCAGTCCTGCGGGGCCGCCGCCCACCACCACCACGTCGTAATCCATGGCCTCGCGCGGGCCGAACTGGTCCAGCAGTTGATGCGATGTCATGCCTGTCTCCTGGATTGTGCGCAGGCGCTTGCGGCGCCGGTTCGTCAGCGATTGTAGATCGGCGTTTGCCGAAATCGAACGATCGTTCGATTTCGGGTTCAAGCCTTTTCGGGCATGGTCGCACAGGCAGGCCCGGAGTGGCCCGCACCGCAACCAGCGACCGGTGCGCCCCATGCATCTCCCATTGTCCTTACACTCTTTGCGTCATCCATTGCGGCGCGCAATCGCAGGCACCGATCAAGTCAGCTGGGCGCGCTCCGCCGTTTTTGCATCGTGTGTCCAGAAACCCGATCAGCCCATGACCCAGAGCTCAACGACGATGCGATTTCCACGGGCCAGTGGCGTGCTCCTGCACCTCACGTCGCTGCCCGGCCCGCATGGCAGCGGCGATCTGGGCCCATCGGCCTACCACTTCGTCGATTGGCTGGCGCAGGGGCGGCAGTCCCTCTGGCAGTTTCTTCCACTTGGCAGCATTGGTCTGGGCCATTCGCCGTACATGGGCAGTTCGGCGTTCGCCGGCAATGTGCTGTTGATCGATCTCGCCGAGCTGGGGCAACGCGGCTGGCTCGACGCCGCCGATCTCGTCCCGGTGGACGGCCTGCACGACACGCACGTGCATTTCGACGCGGTCATTCCCTTCCGCATGGAGCGTCTTGCGCGCGCCGCCGCCAGGTTCCAGGCGCTGGCCTCGCCGGACGAGCGAGCCGACTTCACCGCCTTCTGCTCCCGTCAGGCCGGCTGGCTTGACGACTTTGCCTTGTTCATGACCTTCAGCGAGCACTTCGGCGGGCGCCCGTGGAACACATGGGATGCTCCCCTGGCCTGGCGCGACGCCAAGGCCCTGGCGCTGGCCGCTGCCGAACACGCCGTGCGCATCGCCTTCTGGAAGTTCAGCCAGTGGTGCTTCTTTCGGCAATGGCGCCGGCTTCGCGACTATGCCCATGCACGCCAGGTCAGGCTGGTGGGCGACATGCCCATGTTCGTTGCCCTGGATAGCGCCGACGTCTGGGCCCGGCCCGATTTGTTCCAGCTCGACGCCCGCGGCAACCCCCTGGTTGTCGCCGGTGTACCGCCCGATGCTTTCAGCGACACCGGGCAGCGCTGGGGCAATCCGATCTACCGCTGGCCTGCGCATGAAGCCGAGCATTTTCAGTGGTGGATCGCGCGGCTGCGGGTGACGTTCGAACGGGTCGATCTGCTGCGCGTGGACCACTTCCGGGGCTTCGAGAGCTGCTGGGAGATTCCCGCCTCGGAACCCCATGCCATCCACGGCCAATGGGTTCCTGCCCCCGGAGCGGCGCTGTTCAAGGCCGTGTCCGATGCGCTGGGCCCCTTGCCCATCCTCGCCGAGGATCTGGGCGTCATCACGCCCGCCGTCGTTGCGCTGCGCAAGGCTTACGGCTTCCCCGGCATGCGCATCCTGCACTTCGCCTGGGACGGCGAAGAGGGCGGCAAGAACATCTACCTGCCGCACAACTACGAACACGACGCCGTGGTCTACCCGGGCACCCATGACAACGACACCTCGCAAGGCTGGTGGGACAGCGCACCCGAAGGCATGCGTCATCACCTGCGCGAGTATCTGGCCTGTGACGGCCACGACATCAGCTGGACGTTGATCCGCACAGCCTGCGCCAGTGTGGCCGATCTGGCCATCCATGCCATGCAGGACGTGCTGCGGCTGCCGGGCACGCATCGCATGAACACACCCGGCACCCCGCAGGGCAACTGGTCCTGGCGCTTCCACTGGAATCAGGTGCACCCGGCGCACGCCGAGGGCCTGGCCCGTTTTTGTCATGTGTATGCACGCCTGCCTGTGACGGAATCCACACCATGCTGACCGATCATGACCTCGCCGATCTGGCCGAAGGGCGTCACCCCGACCCTTTCAGCGTGCTGGGCATGCACTCCCGGGGAACCGCCTTGTGGGTCCAGGCATTGTTGCCCGGCGCGCTGGCGGTGGAGGTGGTCGAACGTGGCAGTTGCATGGCCGTTGCCCCGTTGCAGCGGCTGGGCGAAACCGCCGTGTTCAGCGCGCGCATGCCACGACGGCGCAAACCCTTCGACTACCGGTTGCGCGTGAGCTGGCCGCCCCTGCAGGCGGGCGATCCGCCCTGGGTCGCGGATCTGGAGGACCCCTACCGCTTCCCGCCCGTGCTTGGCGACATGGACGTGTGGCTGCTGGCTGAAGGCACGCATCTGCGCCCCTACGAATGCCTCGGCGCACACCCGAGCGCGATGCAGGGCGTGGCGGGCGTGCGCTTTGCCGTCTGGGCACCGAACGCGAAGCGGGTGTCGGTGGTGGGCGCATTCAACCATTGGGACGGCCGCCGCCACCCCATGCGGCTGCGGCGCGAATGCGGCGTGTGGGAGCTGTTCCTGCCCGACGTCGCCGTGGGCGATGTGTACAAATTCGAAATCCTCACGCGAACCGATGAACGGCTGCTCAAAGCCGATCCCTTCGCCTTTCGCAGCGAACTGCGCCCGAACACCGCCAGCATCGTGCAAGGGCTGCCGCCGATGCACGCACTGCGCCCCGAGATGGCGCTGGCCAACGCTTTCGAGCGGGCCATCAGCATTTACGAAGTGCATCTCGGCTCCTGGCGCAAGCTCGAGGGCTGGCGCTGGCTGAGCTACCGCGAACTGGCCGACACCCTGGTGCCCTACGCCCGGGACATGGGCTTCACCCACCTCGAGTTGCTGCCGGTGAGCGAGTACCCGTTCGACGGCTCCTGGGGGTATCAGCCCATCAGCCTGTTCGCCCCCACGGCGCGCCATGGCACGCCGGAGGATTTTCAGGTTTTCGTCGACGCCGCGCATGCCGCAGGCCTGGGCGTGATCCTCGACTGGGTGCCCGCGCACTTCCCATCCGACGCCCACGGCCTGGCCAATTTCGACGGAACCCACCTGTACGAATACGCCGACCCGCGCGAAGGCTTCCACCAGGACTGGAACACGCTCATCTACAACTTCGGCCGCACCGAGGTGCGCAACTTCCTGGTGGCCAACGCGCTCTACTGGCTGGAGCGTTTCAACGTGGACGGCCTGCGGGTGGACGCCGTGGCCTCGATGCTCTACCGCGACTACAGCCGCCCGCCCGGGGAATGGGTGCCCAACCGCTTCGGCGGACGGGAGAACCTGGAGGCCATCGCCTTTCTGCGGCGCATGAATCACACCGTGGGTGTCCAGCGGCCCGGGGCCATCACCCTCGCCGAAGAGTCCACCGCCTTCCCCGGCGTGAGCCGGCCGCCGAGCGACGACCTGCAGGGCGGTGGCCTGGGCTTTCACTACAAGTGGAACATGGGCTGGATGCACGACAGCCTGAGCTACGTGCAGCGCGACCCCATCCACCGGCGGCATCACCACGGCGAACTCACCTTCAGCATGGTCTATGCATTCGACGAGAACTTCGTGCTGCCGCTGTCGCACGACGAGGTGGTGCACGGCAAAGGTTCGCTGCTGGCCAAAATGCCGGGCGACCCCTGGCAACAATTCGCCAACCTGCGCGCCTATCTCGGCTACATGTTCAGTCACCCCGGCAAGAAGCTGCTGTTCATGGGCAACGAATTCGCGCAGGCGTGGGAATGGCAGGCCGATGCCAGCCTGGATTGGGACGCGTTGCAGCGCGCCCCGAACCAAGGCATCCAGCGCCTGGTCCGCGACCTCAACCTGACCTACCGCGCACACCCGCCGCTGCACCAGCTCGACCACCAGAGCGGCGGTTTCGAGTGGATCACCCACGACGACGCGACGCAGTCGGTGCTGGCATTCGTGCGAGGCGCGCAAGACGGCAGCACATGCGTCGTGCTGTGCAACTTCACCCCAGAGCCGCGCCGGGCCTACCGCATCGGTGTGCCGCGGTCCGGGCGCTGGGAGGTGCTGCTCAACACCGACGACCCGGTGTATGGCGGCTCCGGCATCGACCTCGCACTCAGCAGCGCCGAGCCGGTGTTTGCACATCACCGGCCCTTTTCCCTGCACCTGACCCTGCCCCCGCTGGCCTGCCTCATTCTCCGACCGTCCGCATGAACGCGCCGCGCCACCCCCTGCTGCTGAGCGCTGCCTCCATCCGGCTGCGGCCGGGGCGAGTTCGCGAACTGGGCGCGCGGGCCGAGGAAGACGGCACTCACTTCGCACTGGCCGCGCCCCATGCGCAGGCGGTGGAGCTCTGCCTGTTCGACGCCGAGGGACAAGCCGAAGTGGCCCGCCTGCCGATGCCGGAGCAGCGCGACGGCGTCTGGCAGGGCATCCTGCCGGTCGAGGCGGCTTGCGGCACCGGGCTGGTCTACGGCTGGCGCGTGCATGGCCCCTGGGCGCCGCAGCAGGGACATCGCTTCAACCCCGCCAAATTGCTGCTCGATCCCTGCGCGCGCGACGTCGTGGGCCGCTACGACGGCAGCGACATCCACCTCGGCCACCTCCCAGCCAACCCCGCGCTACCCGACCCGCGCGACAACGCCGCGTCAGCGCTGAAGGCCCGCGTCGTGGGCGACCTGCCCCCGCTCACCGTGCCGCGCCCGGTCATCGACCCGGCGCAGCGCGTCATCTACGAAGTGCATGTGAAGGGGTTCAGCGCCCTGCATCCCGAGCTGCCGCCGGAACTGCGCGGCACCTACGCGGGTCTCGCCCACCCTGCCTGCATCGCCCACTTGCAGCGTCTCGGCGTCACCACGCTGAGCCTCATGCCGGTGGCGTTTCGCGCCGACGAATCGCGCCTGCTCGACATGGGGCTGCGCAATTACTGGGGGTACAGCCCGGTGGCCTGGAGCGCCCCGGAAACACGCTACTGGAGCGGCATGCCGGGCAGCACGCCGCGCACCGAGTTGCGCGCGCTGGTGGACTCCCTGCACGCCGCGGGGCTGGAAGTGCTGCTCGATGTGGTCTACAACCACAGCGCCGAACTCGACGAACTCGGCCCCACGCTGTCGCTGCGCGGCATCGACAACGCGTTGTATTACCACCTCGACACGCAGGACCGCAGCCGCTACGTGAACTGGACGGGCTGCGGCAACAGCATCAATCTGAACCAGCCTCTCGTGCTGCGCACGGTGATGGACAGCCTGCGCCGCTGGGTCACCGAATTCGGCGTGGACGGCTTTCGCTTCGACTTGGCCGCCACCCTGGCGCGCGGGAGCATGGAGCATGGCGGGCGCTTCGCGCCGCATGCGCCGCTGCTCATGGCCATCGCTCAAGATCCGGTGTTGCGCGGCTGCCCGATGGTGGCCGAACCCTGGGACCTCGGCCCCGACGGCTACCAATTGGGCGCGTTTCCTCCGGGATGGCTGGAGTGGAACGACCGCTTCCGCGACACGCAACGTGGTTTCTGGCTGCAACAGCAGGACACACCCGGGGTGCTCGCCACACGGCTGGCGGGCTCGAGCGACACCTTCAACCCGACACGACGCGGCGCCCACAGCAGCGTGAACTTCATCACCGCGCACGACGGCTTCACCCTGCGCGATCTGGTCAGTTACGACCACCGCCACAACCAGGCCAACGGCGAAGACAACCGCGACGGCCACGGCCGCAACCTGAGCATCAACAACGGCGTCGAGGGCGAAACCGACCGTCCGGATGTGCTGGCCACCCGTGCCCGGCAGAGCCGTGCCCTGCTCGGCGCGTTGCTGCTGTCGCTGGGCACGCCCATGCTGCTGGCGGGCGACGACATCGGCCACAGCCAGCGCGGCAACAACAACGCCTACTGCCAGGACAACGCCATCTCCTGGCTCAACTGGATGCAGCCCGACCTGAGCCTGCGCGATTTCGTCGGCGCCGTTCTGGCCTTGCGGCGCGACTGCCCGGTGCTGCAGAGCCGGGGCTGGTGGCACACCGAAGCCAAGGCCAGCGGCCCGGTCGCGGCCTGGTTGCAGGCCGACGGCCAGGCCATGACGGCCGAGCAGTGGCAGCGCCACGGCCCGGGAACCCTCATGCTCCGGTTGACCGACCCGGTACACCGCCAGGAAGCCCTGCTCCTGGTTCACGCCGGGGCGGAAAACGCCGTCGTTCTCCCGCCCCCCGGGAACTGGATGCTCAGACTGGCGAGCAACGCCTTGCCGAGCCCGGACGACGCACCGGACCGGGCGCCGCGCCCGCTGGCCGCCAGCGAAACCCTGCCGCCCACGAGCCTGTGGGTGGCCATCCGCGAGCTTGACCCGCAGTCTGACCCAGGAGAGGATTCAGCATGAGCCACATCACCCGCCCCGCGACGCCGTTCCTCGACCAGCGCCCCGGCACCTCGGGCCTGCGCAAGCGCGTGGATGTCTTTCAGCAGCCCGGCTATCTGGAGAACTTCGTCCAGGCGCTGTTCGACGTGTTGCCAGACGCCAGCGGCAAGACCCTGGTCGTCGGCGGCGATGGGCGTTACTTCAACCGCGTCGCCATCCAGACCATCCTGCGCATGGCGGCGGCCAAAGGCTATGCCCGGGTGCTGGTCGGCCAAGGCGGCATTCTGTCCACCCCGGCTCTGAGCGCCGTGATTCGGCGTCGTGGTGCCAGTGGCGGCATCGTGCTCTCGGCCAGCCACAATCCGGGCGGACCCACGGGTGACTTCGGCATCAAATACAACCTGGACAACGGCGGCCCCGCGCCCGAATCGGTGACGGAAGCCATCTACCGGCGTTCGCGTGAAATCACCGCGATCCACACCATCGAGGCTGCCGATCTTCCGCTCGACGCGCTGGGCAGCCATCCGCTGCACCACACCCGGATCGAGATCATCGACCCGGTGGCCGACTATGCCGAGGTGCTGCGCGGCCTGTTCGATTTCAACGCGATCCGCGGTCTGTTCCAGCGCGGCTTTCGGCTGCGTCTCGACACCATGTGGGCCGTGGGCGGCCCCTATGCCCGTGCCTTGCTCGAAGGCGAACTGGGTGCACCGCCAGGCACCGTCGTCCACGCGCAGCCGCTGGAGGACTTCGGCGGCCTGCACCCTGATCCCAATCCGGCCAATGCCATCGACCTGATCGAACACCTGCAGGCACCCGACGCGCCGGACATGGGCGCGGCCACCGACGGCGATGCCGACCGCAACATGATTGTCGGCCGCAACTTCGTCGTATCGCCGTCCGACAGCCTCGCCGTGCTGGCTGCGCATGCCACGCGCATTCCCGGCTACAAGGCGGGGCTGGCCGGGGTGGCGCGATCCATGCCGACCTCCACGGCAATCGACCGGGTGGCGCGCAAGCTGGGGCTCACGTGCCATGAAACGCCCACCGGCTGGAAGTACTTCGGCAATCTGCTCGACGCCGGCAAGGTGACCTTGTGCGGCGAGGAGAGCTATGGCACCGGCTCCAACCACATCCGCGAAAAAGACGGTCTGTGGGCGGTGCTGTTCTGGCTCAATCTGATTGCCGTGACCGGCGAGTCGGTCGAGTCCCTGGTGAGAGGTCTGTGGCGCGACTACGGCCGCTGCGTCTATTCGCGCCACGATTACGAAGGCATCCCGACGGACCAGGCCGACGCCTTGATGCGCGACCTGCGCGCCTCGCTGCCGCGCTGGAAGGGCCAGGTTCTTGCCGGGGAGCCGGTGGCCATCGCCGACGACTTCTCCTACACCGACCCGACCGACGGCAGCACGAGCGACAAGCAGGGGGTGCGCATCGTTCTGCAAGGCGGTTCGCGCGTGGTGTTCCGGCTGTCGGGAACGGGCACGCAAGGCGCCACGCTGCGCATCTACCTGGAGCACCACGAACCCGATCCGGCGCGCCATGACCTGCCAGCGCAAGCGGCCCTGGCGCCGCTCGTCGCCGTGGCGGAGCTCGTCGCCCGTGTGAAGCACTGGACCGGCATGAACGCCCCCAGCGTGATGACCTGAACCGCAGTTGCAGCCGTGCTTTGAAACCTCGCCTCTCGAACCACAACCAAGGAGACCCTAATGAGCCAGGACAAGGATGCCAGCCCGACGACGATCCCGGATCGCCAGATGCAACCCCATATGCTGGTGCGGCGCTCGATTGCGCTCGTGCTGGCGGGTGGGCGAGGTTCGCGGCTGAAGCAATTGACCGACAAGCGCGCCAAGCCGGCCGTGTATTTCGGCGGCAAGTTCCGCATCATCGATTTCGCGCTGTCGAATTGCGTCAATTCCGGCATCCGCCGTATTGGCGTGATCACCCAGTACAAGTCCCATTCGCTGCTGCGGCATTTGCAGCGCGGCTGGAGTTTCCTGCGCGCCGAACTCAATGAGATGGTCGATCTGCTGCCCGCGCAACAGCGCATCAACGAGGAGCATTGGTACCGCGGCACGGCTGATGCCATCTACCAGAACCTCGACATCATCCAGTCGTCCAAGCCGGAGTACATCGTCGTGCTCGCGGGCGATCACGTCTACAAAATGGATTACTCCCTGATGCTCAAGGACCACGTCGAGAACGGCGCAGATTGCACCGTGGGTTGCATCGAAGTGGCCCGCGCCACGGCGTCGGCCTTCGGCGTGATGGCCATCGACGAGGCACGGCGGATCATCGACTTCGTCGAAAAGCCCGAGAACCCGCCGACCATGCCCGGGCGCGACGGCATCTCGCTGGCCAGCATGGGCATCTACGTGTTCAACGCCAGTGTGCTCTACAGGCTGCTGGAGGAAGACATCAACGACACCGCGTCCAGTCACGATTTCGGCAAAAACGTGATTCCGCGCATCGTGCGCGACGGCCACACCCTGGCGCACCCGTTCTCCATGTCCTGCGTGTCGGCAGCCCAGGGGGCTGAGCCGTATTGGCGCGATGTCGGCACCATCGACTCGTTCTGGGAAGCAAACCTCGATCTGGCCTCGGTCACCCCCGAGCTCAACCTGTACGACACCGAATGGCCGATCTGGACCAACCAGATGCAGCTCCCCCCCGCCAAGTTCGTGCAGGATGCCGAAGGCAAGCATGGCCAGGCGATCAACATCATGGTGTCCGGCGGCTGCATCGTCTCGGGTTCGATGGTGAGCAATTCGGTGCTCTTTTCCAATGTTCGCGTGCACTCGTTTTGCCAGATCGATCAGGCGGTGCTGTTGCCCGATACCGTGGTGGGACGAGGCTGCCGCATCAGCAAGGCGGTGGTTGACCGCGGCTGCGTCCTGCCGGTCGGTCTGGTGATCGGCGAGGACGCGGAACTGGACGCCGCGCGCTTTGAGCGCACCGGCAACGGCGTGGTCCTGGTGACGCGCGACATGCTCGATCGGCTCTCCAAGGCGTAAGACGGACCGCACCGATCATGCGCATCCTGCAACTCAGCGCCGAAATCTTCCCCCTGCTCAAGACCGGTGGGCTGGCCGACATTGCCGGTGCCCTGCCTGCGGCGCTCGGCGCAGCGGGCTGCGATGTGCGGGTGCTGCTGCCCGGTTTCCCCGCGATCCTCGCCGGCCTGCACGACGCCATGCCCATCGGCCGGTTCACCATGCCCTGGGGCGAATCGGTGCAGGTTCTCGCCGGCAGGCTGTCGGCCGTGCCGGATGCCGCGAGGCAACCGATCCACGCCTATGTGCTGCATGCACCCGGCCTGTTCGAGCGGCCCGGCAACCCCTATGAAGACGCGCAGCGCCGCCCCTATGCCGACAACCACCGGCGCTTTGCAGCGCTGGGCTGGGCGGCGGCACATCTCGCTCACGGCCTGGACGCGAACTGGACGCCGCAGTTGGTGCATGGCCACGACTGGCATGCCGCATTGGCCATGGCCTGCCTCAAGCACTGGCCGGGCGGCGTCAAGCGCGTGCCAGGCGTCTACACCGTGCACAACCTGGCCTATCAGGGTCTGTTCGAGGCGCGGCTTTTCGGCGATCTGGGCTTGCCGACGGCCGCCTTTCAGGTCGATGGTCTGGAGTTTCACGGCCAGATCTCCTTCATGAAGGCCGGCCTGTTCTACGCCGACAAAATCACCACGGTCAGCCCTACCTATGCCCGGGAAATCCAAACGTCCGAGCAAGGCTTTGGGCTCGATGGTCTGCTGCGCGCCCGCCACAACGATCTGAGCGGCATCCTCAACGCGGTGGATGCTGCGGTGTGGAATCCCGCCCTCGACGTCCATATCGCCCACCACTTCGATGCCGGGCATCTGGCCGGCAAAGCCAGATGCAAAGCCGCGTTGCAGCAGGAAAGCGGGCTGGAGATCGGCAAGGATGCACCCCTGTTCACCGTGGTCAGCCGGCTCACCGACCAGAAAGGGCTGCATCTGGTGCTGGCTGGCATCGACGACCTCCTCCGCGGCGGCGCTCAGTTGCTGGTGCTGGGCAGCGGCGAGCGCGAACTGGAGCAGGCCTTCGCCGACGCCGCGCAACGGCACGAGGGGCGCTTGGCGGTACGCATCGGCTACGACGAGTTGTTCGCCCACCGCATTTTTTCCGGCAGCGACGTGACCCTGGTGCCCTCACGCTTCGAGCCCTGCGGCCTCACGCAAATCTACGGCCTGCTCTACGGCAGCCTGCCGCTGGTGCGCGCCGTGGGCGGACTGGCCGACACCGTCGTCGATGCCGATCTGGCGACATTGGCCGACCAGACCGCGACAGGCATAGTCTTTGCTTCCTTCACCGAGGCCGATTATCGGCATGCGCTGCGCCGCGCGCTCGCCTTGTACCGGCAACCACGCGCCTGGGCGCGCGTGCGGCAAACCGGCATGCGCCAGGATTTCAGCTGGACCCAGGCTGCGAGACGCTACACCGCCGTCTACCAGGCCTTGCTGGACCCGTGACAAGGTGACGTCAACGTTTTGTCTTCTCCACGCTTCTGACCATGACCATCGAACTCTCCCACCCTTTTCCCACCGCGGCAGCCGTGCCTTTCGAACACGACGCCACGCCGCACGACGTGGCGTCGCTCAAGCGGGCCATCGCCAACAAGCTCATGTTCAATGTCGGCAAGGATCCGCAGGCTGCGCAGCCGATGGACTGGCTGCACGCGGCCTCCTTTGCGGTGCGTGACCTGCTGGTCGAGCGCTGGATGACCACCACCCACGCCAAAATCGACCAGGATGCCAAGCAGGTGTATTACCTGTCGATGGAATTCCTCATCGGCCGCACGTTCAGCAACGCCCTGATCGCGCTGGAGATGACCGCGGTGCTGCGCCGGGCGCTGGCCGAACTGGGTGTGGACATGGATGTCATCGCCGACCTGGAGCCCGACGCCGCCCTGGGCAACGGCGGCCTGGGTCGCCTGGCCGCATGCTTTCTCGACTCCATGGCCACCTTGGGCATTCCCGGTTACGGCTACGGCATACGCTACGACTACGGCATGTTCCGCCAGACCATCGTTCATGGCCAGCAGGTCGAGGTTCCCGACTATTGGCTCGCCGCCGGCAATCCCTGGGAGTTTGCGCGCCCCGAAGTCACCTACCGCGTGCAATACGGCGGCCATGTGGTCAAACTCGGCGACCAGTGCGCCTGGCTCGATACCCACGATGTCGAAGCCATGGCTTACGACACCATCATTCCTGGCTACGGCACCCAGGCCACCAACACGCTGCGGCTGTGGTCGGCCAAGGCGACCGAGGAAATCAATCTCTCCGCCTTCAATCGCGGCGACTATCTCGCTGCGGTGGAGAAGAAAAACCAGTCGGAAAACGTGTCGCGCGTGCTCTACCCCGACGACTCGACCGACGCCGGACGCGAGTTGCGTTTGCATCAGGAATATTTTTTCGTCAGCGCCAGCGTGCAGGACCTGATGCGCCGCTATCTGCACCGGCACACGACCTTCGACCAGTTCAGCGACAAGGTGTCCATCCATCTCAACGACACCCACCCGGTGCTGGCCATTCCGGAGTTGATGCGCCTGTTTCTCGACGTCCATCACCTCCCCTGGAACGATGCCTGGCGCATCTGCCAGGGCGTGTTTTCGTACACCAACCACACCCTCATGCAGGAGGCGCTGGAAACCTGGCCGATCGACATGCTGGGGCGCGTGCTGCCGCGCCATCTGCAGATCATCCTCGACATCAACGCCCACTTCCTCGCCAAGCTCACGCAAAAGCACGGGCACGATGTCAACCTGATGCGCCATGTGTCGCTGGTGAACGAATCCGGCGGCCGCTCCATCCGCATGGCCTACCTCGCCGTGATGGCCAGCCATTCCGTCAACGGTGTCTCGGCGCTGCATTCCGAACTGATGCAGCAGTCGATCTTTGCCGATTTTGCCAAGCTCTGGCCCAACCGTTTCAACAACAAGACCAACGGCATCACCCAGCGCCGCTGGCTTGCGCTGGCCAACCCGGCCCTGTCCACCGTGCTCGACGGCACCATCGGGCCGACCTGGCGGCGTGATCTGTCCCAACTCGGCAGGTTGCGCCCGCTGTCGAACGACGTCGGCCTGATTCGCCAATTCCAGCAGGCCAAGCGCAGCAACAAGCTGCGTCTCTGCGGCTGGCTGAAAACGCATCTGGACGTGGCGGTTCCGGTGGACGCGTTGTTCGACGTCCAGGTCAAACGCATCCACGAATACAAGCGCCAATTGCTCAACGTGCTGCATGTGGTCACGCGCTATCTGCGTATTCTCGAGCAGCCCGGCAGCGTCACCGTGCCGCGCGTGATCCTGTTCTCGGGCAAGGCGGCTTCGGCCTACCACATGGCCAAACTCATCATCCAGCTCATCAACGATGTGTCCAAGACCATCAACAACGACCCGCGGGTGGGCGAGTTGCTGAAAGTGGTGTTCGTGCCCAACTACAGCGTCAGCCTGGCGGAGGTGATGATCCCGGCAGCCGATCTGTCGGAGCAGATTTCCACCGCCGGAACCGAAGCCTCGGGCACGGGCAACATGAAGCTGTCGGTCAACGGCGCCCTCACCATCGGCACGCTCGACGGCGCCAATGTGGAAATCCTGGAAAACGTCGGCGCCGACAACATGTTCATCTTCGGCATGACCGCCAGCGAGGTGACCGAGCTGCGCATGACGGGCTACCAACCACAAGCCATCGTCGACGCCAATCCCGAGCTGGCGCAGGTGCTCGCCGCCATCCGCGACGGCCGCTTCAGCCCGGAGGAACCCCACCGCTACCAGAACATCCACGACCTGCTGGTGAACTGGGGCGACCACTACATGCTGCTGGCCGACTATGCCAGCTATGTCGCCGCGCAGGAACGGGTGGACGCGCTTTACCTGTCGCCCATCGATTGGTCCAGCAAGGCGCTGACCAATGTGGCCGGCATGGGCCCATTCTCGTCCGACCGCACCATCGCCGAATACGCCGAGCAGATCTGGCACGCCAAACCCATCATCCGCTGAGGCGCGGCGCCAGGAGCCGGTCCGACGTTTCGGGTCTGTCGAGGAGAGTGAGATCCCGTGGCCGCGGCCCGCGGCAGCAGGCCCAAGCCGGTGTTGCCCACCGGGAGAGGCCCGCACGGCAAAGTGCGGGGCGATGGCATCCCAGGCTGTTCGCGCCGCGCCGCGGGAACCGACCCGTCTCCGGCGCACGCTTGGGCCGCGCCGCGTGGCCACGAAATCCGCATCGCGCCCGCCTGCCGCAGGCGATCGGACTCCGGTCCGAGCAGCCCTAGGACTTCGCCGCAGCCACCATGTAATCCACCGCAGCCTTCACGTCAGCATCGCTGGCGGTGCTGCCGCCCTTGGGCGGCATCATGCCGCGCTTGCCGGTGTAGCCGTGAATGGCGCGGTCATAGAGCACCGGTACGCCTTGCGCGATGATCGGCGCCCAGGCATCCTTGTCGCCAAATTTGGGAGCCCCGGCAATGCCAGCGCCATGGCAGGCAATGCAGGTCGACTCGTACAACGTTTGACCTGCGCCGGCGCTGGCCACGGTGACTGCTGCTGGCGCGGCGCCGGTTGCCGGTTGCGAGGCCGTTGCCGCTGTCACGGCAGCCGAAGCCGCCGGGGCGGCGTTCGACATGGACGCCGCATCGGCTTGCGAAGCGGCTTTCGCGCTCGACGCAACGGCAACCTGCCCTGCCGGTGCAACACGCTGATCGACAGCGGCCGTGGACAACGACGAGGACCCAGCCGGGGGCAACGTTTCGTCCGAGATGAAATGCACGATCAGCAGCAGGACAATGACCGGCGTGGCAAAACCCACCAGCAAAATGATGATGGTCTTGCGCAGCGTGGACGCGAAAGGCAGTTCGCCGCTTGCGTTGGAAGGCTGGGATGGATGTTCGCTCATGATCAACGTGTGGTTAGGACACAGGCCTGGATGGTGAAACCTGCCGCATGATATGGCCTGTGTGCACCACTTTGGCCGCACTCGCCGCAAACGAGGCTGCTGATACACTCCAACGTTGATTTTCATCACCATCAACTCGATGTTCATGGGCGGATTGCCCTGCTTTGAGGAGCAACGGCCAGCGGCAACAGCGCTCAGCGACTGGCGGCCGCACGCACCGCCAGTTGGCAGCAGCATCGAGATCCGCGCCCGTAGCTCAGTGGATAGAGTATTGGCCTCCGAAGCCAAGGGCCGCTGGTTCGATTCCAGCCGGGCGCACCAGATCGTTCTGAAAACATCAACGGGCATGATCCTCTTCGAAAGGCGCGCCGGATATCAAGCACGCAATTCAATTGCGCACAATTCAATTGCGTGCTACATTGATGGCATGGCAAAAACAACGGCAACAACGAACACGGCGATGGCCGATCAATCCCTGCTGCTTGACCAACAAGTGTGTTTTGCCCTGTATTCCGCCTCGCTGGCCATGACCAAGGTGTACAAGCCTTTGCTCGCCAAACTCGGGCTGACCTATCCCCAGTACCTCGTCATGCTGGTTTTGTGGGAGACCGACGGCCTGACGGTGTCGAGTCTGGGGGAGCGCCTGCTTCTGGACTCCGGGACCCTGACGCCGCTGCTCAAGCGCCTGGAAGCGGCAGATCTGATCACCCGCCTGCGCGATGTGAGTGACGAGCGTTGTGTGCGCGTCAAGCTCAGTGCCGCGGGACGCGCGCTGAAAGCTTCCGCAGCGAAAATCCCCGCGCACATCGTCGCTCGCAGCCAGTGCTCGCTTCCCGAGTTGCTTGCTCTTCGTCAGGACATTCAAGTGCTTCGACAGCACTTGCTCACCTGATTTTCTCGGCCTCTTTCTTCAACCCCAGGACGTCACCATGACCACCAAACTCGACAAGGTCCTTTACACCGCGCACGCACACACCACCGGAGGCCGTGAAGGCCACTCCGTAACCGATGATGGCTTGCTCGAGGTCAAGCTTTCTCCTCCCAAGGTCATGGGCGGTGCCGGCAACGGCACCAACCCGGAGCAGCTTTTTGCCGCGGGCTATTCCGCCTGCTTCATGGGGGCCATGAAGCATGTGGCTGGCCTGAAGAAAGTGGCCGTGCCGGCGAATGCCTCGCTGGACGCCAGCGTCGACATCGGTCCGATCCCCGCCGGATTTGGCATCGCCGTGAGGATGGTCGTCAACCTGCCAGGCATGGATCGCGCCGTGGCGCAAGACCTGGTGGACGCCGCCCACCGGGTGTGCCCCTACTCCAACGCGACGCGCGGCAACATCGAGGTCGAGTTGACGCTCGGAGACTAGGGCCTGGCATGGACCCGTCGAGTGCCGGGCCTGGCACTCATGGGTCGGTTGCGGCGTCGCTGCCGTCGCGCAGCCGCTGCCAGGCCATGCGGCGAAAATCGGACGGGGCGTGGCCGAGGTGGCGGGCAAAAAAACGCGAGAAATATCCCGCATCGGTGAAACCCAGGGACAAGGCAATTTCCTTCACACTGATTGCGCTGTAGACAAGATCGCGTTGTGCTTCGTGCAACACACGGCGCTGAACCATCTGCAGCGCAGACACGCCGCTCTGGTCGCGGCAACTGCGGTTGAGTTGGGTCGGGCTCACGCCCAGGCGCTCGGCATAAAACCCCAGCGGGCGCTGCTCGCGGAAATGGCGGTCGATCAGCGCGAGGAATCGCTGCACATGCCCGGCAGCACGGGTGCGGGCGATCGGTCGTGTCACGCGGCTGTCTTGTGCCGCGCGGGCCAACCGCAGCAAAACCAGGCGCAGTGCGGCTTCGATTGCCGTCAAGCGACCCGGCTCGCGCGTGTTCACCTCGGCGAGCAAGGCGGCCAGCACGCCGCCGAGGCCTCGCGCATTGTCGGCGTCGGCCGTCGCGAGCGGCAGGTCATGGGGTCGCGCGAGTCGCGCCAGCAGATCCGGATCCTGCGCCAGAAGCGCATCCGCATGCTGGGCGACAACGGTCATCACATCGCCATCAATATCGCTTGAAAAGTGAAAGCCATGGGACTGCCCCGCCGGAATCCAGAGCGCGCACGGCGGGTGCAGTGCAACCTGGTCATCGCCCAGCCAGGCGGTGCCGGTGCCGGCGCGCACCCACAGGATCTGGACAAACAAATCGTGCCGATGCGGCCGGATCTCCCAGTCGTAGAGTCGGCTGCGCCTGGCGATGGATTCGCAGTGCAGACGCTCCGGCAGGAAGGGCTGAGCGCTCTCGCCGTAGAGGGCGTAAGTGGGGATGCTCTCGCGAACCTCGGGCTGCCTCATCATGTTCGGATTGTCCATGCTGTTGCAGCTTCCGTCCATTCCCGGTTCGAGCCGCCGTCTCTAGACTGACGGCGAAAGTTCCAGACCAGGAGATTGCCATGCGAACGCAGGTCGCCATCATCGGCGCTGGGCCAGCCGGGCTGCTTCTGGGCCAGTTGTTGCACCGGGAAGGCATCGGCAACGTCGTGCTTGAGTTGCGCAGCCAGGCCCATGTCCTCAGCCGCATCCGCGCGGGCGTTCTGGAGCAGGGCACGGTCGACCTGCTCGGGAAGGCCGGGGTCGGCCAGCGGCTCCAAGCGGAGGGACTGCCCCACCGGGGCATTGAACTGTGTTTCGACGGCAGCAGGCACCGGGTCGACATTCACGGGCTGAGCGGCGGCAAGCAAGTCGTGGTCTACGGCCAGACCGAGGTCACCCATGATCTGATGAACGCCCGCGAAGCGGCCGGGCTCACCACCTTGTATGCGGTGCCGGATGTCAGCCTTCACGGTTTCGATACCCACCAGCCCACGGTGCGCTACACGCGGGACGGCAAGGAGCAGGAAATCGTCTGCGACTTCATTGCCGGCTGCGACGGCTATCACGGCGTGAGCCGCGCCAGCGTGCCCCCCGGGACGCTGCAGACGTACGAGCGCGTCTACCCCTTCGGCTGGCTGGGCATCCTGTCCGACACGCCACCGGTTTCGGACGAACTGATTTACGTCAACCATCCGCGCGGTTTCGCGCTCTGCAGCATGCGCTCCAAAACCCGCAGTCGCTATTACGTCCAATGCAGTCTGGACGACAAGCTCGATGGCTGGAGCGACACTCGCTTCTGGGACGAATTGCGCCGCCGCCTCGATGCCGAGGCGGCCGAGCGCCTGGTCACCGGGCCGTCGATCGAGAAGAGCATGGCCCCGCTGCGCAGTTTCGTGGCCGAGCCCCTGCGTTTCGGCCGACTCGTACTCGCTGGCGATGCCGCGCACATCGTGCCGCCCACCGGCGCGAAGGGACTGAACCTCGCGGCCTCGGACGTCCATTTCCTCTGGCAGGCTCTTGGTGGGCATTACCGTGGGTCCGCAACCGAGCTCGAGCACTACTCCGAGCGCTGTCTGGCGCGCGTGTGGAAGGCGGAACGCTTTTCCTGGTGGATGACGTCCCTGTTGCACAAATTTCCCGAGAACGGTGCCTTCGGCCAGCGCCTGCAGCAGGCCGAACTCAACTACCTGGTGCAGTCGAAGGCGGCCATGACCAGCCTGGCGGAAAACTATGTCGGCCTGGGGCTGGAAGCCTAGCGGCGGATTGTCCCGGAAATCGGCCTTCGCTTTGTCGGGGTGAGTCGATAATGCTTCCAAGGCATTCGGTACGGGCGGGTTGCCTGCGGTTCAGGGTCGGGGGACTGTCGAGCGATCCCTTGCTGCTGTGTGGCGCGCAAGCCGCGTGGCGGCGCGACTCGTCGGCGCGACGCTCCATCCTGCGGGAACGTGCATCATGGCGGCGACGCCTTCTCAGGGAAAGGCATGAACCTCAAACAGCTCGAATATTTCGTGCGGGTTGCGGAGCTGGGCAGCTTCAGCAAGGCGTCGATCGTGCTGGACATCGCCCAACCGGCCTTGAGCCGCCAGGTGCGGTTGCTGGAAACCGATCTGCGTGCGCAGTTGCTGCAACGCACCGGGCGCGGGGTGATTCTCACCGAAGCCGGCAAGCGCCTGTTCAGCCACAGCGTCGGCATCCTGCAACTTGTTTCCCAAGCACGCGAAGATGTGGAGAGCGGGAGGGATGAGCCGTCCGGAAAGGTGGTGATCGGCCTGACCCCGAGCATGGGACGTCTCGTCACGCTGCCGCTGGTGGAAGGCTTTCGAGAAGATCTGCCGAAGGCGCGGCTGACCATCGTCGAAGGGTTGTCCACGCACATCACCGAATGGATTGCCACCGGGCGCGTGGATATCGGAGTGCTGCTCAATCCCGAGCCGAGTGCAGCCATCGAACTCCATCCACTGCTCGACGAGCCTTTGTGCCTGGTGAGCCCGGCGGCGGCGCCCGCCTCGGGGCGCGCATCACGGCAAGCGTCGCGCCTGCGCGTCGATGCCGCCATGCCTTTTGCCGAACTCGCCGACTATCCCTTGATCATCCCGGATCGCGCGCACGTCATCCGTAAATTGGTGGAGGCACAGGCCGCACTGTCCGGCTTCAAACTGCAGATCGCCTGGGAAGTGTCGGGCGTGCCGTCCATTCTCGACCTGGTGCGCTTCGGCCATGGCCACGCCGTTCTCAGCCAGGGCGCGGTGATCGCCACGGGGCAATCCCAGGCGTTCCGCGTGCGCCCGCTGGTCAAGCCGCACCTCGTCAGCAAAATGTGTCTGGCAGCCTCGGCGCACAAGCCGATGACCCCGTTGATGCGCCATGTCATGCGCATGCTCGGCGGCTTGTTGTTGCTGCGTGCCAGCGGGCGCGACCATACCAAATCGTGATACCTGCTAGCGCAGCAAACCGACTTGGACGTGATCTGTTGCTGCACCATAATGGACTTGAATCCCAGACCACCACTGCGCGCCATGCAAACACCGATTCCTTGCCTCTTCATGCGCGGGGGGACATCGAAAGGCCCGTTTTTCAACGAGGCCGATCTGCCCACGGACCTTGCCACGCGCGATCGTGTGCTGCTGGCCGTGATGGGTTCGCCCGACAAGCGCCAGATCGATGGCTTGGGTGGCGCCCATCCCCTGACCAGCAAGGTCGGCATCGTGCGTCGCAGTGAGATGCCCGGGGTCGATCTCGACTTCCTCTTCGCGCAACTGCAACCCGAGCTGGACAAGGTCGACACCACCCCGAACTGCGGCAACATGCTGGCCGCGGTCGTCCCATTCGCCTTGGAAACGGGCTTGGCCGCCCCCCAGGGCGCGACCACCACGTTGCGCGTGCTGACGCGCAACACCAACATGCAATGCGACATCACCGTGCAGACGCCAGACGGCCACGTGGCTTACGCGGGCGATGCACGGATCGACGGCGCTCCAGGAACCGCGGCGCCGATCGCCATCCAATTTCTGGAAACCGCCGGCTCGATCTGTGCAGGTCTGCTGCCCACCGGCCATGTGCGCGACGTCATCGACGGGGTCGAAGTGACCTGCATCGACAACGGCATGCCGCTGGTCCTGTTCAAGGCGGCAGACCTCGGTTGCACGGGCTACGAGAGCGCCGCCGACCTCAGTGCCGACGTCGAGCTCAAGGCCCGTCTCGAACGGTTGCGCCTGGCCTGCGGCCATGCCATGGGTCTGGGCGACGTGTCGGCCAAGAATTACCCCAAGATGACCCTGATCGCGCCGCCACGCGCCGGCGGCAGCATGTGCACCCGCAGCTTCATCCCGCACGTCTGCCATGACGCCATCGGCGTGCTGGCCGCTGTCACGGTGGCCACGGCCTGCGTGCTCGACGGTTCCGTCTGCGCCGGCATGGCGATCCTGCCTGGCGGGCTGACCCAAACCGTGTCCGTGGAGCACCCGACCGGCGAATTCAGCGTCGAACTCGGGCTCGATCCGAACAACCCGCAGAGCGTCACGCGCGCTGCGCTGCTGCGCACGGCGCGCCTGCTCATGCGAGGCGAAGTCATGATCCCCGCCTCCGTCTGGAAAGGAAACCCACCGTGATCATCGATTGCCACGGCCACTACACGACCGCTCCCAAAGCGCTGGAGGACTGGCGAAAGCTGCAGATCGCCAACCTGAGCACCCCCGAGCTTGGGCCCAAGGCCGCGGATCTGCGCATCAGCGACGACGAATTGCGCGAGTCGATCGAGAGCAATCAGCTCAAGCTCATGCGCCAGCGGGGTTCCGACCTCACGATCTTCTCGCCGCGCGCAAGCTTCATGGCGCATCACATCGGCGACTTCAACACCAGCAGCACCTGGGCCGGCATCTGCAACGAGCTTTGTTACCGCGTCTCCCAACTCTTCCCGGATCACTTCGTCGGTGCCGCGATGCTGCCGCAGTCGCCGGGCGTCGATCCGGCAACCTGCATTCCCGAGATCGAGAGGTGCGTCAACGATTACGGCTTTGTCGGCATCAACCTCAATCCCGATCCTTCCGGGGGGCACTGGCAGGAGCCGCCGCTGACCGACCGCCACTGGTACCCGATTTATGAAAAGATGGTCGAGTACGACTTGGCCGCCATGATCCATGTCAGCACCAGTTGCAACGCCTGTTTCCATACCACCGGAGCGCACTACCTGAACGCCGACACCACCGCCTTCATGCAGTGCCTGAGCGGCGATCTGTTCAAGGATTTCCCCACGCTCAAATTCGTGATCCCCCATGGCGGCGGTGCCGTTCCCTACCACTGGGGGCGCTTTCGCGGCCTGGCGCAGGAGTTGAAGAAGCCCGTGCTGCAGGAGCACCTGCTCCACAACATCTTTTTCGACACCTGTGTCTACCATCAACCCGGCATCGACCTGCTGACCCGGGTGATCCCGATCGACAACATCGTGTTTGCCAGCGAAATGATCGGTGCCGTACGCGGGATCGACCCCACCACGGGCCACCACTACGACGACACCAGGCGCTACGTCGAAGCCGCCGCCATCGACCCGGAGCAGCGCTTCAAGATCTACGAGGGCAATGCGCGCCGTGTCTACCCCCGTCTCCATGCCGCACTGCAGGCCAGGGGGCTGTGATGACCTTCGAAGGACAAGCCAACATGAACCAACTGGGCATCGTCAAACGCCACGTTCCGCGTGCCGATCGCGCTGCGGTCGAGGCCTTGGCACGCCACGGCGTGGCCACGCTCCACGAAGCCATGGGCCGGGTGGGTCTGATGAAACCGTACATGCGGCCCATCTACAACCCTGCGCATGTGTGCGGCACAGCCGTCACCGTGCTCCTGCAACCCGGGGACAACTGGATGATGCATGTCGCGGCCGAACAGATCCAGCCCGGGGATGTGGTCGTCGCCGCCGTGACCGCCGATTGCTCCGACGGCTACTTCGGCGATTTGCTCGCCACCAGTTTCCGTGCGCGTGGCGCCAGAGGCCTGATCATCGACGCCGGCGTGCGCGATGTGAAGGAGCTGACCGCGATGCCGTTTCCCGTCTGGAGCAAGGCCATCAGTGCCAAGGGCACCATCAAGGCGACGATCGGCTCGGTCAACGTTCCGATTGTCTGCGCCGGAGCGCTGGTGAACCCCGGCGACGTGGTGATCGCCGACGATGACGGCGTGGTCGTCGTGCCGGCCGCGATCGCCCGGCAAACGGCCGATGCGGCCCTGGCGCGCGAGGACAACGAGACGCTCAAGCGCGAAAAACTCGCCGCCGGAGTGCTCGGCTTGGACATGTACAAAATGCGCGAGCCGCTCGAAAAAGCGGGACTGCGGTATGTCGACTGAAGCCGGCACGGGCACCACGGTCGTGACCGACGATCCGCTGCAGTGGCATGTTGGCCTCGTCGGGTACGGCGAGGTCGGCCGCATTCTGGCCGAGGATCTCCGGGCGGCGGGCGTGGCGCGTGTCACGGCCTACGACTCCAAACTCGGTTCGAGCGCCGGCGCGCCCCTGCACCAGCACGCTGCGGCTTGCGGCGTGAGGCTGGCGGCGTCCCATGCCGAACTGGCCATGGCAGCCGATTGCATCGTGTGCGCCGTGACCGCCAGCCAGACGGTGCTCGCGGCCCAGGCCTGTGCACCGGCCATCCGGGATGGCACCTGGTTTCTCGACTTCAACTCGGCCTCGCCGGGCGCCAAGCAGCACGCCGCCGAATCGATGGATTCTGCGGGGGGCCGTTACGTCGAAGCGGCGGTCATGACATCGGTCCCTCCTTACCGCCTGCGCGTGCCACTGCTGCTGGGCGGCAGCCATGCAGCCACGCTGCAACCCTTGCTCGCCATGCTCGGCTTCAAGGCCAAGGTCGCCAGCGCCACGCTGGGCGTCGCCTCGGCGACAAAGATGTGCCGCAGCGTGATGATCAAGGGCCTGGAGGCGATGATCATCGAGAGTTTCACCACGGCGCGCGCCTACGGTGTCGAGGACGCCGTCATCGCCTCGCTCCAGGAAACCTTTCCCGGAATCGATTGGGACAAGCAGGCTGCCTATTTTTTCCAGCGCGTCATCGAACATGGGCGTCGCCGTGCCGAGGAGGTCCGGGAGGTGGCCGAGACCGTGCGCGAGATCGGACTCACGCCCTGGTCAGCGCAAGGCACAGCCGAACGCCAGGCGTGGGTTGCCGACCTGGCCGATGCGGGTGTGTTCGGCTCCAGGGGAACTGCCGCATTCGCGCGCAGCGCCGACTGGCGCACCGAGGCCGACCGCATCCTCGCCGAACCTGGCAAGCCGGCACAGGCATGAAGGCGTGGACGGGAATGCTTCGCCCCGGAAGCTGCGGCACCTGGCGCTCTGCCGCGCCGCGAACTTGACCGGAGATCCCCATGCGTGTGGAGACCGTGCCAGCGTCAGCGCGCCCATCGAGAGCGTCGCGTCCCATGATTCTGGCCGTGAGTGCATCGTGCCTTGGCTGGGCATTCGATCTGTTCGACTTGTTCATACTGCTCTACATCGCGCCGATCCTGGCCAAGGTCTTCTTCCCGTCGACCCAGCCCATGCTGTCGCTGGCCGGGGTCTACGTCGCCTTTACTGCAACCTTGTTGATGCGCCCGGTGGGTGGCGCCCTCTTCGGCCCCTATGCGGACCGCTCCGGACGCAAACGTGTCCTGGTGATCTCAGCCATTGGCGTCGGTGTCGCCACGGCTTTCATGGGGGCGCTTCCCACGGTGGAGCAAATTGGAATCGCCGCGCCGCTGGCTTTCGTGGGCCTGCGCTTGGTGCAAGGCCTGTTCATGGGCGGCATGGTGGCCTCGACCCACACCATCGGTACGGAATCCATGTTGCCGCAATGGCGCGGGCTGGCATCGGGCATCATCTCGGGCGGCGGCTCCGGATTGGGCAAGCTCTTCGCCTCGCTGGTTTTCCTGATGGCGTCGTGGCTTTTTCCGGGGCCCGCATTCGCAGTCTGGGGTTGGCGCTTCATGTTTTTTTCAGGCCTGCTCAGTGCCGGCCTCGGGCTGCTGGTGTTTTCCAAGCTGGAAGAATCTCCGCTGTGGTTGCAGGCGCAGGCCCCGAGGCCCGCGGCTGCAACCACCCGGCGCCAGGGGCCGCTGCGCACGATCCTGCGAGGCCGCTTCCTGCCGATCGTTGCCGTTTGCGTCATGCTGACCCTGGCGGGTGGAGGCTTGTCGTATCTCACCTCGGGTTACCTTCCCACGGTTCTGCGCCTGGTCAACCACATCAAGCCGACGACGCTGGGGCTGATCCTCAGCCTCAGCGCGGTTTGTGTCATTGCATCTTCAGTGCTGGGGGGGCTCATCACCGATCTGATCGGGCGCCGCAAGGCGATCGCCATCTACGGCGTTCTGGCGCTGGTGGCGATCCCCCTTCTCTACCTGCAACTGGGAAAGACCCAAGATGTGTTCGGGGTCGGGATCTTGGCGGTCTTGCTCAGCGGGATCGGAACGTTCTGCTACGCGCCGCTGCTGATCATTCTGAACGAGCGATTTCCGACCGCGGTCCGCTCCAGCGGGACGGCGGTCTCGTGGAATGTCGGCTTCTCCCTGGGCGGATCGCTGCCCGTGCTGGTGTCGCTGCTGTCCCACAGTCCCGACGACTTGCCCTACACCCTGGCCATCGTGACCGCCGTCGTCAGTCTCATCTATCTCTGGGGGGTATGGTTCACCCCCGCGACACTGGAGCCGATGCAATGACGCCGCCGTTCCCACTGCCAGGCTCGGCATGCCCACCTCCTCCATCCAGCGACGGCATGGCACCCTGATCGGCCCACCCGCCATCAGCCCGCCCAAGGCTGGCTCCGTGGTTCGCCACCGTCCGCGCGCATCTTCAAGCCACTTCCCTGCTCCATGCCCTCCACGCTCATGACGCATCCCTTTGTCCAAACGCCCGGCTGGCTGCACTGGGATCCCAATCCCAGCAAGCCACGGTTCGTGGTTCCCGCAGGGGCGGTCGACGCGCACTGCCATGTCTTTGGTCCCGGCGCGGTTTTTCCCTTCGCACCAGAACGCAAGTACACGCCGTGTGACGCCTCGAAGGCGCAGTTGTTTGCGTTGCGCGATCATCTCGGCTTTTCTCGCAACATCGTCGTGCAGGCCACCTGCCACGGCACCGACAACAGTGCCATGGTCGACGCCCTGCAGCACAGCGGAGGGATGGCGCGCGGGGTTGCCACGGTGCCACGCAGCATCAGCGACGCCGAACTGCTCCGGCTGCACGCAGCGGGCGTGCGGGGCGTGCGTTTCAACTTCGTCAAGCGCCTGGTGGATTTCACGCCGAAGGATGCGTTGATGGAGATCGCCGCGCGCATCGCCGCTCTGGGCTGGCATGTCGTGATTTACTTCGAAGCGCAGGATCTGCCGGAGCTGTGGGAGTTCTTCACGGCGCTGCCCACCACCGTCGTGGTCGATCACATGGGGCGGCCGGACGTCCGCAAGCCCCTCGATGGGCCCGAGTTCTCCTTGTTCGTGCAGTTCATGCGCGAGCATCCCAACGTCTGGAGCAAGGTCGGTTGCCCGGAGCGCCTGACGGTGTCCGGGCCGGCGGCGCTGCAGGGCGAGCGCAACGCCTATCGGGATGTGGTGGCGTTTGCCCGGCGCATCGTGGAAACCTTTCCCGACCGGGTGCTGTGGGGAACGGACTGGCCGCATCCGAACCTCAAGGACCACATGCCCGACGACGGGCTGCTGGTGGATTTCATTCCCCACATCGCCGTCACGGCGGAACTGCAGCACCAACTGCTGGTGGACAACCCGATGCGCCTGTACTGGCCTGAAGCGGAGCGATGATGGCACTCGACAAACCCTACAAGGACGTGCCCGGCACGACGATTTTCGATGCGGAGCAGTCACGCAAAGGGTACTGGCTCAACCAGTTCTGCATGTCGCTGATGAAGTCCGACAACCGTGCGCGCTTCAAGTCCGACGAACGCGCCTACCTGGACGAATGGCCGATGTCGGAGCAACAGAAGCTGGCCGTGCTGGCACGTGACCTGAACGGTTGCATCCGCCTCGGCGGGAACATTTACTTCCTGGCCAAAATCGGCGCGACCGACGGCAAGAGTTTCCAGCAGATGGCGGGCAGCATGACGGGCATGAGCGAAGAGGAGTATCGCGCGATGATGATCCGCGGCGGGCGCTCGATCGAGGGCAACCGCTACGTCGGTGAACAGGGGGATGCCCAGGCGCACCGCCAACCCCAGGGCAAGGCTGGCAAGGACAAGGGAATCTGACATGGCCAAGATCACCGCTTCGGTCTACACGTCGCACGTGCCCGCCATCGGCGCAGCCATCGATCTGGGCAGGACGCACGAGCCTTACTGGCAGCCGCTGTTCGATGGCTACAAGTTGTCCAAGCAATGGATGCTGGACGATGCGCCGGATGTCATCGTCCTCGTCTACAACGATCATGCCAATGCGTTCAGTCTCGACATCATTCCAACCTTCGCCATCGGCACGGCGGCGGAATTTCACATTGCCGACGAGGGCTGGGGACCACGCCCCGTGCCGAAGGTGATCGGCCATCCTGAGTTGGCCTCGCACATTGCCCACTCGGTGATCCAGGACGATTTCGACCTGACGATCGTCAACAAGTTGGATGTCGATCACGGGCTGACCGTGCCGCTGTCGCTGATGTGCGGCCAGCCCGAAGCCTGGCCATGCCGCGTCATTCCGTTCGCCGTCAATGTCGTTCAATACCCCGTTCCGTCCGGCAGGCGTTGCTACAGCCTGGGCCATGCCCTCCGCAAAGCCGTGGAATCGTTCGATGCCGATCTCCGGGTGCAGATCTGGGGCACCGGGGGCATGAGCCACCAGCTGCAAGGCCCGCGTGCCGGACTGATCAACCGGGCATGGGATCAGCGCTTCATGGACCTCCTGCTCGACGACCCCGCTGCGCTGGCGCAAATGCCGCACATCGATTACGTTCGCGAAGCCGGTTCCGAGGGAATCGAACTCGTGATGTGGCTCATTGCACGCGGCGCCATGAGTGACCGGCCCCCCACGGTCTTGCACCGCTTCTATCACGTCCCCGCGAGCAACACCGCGGTCGGGCACCTGATTCTGGAGAACAACTGATATGACCAACACCATCAAGGTCGCGCTCGCCGGGGCAGGCGCATTCGGCATCAAACATCTCGACGGCATCGCGAAGATCGCAGGCGTCGAGGTCATCTCGCTGGTCGGTCGGGAGTTGGACAAGACGCGCGAAGTGGCTGCCCGATACGCCATCCCGCATGCCACCACCGATCTTGCCGCCAGCCTGGCCATTGCCGAGGTGGATGCCGTGATTCTCTGCACCCCGACCCCGATGCATGCGGCCCAGGCCCTTCAATGCCTGGGCGCTGGTAAACATGTGCAGGTGGAAATTCCATTGGCCGACAGCCTGCAGGACGCGCAGGCCGTGGCCGATCTGCAGCAGCGCACCGGCCTGGTGGCGATGTGCGGCCACACGCGCCGTTTCAACCCCAGCCATCAATGGGTGCGGCAGCGCATCGTGGCCGGCGCATTGAACATCCAGCAGATGGATGTGCAAACCTATTTTTTCCGCCGCACCAACATGAACGCGCTGGGCCAACCGCGCAGCTGGACCGACCATCTGTTGTGGCATCACGCCGCGCACACCGTGGATTTGTTCGCCTATCAGGCCTGCTCACCGATTGTCGAGGCCCATGCCGTTCAGGGCCCGATCCACCCGGCGCTCGGAATCGCGATGGACATGTCGATTCAGCTCAGAGCCGCCAGTGGCGCGATCTGCACGCTGTCGCTCAGTTTCAACAACGATGGCCCGCTGGGCACCTTCTTCCGCTACATCGGCGACACCGGAACCTACATCGCCCGCTACGACGATCTGTTCACCGGCAAAGATGAAGCCATCGACGTCTCCAGGGTCGATGTCTCCATGAACGGCATCGAGCTGCAGGATCGTGAGTTCTTCGCCGCGATTCGGGAGGGGCGCGAGCCGAATGCCAGCGTGGCGCAGGTCCTGCCCTGTTACCGCATCCTCGACGCCCTCGAACGGCAGCTCGAGCGCAGCCTCTAGCTGCGGTCCCGCCGTGGTTCCGAGCCCATCCCTGGGCGCCGGCCCGCGCGGCTGCCG
>JAJZDV010000022.1:27975-30739 GCA_021846025.1 Pseudomonadota bacterium
GAGCCCACTCAGGTTGCCCCCGACTCCTGTGCCACGAGGCGCTCGATGATGCGGCGCGACTGGACGCCTCCGGCGTCGATGTTGAGCTTGAGGAGTTGGCGCTCGGGGTGTTGGCTCAGATTGAGTTGCTGCCGTTCCAGCATCTCGCGGTCTTCTGCAAAGATCTTGTCCTGCCCAGCGCGGATGCTCTCGGTCAGCGTGCGGTCCTGGGGTTTGAAGTGGCGCGCCATGCCCCAGAAGTACCAGTGCGAGGTTTCGGTTTCAGGCGTGATGAAGTCGACCACGATGCCGGACACCTTGTGTCTTGGGTCGGCATCGAAGCCTCCCTGCCCGGCATGGGCCACGCCAACGTCGATCATCACATGGCTGGGAGGAAAGAAGCGACAAATTTGCCAACGGTCACAAGGCACATCGTGGGCCAGGTCGTTGAAACGCAGTGCGGACGCCCAGAACGGCGGCGGCAGAATGTTCTCGAGGTGGCGGCTGGTCACCACCGTGTCGCCTTCGACCCTGGTGACGGGCACCGATTCCTCGATCTCTTGCTGACCGATGCTGCTCGCGTGCACATAGGCTTCATGCGTCAGGTCCATCAGGTTGTCGATCATCAGCCGGTAGTCGCAGGCGATGCGATAGAGCCCTCCGCCGTAAGCCCACTCCGGGTTGTCCGCCCAGGGCAGATGATGAATCGTTGCCGGGTCAGCCTGCTTCGCGTCCCCGGGCCAGACCCAGATGAAACCGTGACGCTCGATCACCGGAAAGCTTCTGATTCCGGGAAAGCCCTGCACGCGCTGGCAGGGCATGCGGATCGGTTTTCCATCACGCCCCAGGGTCAGCCCGTGGTAACCGCAGACCAGTTGACCGTCGCGGACAAAGCCCAGCGAGAGTGGTGCGCCACGATGCGGGCAAAAGTCCTCGACGGCCGCGACGCGGCCGTCCGCGTCACGGAAAAAGACCATCGACTCGCCGCAGATCGTCCTGCCGAGCGGCTTGGCAACCAAGGCATCCGGGGTGCACGCGACGTACCAGGCGTTCTTCGCAAACATGGTCATCCTCCATCGAGATCGCTCCACGTCAGCGGTTCGGAGCAGGTTTTTATTGGATCCAAATTTGACCATATCGACCATCAGGAGTCAAAATTGCGCGATCATTGGATCCAATATTGGGGTGATGCATGGGCCAGTGCAGTATTCGTGTCCTCACCAGCCTGAGGAAGGCGATTCTCGAGGGGCGCTACCCGCCGGGTGGGCGCATTGCCGAAATCCCGGTGGCTGGCGACCTTGGTGTTTCACGCACGCCGGTGCGCCTGGCCTTTCGCACGCTCGAACAGGAGGGCCTGCTGCAACGGGCCGGTACTCGTGGCTTCGTCGTGCGGCGGTTCTCGGACGCCGACATCCTCTGCGGCCTGGAAGTGCGCGGGGTGCTGGAAGGACTCGCGGCGCGACGCCTGGCCGAACGCGGCTTGACCGAGGCCACGCGCATGCAGCTCGACACCTGCGTCGAGCATGGCGCCGAACTGCTGCGCCCAGGCACGCTGACCGAGGCTGCCGTGGCCGGATGGAGCACGCTCAACGCGGCGTTCCACAACGCCATCATCACCGCGACCGACAGCCACGCCATCGCCGATGCCATTGCGCGGAACAATCATCTTCCTTTCGCATCGTCGGACTCGATCGTCATCGACAACCAGGCCTTGCCCCGCGAATACGAAAAACTGCGCTTCGCCCAGTTGCAGCACCAACTCATCGTCGATGCGTTGGTGCATGGCGAAGGGACTCGCGCCGAAATGCTCATGCGCGAGCATGCCTACGTCGGCCTGCGTTACGGCAAGTTGTTCGGCCTGGACGGCAGCAACAAGACCGGCACGGCGGCGATGCGCAATCCGGATCCAGCCGGCCTTGACGCCAGACCCGCAGCAACCGCAGCGGGCCGCAAGAAGGCTGTGGCCAAGCCCGGGAACGGCCCGTGCTCACCCAGAAACCGGCGATGACGACCATGAGCACGGAACATGGTGCATTGAGCGTCCGCGTTGCGGCCAAGCACGCTGAAGCGACCGACATCTGCAGCTTTGAACTCGTCGCGACCGACGGCCATGCGCTCCCCGCATTCACGGCCGGCTCGCATGTCGACGTGCAGATCAGGGAGGGTCTGGTGCGGCAATACTCGCTGGCCAACAACCCCTCCGAGAGGCACCGCTACGTCCTCGGTGTCTTGCGCGAGGCGGCCTCGCGTGGCGGCTCCATGGCGATGCACGACACGGTCAGCGTCGGAGACGTGCTGCGCATCAGTTCGCCGAAGAATCACTTCGCGCTGCACCCCGATGCGCGCCGCAGCCTGCTCTTCGCGGGAGGTGTTGGCGTCACCCCGATTCTGTCCATGGCCGAGCACCTGCATGATGCCGGCGCAGATTTTGCGATGCATTACTGCAGCCGCTCGCCGTCGCGCACGGCTTTCCTGGCGCGCATCAAGTCCTCCCCGTTGGCGTCGCGTGTGCAGGTTCATCACGACGATGGTCCCGACATGCACAAGCTCGACCTTGCTTCCGCCCTGGGGCCGGTGAGCGGGGGGACGCACATCTACGTCTGCGGCCCCGGGGGGTTCATGGACGTCGTGCTCGCCGGCGCACGCGCCGCAGGCTGGCCGCCGCTGCAATTGCACGCTGAATTTTTCTCCGGCCAAGCACAAGATGACTCGGGAAATGCCCCGTTTGACGTCAAGCTCGCCAGCTCGGGGCGTGTCATCACGATCCCCGCCGACAAAAGCATCG
>JAJZDV010000162.1 GCA_021846025.1 Pseudomonadota bacterium
CATGACGCAGGACCTGCGCCGCAGCGACATGGCGATGCGCGACTCCCTGAAGCAGAAGGACCTCTTGTTGCACGAGATTCACCATCGCGTGAAAAACAATCTGCAGGTGGTGCACAGCCTGCTCGACTTGCAGGCCGACACCATCACCGACGGAGAAACCCTGACGCGCTTGCGCGATGCCCAGGCGCGGGTGCGGGCCATGGCCCTCATCCACCAGGTGCTCTACCAATCGCACGATTTCGCTCAGGTCGATTTCGGCAATTACCTCGAACTGCTGCTCGGCGAATTGCGCCAGACCCTGGGGCATGAGCGCATCCGGGTGTCGTCCGAGGTCCAGCCGTTGACCCTGGACCTCAAAACAGCCATTCCCTACGGATTGCTGACCAGCGAGGCCGTCAGCAACGCCTTCAAACACGCCTTCCCGCAAGGACACGAGGGGATGATCCATGTACGCTTGAGCCACACGCCAGCAGGCGTCGAGCTCAGCGTGGCCGACAACGGTGTCGGTCTGGCGCCGGGCTGGAAAGACAAGGCCACCTTGGGCATGCGCCTCATCGAACTCCTGGCCGAGCAGTGCGGCGGCAAGCTGACCATTCACACCGGGGTGGGTACGCGCATCGTCGTTGTGTTGCCGCCATCCTCCGGCAAGTCCATCAACCCTGCTTGACTCCTCCGGCAGCCCAGGAAACGACTCATGTTCCATGTCTCCATGACCAATCATCGGGAAGGACGAGCGTCATGACGGATGTTCGCATCATGATCGTCGAGGACGAGCGCATCACCGCCTTGAACCTCGAACAACAGTTGCGCAAACTGCACTATGCCGTGGTCGCCAACGTCGGACGCGCCGAAGATGCGCTTGTGCAAGCCCAAAAGCTGCGGCCCCAGTGCGCCTTGATGGACATCCATCTGGCCGGGACGATGGACGGCATCGACGCCGCCGCGCATCTGCTCAAGGAATGGGATATCCCGGTGGTGTTCCTCACAGCCTATGCCGACCATGACACCCTGGAGCGCGCCGGGGTCACGGCGCCGTATGGCTATCTGGTCAAACCGTTCGAGCCGCGCCAGGTCGACGCCGCGCTGCGCATGGCTCTGGCCCGGCACGCCTCGGAGCGCGCCCTGCGCGAGAGCCAGTCGCGCCTGGCGCTGGCCCTGGACGCAGCGCGCATGACCGACTTCGAACTCGACCCGGAAAGTGGCCGAGTCACCTACGGCCGCTATCTCCCCGAGTTACCCAACCCCGACCATGCCCTCGACATGAGCATGGACGATCTGTTCGAGCGCGTGCACCCCGACGAACGTCTGAAGGTGCAGGCTGACTTCGACGCCTGTCTGCAAGGCATGCGGCTGCTTGACCTCGAATTTCGCAACGCCGGAGAGCCTGCGCAAACCCCGCGCTGGACGCGTGTCGTCGGCCGTGCCCAGCGCGAGGGTGGACGGCGGCGCCTGCTGGGCGTCGTGGAAGATGTCACCAACCGGCACCTCATGCAGTCGCGGCTGGAACAGTCGGCACAGATCCTCAGCCATGCCGGGGAAGGCATTTTCATTGCCGATGCCGATTGGCGACTGCAAAGCGTCAACCCTGCCTACCTGCGGCTGATGCAGGAAACCGAGTCCCAGACCCTGGGACAATGGCCGCGTCTGCTGGCCGCGCAATCCGCCGAACGTTTGCAGCACTTGCGCATGGAACTGCAGCAGCACGGGCACTGGCATGGCGAGCTGCAGTGCGAGGCCGGGACCGGCACCGTGGTTCAGTTCTGGGCGAGCCTGGCGCACAAACGGTTTGGCGCCAGCGAGAACCTGATCGGCATGCTGGCCGACATCACGGAGCTCAAGCTGTCGCAAGCCAGACTGCGTGAACTCGCCTATTTCGACGTGCTCACCGGCTTGCCCAACCGCGTGCTGGCGCGTGATCGCCTGGAGCAGGCGGTCCTGCGTGCCCAGCGCAGCAAGCAGACGCTGGCACTGCTGTTCATCGACCTGGACCATTTCAAAACCATCAACGACAGCCTGGGTCACGCCATCGGCGATCTCGCGTTGGTCGAAGCAAGCCAGCGGATGGCCTCGGTCATGCGCTCCTCCGACACCCTGGCGCGGCTGTCGGGCGACGAGTTCATCGCCCTGATCGAGGGCGGCGATGTGCTGCAAGGCAGCGTACGCGTGGCCGAGGCCGTGCTGCTCGCCCTGGCCCAGCCCTTGAGGCTGGATGGCGAGGACATCGCGCTGCATGCCAGCATCGGCATGGCTTACTACCCACTCGACGCGGAAGATTCCGAGAGTCTGCTGCGCGCCGCCGACAAAGCCATGTACAAGGCAAAGACGGCCGGTGGCCAACGCTACCGCGCCTTTGATGCCAGCATGCTGCAGCCACTCATCCCCCTTTGGAAGCTGGAGACCGAGTTGCGCCAAGCGGTCCTCGAGGGGCAGTTTGAGCTGCACTATCAGCCACAGGTCGACCACACCGGGCAACTCGTCGGCGTCGAGGCCCTGATCCGCTGGAACCACCCCCGACGCGGCTTGCTCACTCCCGGTGATTTTCTGGACGCGCTCGACTCCATGGGGATGATGAGCGAAGTCACGGACTGGGTGCTGGAGGCGGCCTGTCGTCAAATGGCCGCCTGGCGTGCGCAGGGCCGCGGCATCCCGCGGGTTGGCGTGAATGTGCACCCAACGGTGTTGCAGCAGGCTGATCTGCCGATGCGCGTGGCCGAACTGCTGCGGCTGCACGGTTTGCCAGGAGCCAGCCTGGAAGTCGAGATCATCGAATCGGCCCTGCAAACCGGGCTGGACACCTTCGTCTGCCTCGAACAACTCGCCAAGCTCGGCGTGACACTGGCGCTGGACGATTTCGGCGTCGGCTTCTCCAGCCTCAGTTCCATCAAGCATCTGCCGCTGCACCGCATCAAGATCGATCGCGAATTCGTGCGCGATCTGCACACCAGCGATCGCAGCCGCGCCATCGCCGCCACCGTGCTGGCGCTGGCGCAGAATCTGGGTATGGAGGCCATGGCCGAAGGCGTTGAGGAGCAGGGCCAGGTTGACAGTCTGCTGGACATGGGCTGTCTGCACTTCCAAGGCTATTTCTACTCCAGACCCATGTCAGCCGCGCAACTCGCGCAGTGGCAGCTGTCGACGACCCTTGCATCATGAACGTCACACTCCAAGACCGCCTGGTGGTGGCCATCTCCTCGCGCGCCTTGTTCGATTTCGAGGAGGAGAACCGCATCTTCGAAGAATCCGACGATGCGGCGTACATGCGCCTGCAACTCGACCGCATCGAGCGCCCGGCCCAACCCGGCGTGGCATTCCAGTTGGTGCGCAAGCTGCTGGCATTCAACAGCAGCGACGCCGAGCGCGATCGGGTGGAAGTGGTGCTGCTGTCGCGCAACGATCCCGTATCGGGGTTGCGCGTGTTCCGCTCGGCCCGGCATCACGCCACCCCCATCGACCGTGGCGTGTTCACGCGCGGCCGTCCGCCCTACCACTATCTGCACGCGCTGCAGGCCAATCTGTTTCTCTCCACCAACACCGACGACGTGCGCGCGGCATTGGCGGCGGGCTTCGCCGCGGCGCAGGTCTACCCTCGATCCGCCCACGCCTCGCAGGCGCACCCCGCCGAGGTGCGCATCGCGTTCGACGGCGACGCCGTGCTGTTCTCCGACGAGGCCGAGCGCGTGTTCCAGGCACAAGGCCTGCCCGCGTTTCAGCAGCATGAAGCCAGCAAGGCGGCGCTCCCGCTGCCACCCGGTCCGTTCAAACCCTTGCTCGAAGCCTTGCACCGGTTGCAAAGCGCGGCCAGCACCGGGGCCGTCGCCATGCGCCTGCGCACGGCCCTGGTCACCGCCCGCAGCGCACCGGCGCATGAGCGCGCGATTCGCACCCTGATGCACTGGCACATTGCGGTGGATGAGGCCATGTTCCTCGGCGGCCTCGACAAAGGGCCCTTCCTGCGTGAGTTCCAGCCGGATTTCTTCTTCGATGACCAGACCGGCCATGTCCAGTCGGCTTCGCTGCATGTGCCAGCCGGCCAGGTCCATGCCGGGATCCGCAGCGAGAGTTGAACGCGTCACCGTGATCTCGTGTGCCGGCGTACCGGCAGACCCCTCGCATCGGTTCACGGCATGCAGACCACACCACCGCCTGCACGATTCGGAGCCTGAGTGCCCCCCATGGACACCAGCTTGCCCCCGAAGTTGCAAGCCGACTTTCCCGACGCTGTTTCCCGCCCCCAACCCTGACCCACGGTCCCACGGTCCCACTGCCCCACCCCTGCCACGCTGCGGCGGCTTGATGCCCTGGACCAGCAAGCCGCCTCGGGCGATGCGCAAGGCGCAGGCCCTGGGGCGATGCATTGGGTCCCCGCGTCAAGTGAGACGCCTGGGCTGCCGTACGCGGCCAGGACTCGGCGCGAGCCATGGCCGCATCCATCCGCCAGTTGCCAGATCCGAACGCTCCGCCCTGCGTACGTGAGGCATGCGCCCTGGGTCGGAGCGTGGCACACATGCAGGCCGGGAGGCGATA
>JAJZDV010000023.1 GCA_021846025.1 Pseudomonadota bacterium
GGTCCTATCTGTCGAGAGAAGCGCTCGACAGCTACTACGCTGAGCAGAGCGAGGCGGTGCTGGCGCCAGCGCGTGAGAGGCTGGGGGACGCGGGGATGCAGTTGGAGGTGCACCGCCGCCACGGAGACGCAGCAGCGCAGATCGTGAAATTCGCCGGCGAGCACGTAATCGATTTGGTCATGCTGGGGTCTCGCGGGCACGGGGCACTCAGCGGCATGGCGCTCGGATCGGTCGCGACCAAGGTCGCTGCCTCGTCAGACCGTCCCGTGCTGATCGTGCGTTGAACGGCCACGGGCATGCGTTCGATCGGGCATCCACAGCGCGGCATCACGCTGGTCGAGTCAATGATCGCGCTGTCGCTCCTGGCGATCTTGCTGGTGGTTGCCATGCCGAGGTATCGCGCCATGATCGACACCAACCGACTGAGCGCAGCTGTCAACGCCCTCTCGGGCAGTTTGCAACTCGCCAGGTCCGAGGCGGTGCGGCGGGGCCAGCGGGTCACGCTGTGCGTGAGCGATGACGGCAAGAGCTGCAGTTCAGCCGGAGGTTGGCATCGCGGCTGGATTGTGTTCCACGACGCCGACGGCAATGCCCAACGCGGTTCCGACGAGGGTTTGATTCAGGCGCAGGCAGCTCAACCGTTTTTGTCCATCCACGGCAATCAGCCTGTTGCGCGCTATGTTTCTTACACCGGGCATGGCTGGCCGAGACTGGCGAGCGGCGCTTTGCAGATGGGAACCCTTACGTTCTGCCTGCCCGGGGTAGCAGGCCACAGCCTGATTTTGTCGAGTGCCGGGCGAGCCCGATTGAGCGACGCCGTTTGCTGAGACGCTGGAAAGCTCGTGCCCTGGTGCCTCAGCGCTGGCTCAGGGCGTTACCCACAAGCTTGGCGGTGATGTCCACGATCTGAATCATGCGGTCATAGGCCATGCGGGTCGGGCCGATCACGCCCAGGGTTCCCACAACCTGGCCATCAACTTCGTAAGGTGAGGTGATGATGGACAGATCTTCGAACGGCACCACGTCGTTCTCGCCGCCAATGTAGATGCGCACGCCCTCGGCACGCGCTGAAAAATCGAGCAGCTTGAGCAGATGCGATTTTTGCTCGAACAAGTCGAACAGCCGACGCAGGCTGGCGAGGTCGTTTGACAGGTCGTCGACTTTCAGCAGTTGCTGCTGGCCGGAGATGACCACTTGGTCTTGCTGCTCCGCCGCGGCCTGACTGCCAACGGCCACGGCGGCCTGCATCAATGTGACGATCTCACCTCGCAGGTGTTCCACCTCGCCACGCAGTTGTGCACCCACTTGTTCGAAACTCAGGCCGCTGTAATGGGCATTCAGATAATTCGCAGCCTCAACCAACTGGCTCTGGGTGTAGGCCTGATCGGACAGGATGATGCGGTTTTGCACATCGCCTCCGGAATCCACCAGGATGACCAGGATGCGCTGCTCGGAAAGGCGCAGGAACTCAATATGGCGGAGGGCGACATTGCGCCGTGGGCTCATCACGATGCCGACGAAATGCGAAAGATTCGAGAGCAGCTGCGCCGCTTGCACAATGACTTTCTGCGGCTCGACAGTGGCCAACTGCGTCTTGAAACTCCGCTCCAGTTCGTCGGCCGCCGACATGGGGCGGGCGGTCAGCATGGTGTCCACGAACAGACGATAGCCGCGCGGCGTGGGGACACGCCCGGCCGAGGTATGCGGGCTGGAGATCAGGCCCAGGTCCTCCAGGTCCGACATCACATTGCGGATGGTGGCGGCCGACAATTCCAGCCCAGAGGCCCGAGACAACGTGCGCGATCCCACCGGCTGGCCGTCGGCGATATAGCGTTCGATCAGGGTCTTGAGCAGGACTTGGGCGCGTTGATCCATGGCCACTCGATTTTAGGAGCGCAACCAAGCGAGCGACTGACATGACCTCCCAGCGCTTGATGGGCGGTGCTGTGCTGTAATTCAAGAGGTTGCCGCAGCATTCGCCGACTTTACACGACCGGCCCTCATGGGCCCCTACGGTACAACACAGCCCTCATGCCCATGTCCGCATTCCAACAGGCCGTTCTGATCGGCAAGTATCAGGCCGTTGGCGTCAGCCGAACCTTGGCGGAAATGGGCGCCTGGCTGTCGGAGAACGGCGTCGAGGTCATGGTCGAGCGGCAAACGGCGCAACACGGTGAGCTTCCCGGTTATGCCGAACTCAGCCTGGCCGAAGTCGGACGGCGTGCGACAGCAGGTGACTGGGTCGCCGTGGTGGTGGGGGGTGACGGAACCATGCTGGGCGCTGCTCGTCAGCTCGCGCCCTTTGGCGTGCCACTCATGGGCATCAACTCCGGCCGACTCGGTTTCATCACCGATATCGCCGAACCGGATTGGCGCCAAGCGCTGACCTCGATGCTGGCTGGACATTTCGAGCGCGAATACCGCGCCATGCTCACCGGCGAAATCCTGCGTGGCGGAGAGCGCATCTTCGACGGCATCGCCATCAACGACGTGGTGGTCAACCGCAGCGGCGCCACCGGCCTGGTCGAGTTGCGCGTGGACGTGGACGGACGGTTCATGTCCGTGCAGCGCGCTGACGGGCTGATCGTCGCCACGCCAACCGGCTCCACCGCCTACGCCATGTCGGCCGGCGGACCCATCCTGCATCCCAGCCTTCCCGGGCTGGTGCTCGTGCCCATTGCCGCGCACACCCTGTCGAATCGTCCGATCGTTCTTCCCGAGCATGTGCGCATCGACATCGAGGTGGTGTCGCCGAAGGACGTGGGCGTGAACTTCGACATGCAGCACTTCGCCGATCTGCTGGGTGGCGACCGCATCAGCCTGCGTACCGCGCCGCATCACGCCGTGTTCCTGCACCCGCCGGGCTGGAGCTATTTCGCCACGCTGCGCAAGAAGCTGCACTGGCATGAAATCCTCGGCGCCGAGGGCTAGCCATGCATCGCCATTCATTGCGACCTTGTGCGGCCTTTGCCAAGCCTGACTGCTCCTCTGCCTTCGCGGCTGACTGACCATCCCCATGCTGCGCCGCCTGCATATCCGCGATTTCGTGCTCGTGGTCGAACTGGAGCTCGAATTCGGCGCCGGCTTCACCGTGCTCACGGGTGAGACCGGTGCCGGCAAGTCCATTCTGATCGACGCGCTCAAGCTGGCCCTCGGCGAGCGAGGCGACGCCACGGTGCTTCACCCCGGCAGCAGCCGCGCCGAGATCAGCGCCGAGTTCGAATCCACCCCGGAACTGACGCTCTGGATGCTTGAGCAAGGCTTCGACCCTCAGGACGGCGTGCTGTTGCGCCGCGTGATCGATGCCCAGGGACGCTCCCGTGGCTACATCAACGGCAGTCCCGCCACGCTCACGCAGTTGCGAGCGGCCGGGGTGATGCTGGTCGACATCCACGGCCAGCACGCCTGGCAAAGTCTGGCTCGCAGCGGTGCCTCGCGCGAACTGCTCGACGCCCATGCACAGGCTGCCGAGGCGGCAGGTGCTTGTGCGACAAACTGGCGCCACTGGAAGGATCTGAGCGAGCGGCTGGAGTCGGCCCGCACGGATGCCGGCCGCCTGCAAGACGATCGCGAGCAACTGGCCGCACAGCTCTCCGAGCTTGCGCGTCTCGCGCCCCTGCTGCAGGAGTGGGAACTGCTGAACGCGGAGCATCACCGACTGGCACATGCGGCTGAACTCATCGAGCACTTGCAGGGCGCCGAGCAACTCCTGGACGACGACGAGACCGGCGCGTCACGCCAACTGGTCCGCGCGCATCAGGAACTGCATGCAGCCGGCCAGATCGACGCCAGCCTGGCTGGGGTGATCGAGCAACTCGAATCAGCCCAGTCTTGGGTACAAGACCTGACCCACGAGCTGGCAGCAAGGCTTCGGCAGACCGAACTCGATCCTCACCGGCTGGAAGAGGTGGATGCGCGGCTGTCCACCTGGCTTGCGCTGGCGCGGCGTCATCGCGTGCCGCCAGGGGAATTGCCTTCGCTCTGGCAAGGGCTGCAAGCCAAACTTGGCGAACTCGAGCGGGGCGCCGATCTGCCGGCGTTGGAACGTCAAGTCGAGGCGGCCGCCAAGGCCTTGCGCCACGCCGCAGCCCAACTCAGCGCGCTGCGCGCCGCCGTTGCCCCCAAGCTGTCTCAGAGCGTGCAGCAACAAATGCAAAGCCTGGGCATGAAGGGCGGCCGTTTCGAGATCGCGTTACTGCCGCTGGAGGCGATTCAGGCCGATGGTGCCGAGGAGGTGGAACTGCTGGTGGCTGGCCACCCCGGAGCGGTGTTGCGGCCGATGGCACGGGTCGCGTCGGGCGGTGAACTCTCGCGCATTGCCCTGGCGGTTGCCGCAACCACGTCTGCACAGCAGCCCGTCGGCACGCTCATCTTCGATGAGGTCGATGCCGGCGTTGGCGGTGCCGTCGCCCACACCGTCGGCCGTTTGCTCGCCACCCTTGGCGAGAACCGTCAGGTTCTCGCTGTCACCCATCTGGCGCAGGTTGCAGCTTGTGCGGGTGAGCACCTGCAGGTGAGCAAGCAAAGCGCGGGGGAGGCGACGCAAAGCCTAGTGCAGCGCCTGGATGCGCCGCAGCGCATTGGCGAAATTGCGCGCATGCTGGGGGGCGACGCAGCCTCCGCCGTCGCCCAGGCGCATGCACGCGAACTGCTGCAATCCGCAGCGAACCCGAGCCCGTTGCAAACATGAATGACCCCACTCGCCGCGAGACCGACGAAACACCTGCATTGCCCCAGCGCATTCAGCTTGTGCTCCTCTCCGGCGTGTCCGGTTCCGGTAAATCCATCGCCCTGAATGCGCTGGAAGACGCTGGCTACTACTGCGTCGACAATCTTCCGCCGCAACTGGTGGACCAGCTTCTGGCCGTGGCCACCGAGTCCGGTCACACGCATTTGGGCATCGCCATGGACGTGCGCAGCGCCGACAGCTTGGGCCTGCTGCCAGCGCTGGCGCGCCGTCTGCGCCAGCGCTGCGACCTGCATTTCATCTACCTCGACTGCACCACGGACATGCTGGTGCAGCGCTTTTCCGAAACGCGTCGCGCTCATCCCCTGACGGCGCGTGGGTTGGCTCCGGTGGCGCCCGACCAGCCCTTGCCGTTTTCGGCGCCATCCCTGATCGATGCCATCGAACTCGAGCGCGAACTGCTGGCGCCAGTGGCATCGTTGGGACTGCACATCGACACCAGCGGCCTGCGCCCTGCGCAGCTGCGTTCCTGGGTACGCCAGGCTGTAGGCGTTGGTGCTTCCAGGCTCACGCTGCTGTTCGAGTCGTTCGCCTTCAAGCGCGGCGTGGCTCTGGATGCCGACTACGTGTTCGACGTGCGCATGTTGCCCAACCCGCACTACGACCCATCGCTGCGTGGTCTCACCGGGCGTGACGCCCCGGTGGCCGACTACTTGCGCAGCCAACCCGCCGTCAAGCGCATGCTCGACGACATCACCGGCTTCTTGCAGCACTGGCTGCCGGCCATGGCCGAGGACCAGCGCAGCTATGTGGTCGTTGCCGTGGGTTGCACTGGCGGCCAGCACCGTTCGGTGTTTCTTGCCGAGCAGCTCGGACAGCACTTCGCTTCCGAGTACAGCGTGTTGGTGCGCCACCGTGAGCTCGACGCCGCCGACAGCGTCGGCCCGGCGTCTCGTCCGTCAGGCGGGGCCTGATGATGGTCTCGCCCACAACGCAAGACTTGCCGCTCTTTCCCCTGCAAAGCGTGTTGTTTCCTGGAGGTCTGCTCGGGCTTCGGGTGTTCGAGGCGCGCTACATGGACCTCATCGCGCATTGCCTGAAAACGGGCGACGAATTCGGCGTGGTGCTCATGCTCTCCGGTCGCGAGAGCGGTCGACCGGCTGCTGACGTCGACCTCGCCGCCGTGGGTTGCCGCGCCAAGGTTCTGGACTGTGACATGCACGAAGCGGGACTGCTGCATGTGCGCTGCAAAGGGGGAGGTCGGTTCGTGCTGCGCAACCACACGACGGTGGCGCTGGGCCTGGAAATGGGACGGGTGCAGGCCATGGGCGACGACCCGAACGCCACGCTCGAAGCGCGTCACACCGGTGCGGCTTTCGCGCTCGGCCGTGCCATTGCCGCGCTTGACCTGCAGCGGCACAAGCCCTTCTTGCCGCCGTACCGACTGGACACGCCGGGTTGGGTGGCCAACCGCTGGGCCGAAATTCTCCCCATCGCCACCGAGGCCCGGCAGCGTCTCATGGAATTGCCCGACGGCACGCAGCGCCTCGATGTGGTCGACCGCTATTTGCGCCAGCATGGCATCGTCGCCGAATCGCCGCCCTCGCAATAGGGTGGTCTGTGCGCGCCAGCGCGCGGCGTCCGGGTGGATGCGGTGCTCTGCAATGGGCGGCGTGAAGGCGCTCGGCGACACCGCGGGGCGTTCAAGGTGGTGCAGCAACCTGCGCGTCTTGAGGCCTGGACAGGTTTGCGTCGGTTTGCAAGAGTTTGCGCACCGGGGCCGGCAAGCCCAGGGCCAGGGCCGCCGGTAACGCAAACCAGTTGCCACCCGCTTCGCGCGTACCAGGAATCGGGGTGATGCTGACCTGCAGGGGTTCGAGTTGCAGGTCCACATGGCTCAATGCATGCCGAGTGACCGGGTGAAGACGGTGCCCGCTCAGCACGCCCAATTGCGCGGCATGTCGCAGCGCTTGTTCGTGGCTGCCGAAGAGAGGCAGGCACCACAAGCCGGGCCAGATGCCGGTTGCTCCCCGCCGCTCCAGCCAGATCGTGTCGGAGTCGGCCTGGACGTCTTTTGCCCAGAGCAAGACCCAGCTCTGCTTGCGTCGCGCTTTGGCGGGTCTGGCCGAGGTGTTCCAGTCGGGTTGCCAGGAGTGTGGACCACTCGCGGCATCGAGCCGCGGCGCTGCATCAAAACCGGCCTGGCGCACGCTGCAATCGCTTTGAAACGGACATTGCGGGCAGCAAGGGTTGCGGGGTTTGCATACCGTTGCGCCCAGGTCCATCAAGCCCTGGGTGTAGGCCTGGATGTCGTGGTTGGGAAGGAGCCGCTGTGCCAGGTTCCAAAGTGCGCGCAATTCGGTCGCCTTGCTGGCCGAGGCCGGCACGGCATGGGAGCGGCTCAGCACCCGCTTGACGTTGCCATCCAGGATGGCGTCATGCTCGCCGAAGCAGAAAACGGCGATGGCAGCAGCCGTCGAGCGACCGATGCCGGCAAGTTGCTGCAACTCGTGCGCCGTGCGCGGAAAGACGCCGCCATGCTCATGGCAAATTTGCTGCGCGCAGCGGTACAGATTGCGCGCCCGACGGTAATAGCCCAGGCCGCTCCATTGCGCCAGCACCTCGTCTTCGCTGGCTGCAGCCAGCGCATGCACGCTCGGAAAGCGCTGCAGGAAGCGCGGGTAATAGCGGAGCACGACCGAGACCTGGGTTTGCTGCAGCATGATCTCAGACAGCCACACGCGGTAAGGATCGGTGCCGTCCTGCCACGGCAGGTCATGACGGCCATGGCAGCGCTGCCAGTCAACCAGTCGCTCGGCGAAATGTTGCGGTCCGGGCTGGTGCGGTTGCATGCGTTGCGACTCCGCGGCTGCGGATGCTGCAACGTGCTGGCCACTCACTTCATGGCCCCCTCGAAATACTGGCGCAGTTGGGCACGCTGATGGCGCATCTCGCTGGCTTGCTTGCGCAACTGGGCGATACGCTGGCCGAGTTCGCCCTCGGCGCTTTCCACTTGCTCGAGGCTTTGCATGCGTCGGCCCAGGTTGCGCTTGCGCTCGCGGACCTGCACGTCAAGCTGCGCCAATGACGCGCGGTTCCAGTGCTGTGCGTCGCGGACACCACGCTCCAGCAGGCTGCGCAGCCGCGCCAGCGCCGAGAGCACCAGGCGTTCGGCATGGGCAGTGTTCTGAAGCCGCAGCCAGCGTGCAGGGGTGAGGTAACGCAGGTAATCCTGCTGCGTGCTGTCGAGTTCCAGGCGTATGCCTTCGAGCTTGAGCGCCTTGGGGCTTGGAACAGAAAACGCGAACTCGGTGTTGAGTTGTTCACAGGCTCCGGTGAGCATGGCGCGGTTTTCTTCCAACACGGCTTCGACCTCGCCGATGCGTCGGCTCACGTCGGCGAACGTGGCTTCAAGCACGCCACGCACCCCCGTTTTCAGCACCGCAGTCTTGATGCGCTGGCGCAATTCGCCCAGTTCGCTGAGCACCACCTGCACGTCGAGCAACTCCGCGACCTTGCCCAGTTGGCGGGCGTTGACCACATGCAGCGCCTGCACCTTGGACAGGCCGGCATCGAACTCCTTGCGCTCCATGCCGATACGCATCACCAGGTTGCGCACCACATGCTTGTTCTTGCCTTCCAGTGCTGCCAGTTCGAGCCGTTGCTCGTCGGCCTGACGGATTTGCTGTTGAAACTGACGCTCGAGCAGCATGAGGGTGTCGAGCAGGGTGGCGCGCCAGCCGCTGTCGATGAGTTCGCGCCGTTCGCGGTCGGCAACCTGGCTGAGCGCAGCCTCCAGCGCTGGCACGCCCGAGCGCGCGAGCAGTTCGGGGTCTTGCTGGATGCGCGCGAGCAAGGCCTTGTGAGCGCTGATGGTGAACACGCGCTCGATGGGAATCTGCAGGATGGATGCCACCGATTCACGCTGACGCTCGATCTGGGCCTGCACCGCAGCAGGCCCCAGCAACGGATCCCAGAGGGTGTCGATCTTGTTGAGCACGACGAAGCTGCGCAAGCGCCCGGCCTCGCCGACATGCTGGGTCCAGAGTTCCAGGTCGCTGCGCGTCACACCGGTGTCGGCACCGAGCAGGAATACCACGGCATGTGCGGCGGGGATGAGCGAGAGCGTGAGTTCGGGCTCGGCGCCGAGCGCATTCAGGCCTGGCGTGTCAAGGATGGTGAGCCCTTGCGCCAAAAGCGGGTGATCGACGTTGAGCAGGGCGTGGCGCCAGCGCGGCACTTCCACCAAGCCTTCGCTGGTTCGCACGATGCCTGCGCGAGCGGCGTCTTCCAGATAGAAGCCCAACTCCTGAGCGCGTTCGAGCGAGACAGCCAGTGTGTCCGACAAATGTGCCAGCGCCGTGCTCATGCCTGCAGCGTCGTCAGCGGCGAAGGGCAAATCGCCCCAGGCGTCGTGCCGCGTTTTCCACTGCGCGAGGGTCGCGGCTTCAAGTCGAGTCTCAATCGGCAACAGGCGCAGACCAGTGGGCAGACGCGGGTCTGAAGCCAATTCCATCGGGCACATGGTGGTGCGCCCGGCGCCAGCAGGCAGGATGCGCTGGCCATGTCCGGAAAAGAAAATGGCATTGATCAGTTCAGACTTGCCCCGCGAGAATTCCGCCACGAAGGCCAACTGCACCAGGTCTTGTCGCAGGCGCTGTTCCAGCCCGTTGAGACTGTCTCGCCACAGCGCAGGATCGAAATCCGATTGCTGCAACCACTTCGACAGCGTCGCCAATCGCCCCAGCCGCTGCTCGCGCCAGGCACCGAAGCGCGTCCACTCAGCCTGCAGGTCATGAGGAAGTGCGCGGCCGCCCGAAGCTTTCTCATCCCCCTCGGGGGGCGGCAGCCGCGAAGCGGCGGCTTGGGGGTCAACATGAGGAAGCGCGCGGCCGCCCGAAGCTTCCTCATCCCCCTCGGGGGGCGGCAGCCGCGAAGCGGCGGCTTGGGGGTCGTTAACAGGAAAGGCCTGGTCATTCATGGACGAAAGGCGATCAGAACTGCGAGTTGAGGGCAGGGCCATAGCGTATCTTGCCCTGAGGATACCCGGCCAGAGGGGTATGCGGGCGTTGCAAGTCCGCCATGCCGGCACCGACTTTTGGCGCATGGAGGTGCGGTGATTCAGCCAGCGCGGAGCGGACTCTTATGGCAACCGTTTCTGGCAACGACGGCAAAAATAGGTGCTTCGCTGTCCCTGGGTGATCTGGCTGATGCCGGTTCCACAGGCTTGGCAGGGCAGTCCGGCGCGGTCGTAGACCCGAGTGTTGAGCTGGAAGTAGCCGAGTTCGCCATCGGCGTGGGCAAAATTGCGCAGGGAACTGCCGCCAGCAGCCACGGCCGCGCTCAAGGTGCTGCGTATGGCTTGGGCCAGGCGCTCGCAGCGTGGGCGTGAGAGCTGGCCAGCAGACGTCAGCGGGTGAATGCCGGCGTGAAACAGCGCTTCGCAGGCGTAGATGTTGCCGACGCCGGTGACGATGGATTGGTTCAGCAGCAACGGTTTGATGGCAGCCTTTCTGCCTCGTAAAGCCTGGTGTAGGACGCTGCCGTTGAAGTCCATCCCCAGGGGCTCTGGGCCGAGTTTGTCGAGCAGCGCGTGCGTGGGATGGCCGGCTGCATGCCAGACCACGGCGCCGAATCGGCGTGGGTCACGCAGGCGCAGTTGGCCACGGTCCATGATCCAAATGAAGTGATCGTGGACCGTCAGCACCTCGGCAGGTTGGCCCGATGCCGTCCAGCGCAGCGAGCCGGACATGCCCAGATGCACGATGAGATCTCCAGCCTGCATCCGCAGCAGCAAGTACTTGCCACGCCGGTCCAAACGCTCGATGCGCTGCCCCGACAGCGTTTGCGGAGCGCAACCCAGAGGCCAGCGCAGGGGCTTGCCCTGGATGATGGACTCGATGCGGGTTCCGACCAGCGCGGACTCGAGACCCAGGCGGGTGACCTCGACTTCGGGGAGTTCAGGCATGTGGGCATTGTGCTTGAGTCACACCAGGGTTGCCGCCCTGGGCACCCTGAGGGTCGGACCTGCCTTCAGGGCCATCGGTGGTGGTGGTTCCGATCGCAGGGACCGCCCCTAAAATCAGCGCATCACGAGGACTCGCTCATGCGCCTTGCCGTTCTTGCCGCAGCCCTGATGGCTGCCTCATCCTGCTTACACCTGGCGCAAGCCGCTGCGCCCGAGGCTCAATCCAGCACGTCGGCTGCAGCGGCCATTCAGGACGACCAGCCTGGGGCGCAGGATCTGGCGCGGTGGTTCTACGCTGTCCTGACCGGTGAGATCGCCGTCAACACCGGTCATCCGGCCGTGGCCTACACCGAGTTGCTCAAGGCGGCGCGCGACATGAACTCCGAGCCGCTGTTCGAACGTGCCACCGAGGTGGCGGTTGCAGCGGGCGCGCCTGAGCAGGCGCTTGCGGCCGTGAACGCCTGGCGCAGTGCCCGGCCTGAATCGCTCAAGGCGCAGACTTGGGCTGCGCAACTGCTGGTGGCGCTGGGACGCAACGGCGAGGCGGTGTCGGCCATCTCCCGCAGCATCGCCATCACGCCCGAGCCACAGCGGCCCAAAGCCATTCTTTCGCTGGCGCCGTTGTTCGCTCACGTCAACGACCCGCACGCCGCCCTTGATCTGGCGAAGAAGTCGCTGGCTCCTTATCAAGCCATTCCGCAGTCCGGCGTGGTCATCGGCCTGCTGCAGGCGCGTGCCGGCGATGCCAAGCTTGCCTTTGTTGCCGCATCCAAGGCTTTGGTCGCAGACCACGGCATGCAAGCTGCAGCGGCCTTGCTGCTGCAGACCTACACCGTCAACCCGCAACAGGCGGACGCTCTGTTGCAGCAGTATTTTGCCGCCAAGCCGGACGACGCCGATCTGCGCTTGGCCTGGATTCAGGCGGCGCTCGGGCAACAGCGTGACGGCATTGCGCTGACCCAGGCGCAGGCACTCAGCACGGCTCTCCCCGATCGAGCCCAAGGCTGGCTCATCCTCGGCTCATTGCAGCTTCAGCAGGAGCAGATCCTGTTGGCGCAGCAGTCGCTGCTGACCTACCTCAGCCTGCTCGACAAGCAAGGGGGTTCGGCCGCGAATACCGGCAGCGCCCGCGCCTATCTGGCACTTGCCGACGCGGCCCGCAAGCAGCACGACTACCCGCAGGCCGAACGCTGGCTGGCGCAAATCCCGGCTGGTCAGGAGTCCTTGGCTGTGACCCTCCAGCAGGCCACCATCCTGGCCGATCAGGACAGGTTTAAAGCAGGGCTCGAGCTACTCGACAAACTGCCCAGCGCCACGCCTGAACAGCAACGCGAGCGCCTGTTTGCCCGGGCTCAGATCTACCGCACGGCCAAGCAATATTCCCAGGCTTATGCCGTGCTCAAGACAGGGCTGACGCAGTTCGGCAAGGATCCGGACTACGTTTACGAAACCGCCATGATGGCCGAGAAGGCTGACGACACCGCAGAAATGGAAACGCTGCTGCGCAGGATCATCGCTTCGGATACCCACTACCAGCCTGCCTACAACGCCCTGGGCTACACCTTGGCGAATCAGGACAAGCAATTGCCGCAGGCGCTGAAGTTCGTCTCCCATGCGCTCAAGCTTTCCCCCGGCAACCCGTTCGTGCTCGACAGCTTGGGCTGGGTGCAATTCCGCATGGGCGACCTGAAGTCGGCGCGGGTTTCGCTCGAACAGGCCTACACGGCAAGGCAAGATCCGGAGATTGCGGCGCATCTGGCCGAGGTGCTATGGCGGCAGGGAGACAAGGCGCGCGCTCGGAAGATCCTGCATGAAGCCTTTGAGCGCGCGCCACACGATGATGTGGTGAAAGCGGCCATGCAGCGCATGGATGTACGGTTTTGAGCTGCCGCCATCGCATCCCCGGCATCCGCGCGCACGCGCCGCCTGTGTTGCGACTTGCGCGCAGCTGCACTGGGTTTATGCCCATTGCGTTGGGGCTTTCGCTCCTGCTCACCGCCTGCGCCATGCCTTCCACGCCAAAACCCACTGCGGCCCAGACCGCTGCGTTGTCGCTGAACATCCGTGGACGCATTTCGGTGGTCACGGGTGAGTCCCCCGAGCAAAAAAATCTCTACGGTGGCTTCAGGCTCGAACTGCTAACCGGCGGCACCGGTCAATTCGATGTGTTCTCCCCGCTGGGCCAGATGTTGGCCCAAGCTCGCTGGACACCCGACTCAGCCAGTTTGAACAATGGTCGACAGACACAGGTCTTTGCCTCTTTCGAGGGCATGACCACTGCAGTTCTCGGCGTGGCCCTACCGCGCGCTGCGCTGCAAGACTGGGTGCGCGGAGAGCCCGCAGCCACGTTGCCCTTCACGCCGTTCGACGATGGGGCATTCGTGCAGCTCGGCTGGCGGGTGGAGCCGCGTTTCGAGCGCGGCAGGCTGTATGTGTTGCGCGCCAAGCGCGTGCAAGGACCTCCTGCGCAATTCAGCCTGGTTGTGGACGAGGCCTCGGCCCAAGCGGCGAGTCCGGCTGCATCGTCCCCTGCGCCGCAGGCATCCGGCTTCACGGCTTTGCCGACCCCGGAGTCGGCAAAGCCGTGAAGCCGGAGGGCGATCGCATCGACGCGCCTGGCAGAGGTTTGACTGCGCTTTACAACGTCCCCGCGCCTGCCAAGATCAACTGGTTCTTGCATGTCCTGGGCCGCCGCGCCGACGGCTATCACGAACTCCAGACGGTGTTCCAGTTCATCGACTGGTGCGACTGGCTTGACTTCGAGCGCAACGAGACGGGTGCCATCACACGGGTTGGCGGCGAAGGGCTTCCTGGCGACGATCTGACGGTGCGAGCGGCGCAACTCTTGCAGCGGCGGAGTGGTAGCCGCTTCGGCGCACGGATCCATCTGCGCAAGTCCATTCCGCTTCAGGCCGGTTTGGGCGGTGGCAGCTCCGACGCTGCCAGCACCCTGCTGGCGCTCAACCGACTCTGGGGCCTCGGATTGGCGCGCCCAGCGCTGCAGCATCTGGCGCTTGAGCTGGGCGCGGATGTTCCCGTTTTCATCTTCGGCCGAAACGCCTTTGCCCAAGGCGTGGGCGAAGAACTGACGGCAGTGGACCTGCCCACCTGGCCCATGCTCGTGACCTGGCCAGGATATGGACTGTCCACCGCGGCCATTTTCGCGTCCGATGCCTTGACAAGAAACACCGCAGCCATCAGCGTTTCAAGGTTCACAGAATTTGTGCGGCTGGCACGGGCGGGTAACCCACAGGCGGGCATCACACAGGCCCATGACGCACCGATGGATGAGGCGACCCCGGCGGCAAGCCTTGGCGCCCAGGCGGTCATCGACGCCATGCCCGTTTTGCGTCAGGATCACAGTCTGGGTTCAGGCCTGGGCCTGGATTTTGGGCGCAACGATTTGCAGGCGGTGGCGCACGCCATGCTGCCGCAGTTGACCCAGGCAGAATCGTGGCTGCTTGGGCAAACGGGAAGTGGTCTGGTTCGCATGAGCGGCTCGGGCTCGGCGCTTTTCTCGCCCTGCAAGCCGGGTTTGGAAGCGAGCTTGTCGCCTGCATCCAGGGGTTGGCGGGTTCGGCAATGCCGGGCTTTGTCGCGGCATCCGCTGGCTGACTGGGCGGCAGACGTTTGCGCCGTGGCGGGCGCGGCGGAAGCCGGCTGGTGCGGAGCGGAATGAAAATTCCGTACAATTTCCGATTCTGTTGTTTTCAGGCGTGGCGGATCGGGGTTGTTGCGCTGGGGTCTTGCGCAGCCTGGGCGCGCCGTTCAAGGTTGTACCGTTGGGGAGTCGCCAAGTTGGTTAAGGCACCGGATTTTGATTCCGGCATTCGAGGGTTCGAGTCCTTCCTCCCCAGCCCAGCATCGGCTTTCTTGCATTGCCGGCAGGGCTTCAGTGCCGTTCAATGAGCCAGTCTGATCTTCTTGTCGCACGCCACGGCTGGCTGCGCAAGCAGATTTTCCTCTCCAAATCATGAATCAGAACTCGGCTGATTTCGTCGTTTTCACCGGTAATGCCAATCCGGCGCTGGCGCAGCAGGTGGTCGATCAATTGGGCATCGGCCTCGGTCAGGCTTTCGTCGGCCGATTCTCCGATGGCGAGGTGACGGTCGAGATTCAGCAAAACGTTCGCGCCCGCGAGGTGTTCATCATCCAGTCCACCTGCGCGCCGACGAACGACAGCCTGATGGAGTTGATGATCATGGCCGACGCGCTCAAGCGCGCTTCCGCCGAACGCATCACCGCAGTCATTCCCTATTTCGGCTATGCACGCCAGGATCGCCGGCCGCGTTCCTCGCGCGTCCCCATCTCCGCCAAAGTCGTGGCCAACATGCTGCAAGCCGTGGGCGTGGCGCGTGTGGTCACCATGGACCTGCATGCTGACCAGATCCAGGGATTTTTCGATATTCCGGTCGACAACATCTATGCTTCGCCCATCCTGCTCGGCGATCTCAGGGCGAAGACGTATTGCGACCTCATCGTGGTCTCGCCCGACATCGGTGGCGTGGTGCGAGCGCGAGCCCTGGCCAAACTCATGGACTGCGATCTCGCCATCATCGACAAGCGCCGTCCCAAGCCGAATGTGTCCGAAGTGATGAATGTGATCGGTGAAATCGATGGCCGCAACTGCATCATCATGGACGATATGGTGGACACCGCCGGCACATTGACCAAGGCCGCCGAGGTTCTCAAGGCGCGTGGCGCCAAGCGGGTCGTCGCCTACTGCACGCATCCGGTTTTCTCCGGCCCGGCGATCGAGCGCATCAACGCCAGCGCACTGGATGAAGTGGTTGTCACCAACACCATTCCCTTGCGCGGCAACGCGCTCGAATGCCCCAAAATCCGCCAGCTTTCTGCGGCGCAGTTGATCGCTCAGACCATGCTGCGCATTGCCCAGGGCGGGTCGGTGCTGCAATTGTTCAACGACCAGGAAACCCTGTTCTGAAGACCGCCCGGTCCATCGGGTGCCGGTGGTTTTCGCTGGAGCCTTCTTTCGAATTCGCGCCGCCAGAGAGATCGGGCGTGCGAACCCAGCGGGATGCTGGTCGCGAGCATCCCGATTTGCAACCGGGGCCCAAGGCCCCATTTGAGGAGTCGACATGAAAGTCGTCGCATTTGAACGTACAGCGCAAGGCACTGGTGCGAGCCGCCGCATGCGCCACGCCGGCAAGGTTCCCGGAATCGTCTACGGTGGTGAGCAAAAGGCACAGATGATCGAACTGGATCACAACGCCCTGTATCACGCCCTGAAGAAAGAGCAATTCCATTCGTCCATCCTGGATCTGACCGTGGGCGAGCAACAGACCAAGGTGCTGCTCAAGGCGTTTCAGGTTCACCCCTTCCGCCCTATCGTGCTGCACATCGATTTCATGCGCGTGGCTGCCGATCGCAAGATCACGATGAAGGTGCCGCTGCATTTCGTGCGCGCCGAAGAGTCGCCGGCCGTCAAGCTCGAAGGCGGCATGATCAGCCATGTGCTGAGCGAACTGGAAATCAGTTGCCTGCCGGCCGATCTGCCCGAGTTCATTGAAGTGGACCTGAGCCACATGCAAAAGGGTCATTCACTGCATGCCAATGACTTGAAGCTGCCCGGTTCGGTCACGATCGTGACCCACGGCGCCGAGAACCCGGTGGTCGCAACGGTGCTGAATCAGGCTGCGGCCGAGGCTGCGGAAACCACTGCCGAGCCTGAAGTCAAGGATGCCAAAGACGCTAAGGATGGCGAGAAAAAAGCTTCCGAGAAGAAGTGATTCCGCTGCCGTTGCACGCTTTTTGAGTCGTCTCCTGGCTGCTGTGCAGACGCCACCTTCGGGTGGCGTCTGCTTTGGTGCGCCGCATCCAGGCGGGACTGCAGAACTGGGGATGCATCGGGATAGACGTCGTCCTGCTCGGTTTCCCGCTTTCAGACCGCAGGCACTGGGCGTGGCTTGCGGTTCTCACCGACGGCAACGAAGGTGAGCGTGGCTTCGGTCACACGGTAGACCTGGGTGTCCGGGATGCCGCGTTCCGCGAACACCTCGACCTGCACGGTGACGGAGGTGTTGCCCACGCGCACCACTTCGGCGTAGAACGACAGCACATCGCCGACGAACACCGGGTGCTTGAACACGAACTCTTTCACTGCAACCGTGGCCACCCGGCCCCGGGCGCGCTTGGCAGCGGCTATGCCGCCCGCCATGTCGACCTGGGCCATGATCCAGCCGCCGAAAATATCGCCATGCATGTTCACGTCTGCGGGGCGGGGTTGGATGCGCAAGACCGGTTCGCGGCCATGGGGCAATTGCTGGGTTTCATTCATGGGAAAGACTCGCTGTGAGCAATGGTTGACCGTAGGCATTGAATAATGCTGCGCTTTGCTGCTCGCAGCCGTGAAAACAGGGTCCATTGTCATTCAATCCCATGCGACATCAAGCTTCGTCCGACGCTCCTTTGCCCCCTCCGAACCCTGCTGCGCCCAAGTCGGGCTGGGCTGCGGTGCGCAAGCTTGCGCCGTATTTGTGGCAGTACCGCCTGCGCGTTGTCGTGGCCTTGCTCATGCTGGTGGCGGCCAAAGTGGCGAATGTCGGCGTGCCGCTGGTGCTCAAGGACATCGTCGATGCACTCAACCTGAAGCCCGGTGATCCGCGAGCCGTGCTGGCGGTGCCGGTGGCCTTGCTGTTGGCCTACGGTGCCTTGCGCCTGGGGGTTTCACTGTTCACCGAGCTACGCGAGATCGTGTTTTCGCGCGTGACCCAGGGCGCGGTGCGCAACGTTGCGTTGCAGGTGTTCGATCATCTGTTCTCGCTGTCGCTGCGCTACCACCTGGAGCGCCAGACCGGAGGCATGTCGCGCGATATCGAGCGCGGCACGCGCGCCATTTCCAGCCTGGTGTCGTACACGCTCTACAGCATCCTGCCGACACTGGTGGAGATGGCTCTGGTGATCGGCATCCTGATGGTGAAGTACGACTGGTGGTTTGCCGGCATTGCCCTGGTGGCGCTGGCCGTGTACATCGTGTTCACGGTCGTCGTCACCGAATGGCGGACTGGTCTGCGTCGCACCATGAACGAGCAGGATTCGCGGGCGAATCAGCGCGCGGTCGATGCGTTGCTGAACTACGAGACGGTGAAGATTTTCGGCAACGAGGCGCACGAGGCCAGACGCTACGACGACAATCTGCACCGCTGGATGGTTGCAGCGGTGCAGTCGCAGAACTCGCTGTCGCTGCTCAACCTGGGGCAGAGCTTCATCATCGCCACAGCCGTGACGCTGCTGGTGTGGCGCGCGACCGCAGGCGTGGTCAATGGCAGCATGAATCTGGGCGATCTGGTTCTGGTCAACGCCTTCATGATCCAGCTGTATGCGCCACTGAACTTTCTTGGTGTCATCTACCGCGAAATTCGCCAGGCTCTCACCGACATCGAGCGCATGTTCTCCATTCTGGAGCGAAACCGCGACATTGCCGATGCGCCGGATGCACCGCCCCTGGTGGTGAGCCAGGGCATGCTGCGCTTCGAGGATGTGCACTTCGGCTACACGCCCGAACGCCAGGTGCTGCAGGGTCTGAGCTTCGAAGTGCCCGGAGGCGAAACGGTTGCCATTGTCGGGCCGTCTGGCGCGGGCAAATCCACCTTGTCGCGGCTCATGTTCCGTTTCTACGAGGTGGACTCGGGGCGCATCACGATTGATGGCCAGGACATCTCCAAAGTCACACAGGCCAGTCTGCGGTCTGCCTTGGGCATCGTGCCGCAAGACACCGTGCTGTTCAACGACACCATCGGCTACAACATCGCCTACGGGCGGCCTGGGGCCAGCCATGACGAGGTGGAGGCGGTTGCACGCTCCGCACAGATTCACGACTTCATCACGCTCCAGCCCCTGGGCTGGAACACCCAGGTGGGGGAGCGCGGGCTCAAGCTGTCCGGCGGCGAGAAACAGCGCGTGGCCATTGCCCGAGCCTTGTTGAAGAGCCCACCGATCTTGATCTTCGATGAAGCCACCTCGCAACTCGACTCCGCCAATGAAAAGGCCATCCAGAGCCAGATTCGGTTGGCCTCGCGCAATCGCACCACACTGATCATCGCCCACCGGCTATCCACAGTGGTGGATGCGCACCAGATCCTGGTGCTCGATGCCGGGCGCATCGTCGAACGCGGCGCGCACGCGCAACTGCTGGAGCTGAAAGGGGTCTACGCCCGGATGTGGGCCTTGCAGCAGGAACAGGCTCGTGATCTGCAGGCGCCCGGATTGCTGCAGGTGGCCTAATTTTTGTCGAGCTTTGCGGTGGATTGTCGAAAGGCCAGCGCGCGCGCGACGAAGCCAGGGAAATGCCACTTGCGCCTCGGAATCGTGTTGTTACACTCCGTCGATTATTTTTGCAACTCACCGACGGAGATTCACATGACCTTGTTCAAACAGTTCGCGCTGGGTGCGGCGCTGGCGCTGGCTTTCACCGCCGTTCAAGCCGAGGCGCTCACGGGCACGCTGAAGAAAATCAAAGACACCGGCAGCATGACCGTCGGCTACCGCGAATCGTCGATTCCCTTCTCCTATCTGGACGGCAACGGCAAGCCCGTTGGCTATGCCATGGAGTTGTGCGGCAAAGTGGTCGATGCCGTGAAGGCTGACCTGCAGATGCCCAACCTCAAGGTGAACTACGCGCCTGTCACGTCGAGCAACCGTATTCCACTGCTGGAAAACGGCACCATCGATCTGGAATGCGGCTCGACCACCAACTCGGTTGCGCGGCAAAAACAAGTGGCGTTCGGGCCGACCTATTTTGTCATCAACGTCTCCGCCGCCGTGAAGAAAGATTCTGGCATCAACGACTTCGCCCAACTGGGTGGCAAGACCATCGTCACCACTTCCGGCACGACCTCCGTACCCTTGCTGAAAAAGTATGAGAAGACCAAGGATCTGGACTTTAAGGAAATCTACGGCAAAGATCATGCCGAGAGCTTCCTGCTGATGGCCGACGGCCGTGCCGTGGCGTTCGTCATGGACGACATCCTGCTGGCTGGCCAGATCGCCAATTCCAAAGATCCGTCTGCCTACAAGATCCTGCCAGGCTCGCTGCGTAGCGAGCCCTACAGCATGATGCTGCGCAAGGACGATCCGGAGTTCAAGGCTCTCGTGGACAAGACCATCGACGGTGTGATGAAGTCGGGTGCGATCAACCAGATCTACGCCAAGTGGTTCACCAGCCCGATTCCGCCCAAAGGCATCAACCTGCATTTCGCGGAAACCACGGCGATCAAGGACGCGTTCGCCCACCCGAACGACAAGGGCGTGGAATAAGCCTTTTGGCCGCGGTGCGGGCTGTGCCCGTGCCGCGGCCCGAAGCTGCTCCCGGCGCTGCACCGATCTCCGGGGACGGCACCCGCAAGCGACCCGCGTACCACCCAAGGCGGTGGACTCAAGCCAGCCATGCTCAAACTCGGTATTTTTTTGGAAAACACACCGGATGGCGACGCCACCTGGGCGATGTCGCTGCTCTCTGGTCTGGAATTCACCCTCATCCTTGTCGCCCTGGCCTGGATTGTGGGCATGGCACTGGGTTCGCTGCTGGGCGTCGTGCGAACCACCAACAAACGCTGGGCCGTGATTCTGGGTGATGCCTATGTGGAACTGTTCCGCAACATTCCGTTGCTGGTGCAATTCTTCCTCTGGTATTTCGTCATCCCGGAGTTCATCCCTCCGCTCAAGCGTCTGGCCATCGCCATGGATCCGACCCAGTTCCAGTTGCTGATCTCGGTGGTGTGCCTTGGGCTGTTCACCTCGGCCCGCATCGCCGAGCAGGTCAAATCCGGCATCTTGTCGCTGCCTCGCGGCCAGCGCATGGCCGGTTACGCCATGGGGCTGACGCAAGGGCAAACCTATCGCTATGTGCTCTTGCCCATGGCGTTTCGCATCGTCTTGCCGCCGCTCACGTCCGAGTCGATGAATCTGGTGAAGAACTCGGCGGTGGCCTATTCCATCGGCCTGACCGAATTGTTTTTTCGTACGCGTGAGATGGGCGAGATGACCTTTCAGTACTTTGCCGCTTTCGGCGCAGCAACCTTGCTGTACATGATCGTGGCGTTTTCCATCAATCGTGTGTTCGCCTGGGTCGAGCGCGCCGTGGCGGTACCAGGCTATCTCGGTGGGAAGAGCTGAGATGGGTGCTTTCGACTGGTCATCCATCGCGCAATCGCTGCCCTTCCTGATGAAGGGCCTGGCCTACACCGTGCAACTCACCGTGGTGGCGGCCATCGGCGGCACGTTGTGGGGCATTCTGCTCGCGCTGGCGCGGCTGTCGAGCATCAAGTCGCTGGCCTGGGCGGCTGCCGCCTATGTGAACCTGATGCGCTCGATCCCGCTGCTCCTGGTCATTTTCTGGTTCTATTTCCTCGTGCCCATCATGCTGCAGTGGGTCACGGGTGCGGAGTACCCACCACGCATCGGCGCCGAACGCTCGGCTTACGTCACCTTCATCTTGTTCGAGGGTGCGTACTTTTGCGAAATCGTGCGCGCCGGCATCCAGAGCATTTCCAAGGGACAACTCGGCGCAGCTTACGCCATGGGACTCAACTATGCCCAATCCATGCGCCTGATCATTCTGCCGCAGGCACTGCGCAACATGCTGCCGGTGCTGCTGACACAGACCATCGTGCTGTTCCAGGATGTGTCACTGGTGGCGCTGCTCAATGTGACCGACTTCGTTGGCGCTGCCGTCAAGATCGCCCAGCGCGACAGCCGCATCGTCGAGATGTACACCTTCGTCGCCGTGGTGTATTTCGTCCTCAGCTACGGCCTGTCGCTGGGCGTGAGGCTGCTGAACAAGCGCGTGGCCATCATTCGTTGAACGTCTCGAACCCAATCACACCATCATGTCCATGATCGACATCCAGGCCATCAGCAAGTGGTACGGCAGCTTCCAGGTCCTGACGGACTGTTCCACCCATGTCGACAAGGGTGAAGTGGTGGTGGTGTGCGGGCCTTCGGGCTCGGGCAAGTCCACGCTGATCAAGTGCGTCAACGCGCTCGAGCCGTTCCAGAAGGGCGATGTGGTCGTCGATGGCATGTCCGTGGCCAATCCCAGGACCCGGTTGCCCAAGCTGCGCGCCCGTGTCGGCATGGTGTTTCAGCACTTCGAGTTGTTCCCGCATCTGTCGGTGATGGCGAACCTCACGCTCGCACAGCTCAAGGTCTTGGGCCGCAACAAGGACGAGGCTGTTGCCAAGGCGGAGCATTACCTCGATCGTGTCGGCCTGGGCTCGCAGCGCGACAAATTTCCCGGTCAGCTCTCGGGGGGCCAGCAACAGCGTGTGGCCATCGCGCGCGCGTTGTGCATGGATCCCATCGCCATGCTGTTCGACGAACCCACATCGGCACTCGATCCCGAGATGGTGGGCGAGGTGCTCGAAGTCATGGTCGCGTTGGCCAAGGACGGCATGACCATGATGGTGGTGACGCACGAAATGGGCTTTGCCCGCAGTGTGTCGAGCCGCGTGGTGTTCATGGATGCCGGGCGCATCGTGGAAGACTGCGCGACCACCGAGTTCTTCGGCAACACCAGCGCCCGCAGCGAGCGCGCCCAGCAATTTCTGGGCAAGATCCTGGCACACTGATTGTGCGCCGACCCGAGTCCGGGGCCAGGGTTCCGGGCAGGTGAGCATTACCATTGACCGGCTTTGCGCAATGCGCGCCCTGCCGACCCATGCAACAGCCACATCCCACTCAAATCACCCTCGCCCGACCCGACGACTGGCACCTGCACCTGCGTGACGACGCGGCGCTGGCTTACACCGTCGGGTGGACGGCAGCGCAGTTCGCTCGCGCCATCGTCATGCCCAATCTCAAGCCGCCAGTGGTGAGCACCGCGCAGGCGCAGGAGTATCGCCATCGCATCCTCGCGGCGCGGCCAGCGGGTTCGAATTTCGAGCCCCTGATGACGCTGTACCTCACCGACGCCACACTCCCGGCCGAAATCGAGCGTGCCAGAGCCAGTGGGGTGGTGCAGGCGGTCAAGCTCTATCCGGCAGGAGCCACCACCAACTCCGCCAGCGGCGTGACCGACCTGGGCCGCGTCTACCCGGTGTTCGAGGCCATGCAGCAGTACGGCATGCCGCTCCTGATTCATGGCGAAGTCACCGACCCCGGGGTCGACGTCTTCGACCGCGAGGCGGTGTTCATCGAGCGCCATCTGCTGCGCATGCGGCACGATTTTCCAGCGCTCAAGATCGTGCTGGAGCACATCACCACGGCACAGGCGGCCAGCTTCGTGCGGGAGCAGGCTGCGGTGGACGCGCGCGGCACGCCGCTGCTGGCCGCCACCATCACCGCCCACCATCTGCTCTACAGCCGCAATGCCATGTTCAGCGGCGGCCTGCGGCCGCATTACTACTGCCTGCCGGTGCTCAAACGCGAGCGCCACCGCTTGGCACTGCTGGCTGCGGCCACCGGTGGCGATGCGCGCTTTTTCCTCGGCACCGACTCGGCGCCGCATGTAAGGGCGCTCAAGGAAGCCGCCTGCGGCTGTGCCGGCTGCCTCACCGCGCCGCACGCGCTGGAGTTGTACGCCCAGGCATTCGCGCAGGCCGGCGCACTCGACAGGCTCGAAGCCTTCGCCAGCCACTTCGGCGCCGACTTCTACGGCCTGCCGCGCAATCGTGGGCAGATCACCTTGCGCCGCGCGCCCAAACCCATTCCCGAGCGGCTGCCGTATGCCGATGGCGACATCGTGCCGCTGGATGCCGGGCAGACCCTGGCCTGGAGTCTGGTGGCCTGAGCGCCGCCGCAGTGGCGGCACGCGACGATAATGCAGAGGCGAAGCGGGCCGGGCAGCCGCGCTGGCGTGGGGTGACCCACGCGGTGAGGAAGGTCCGGACTCCACAGGGCAGGGTGACGGCTAACGGCCGTGCGCGGTGACGCGACGAACAGGACCACAGAGACGAGCAAGCGCGGCGCAAGCCGCGTGGACGTGAAACGCGGCAACCTCCACCCGGAGCAACACCAAATAGGCAGGCGAGGCAGGGCTTTCGGGTCTTGTGAAAGCGCGGCCCGCGCGAGCCTGCGGGTAGGTGGCAACGAGCCGTTGCGGTAACGCACGGCCCAGAGGAATGGCTGCCACGTCGGGTAACCGATGCACAGAATCCGGCCTACAGGCCCGCTTCGCCTTGTTTTCAGGTTTGGCGCTGGGGCCGGGCTGCCGAGCGGTTCGAATCGAGGTGCCGGGCGTGATGCGCCGGTCTGCGCCGAAGTGGCGCCAAGCCAGCGAGCGCAGGCAAGAAGTGGAGATCGGCGCTGACGGCCGTGTCGGCGTTGCAAGCCTCAACGGCACCAGCCTTGTGCACAGCATGTCGAGATGCGTTCCACCTGACGGCACAGCCATCGCAGCAGACAGGTCCGCGACGACGATGTCCATCACCAAGTCTTGCCGGTGCGGTCAGATCCCAGTGGCGATCTTGCGCGATCACCCGGCCCGCGCAAATGTCCATGCTGAAGCGGACCTCTGAGCTCAATGCCACTGGTTACCATCGCCTGACCGTCCAATCCAAGGATCAGCCATGGAACTCATCGGCATGCTCGACTCACCTTACGTGCGCCGCGTCGCGGTGTCGCTGCAACTGCTGGGCCTGGAGTTCAGGCACCGCCCCTTGTCGGTGTTCCGCACCTTCGAGCAGTTCCAGCGCATCAACCCGGTGGTCAAGGCGCCGACGTTGATCTGCGACGACGGCCAGACCCTGATGGATTCCAGCCTGATCCTGGATTACGCCGAAGCCTTGGCGGGGCCCGGAAAGTCGCTGCTGCCGCACGCTATCGCGCCACGCCGGGAAGCCCTGCAGCGCGTCGGTCTGGCGCTCGCGGCTTGCGAGAAGAGCGTGCAGATCGTCTACGAACGCAATCTGCGTCCCGCCGAGAAGCGCCACGAACCCTGGCTGCAACGCGTCACGGGCCAACTCCTGAGTGCCTACGACGGGCTCGAGGCGGCGCTGGCGCAGCAGCCTTTCGACGTGCAACAGCAGGCAGGCATCTGCACCGCCGTGGCTTGGATGTTCACGCAACAAACGGTACCCGATTGCGTCGACGCTGCGCGCTATCCACATCTGGCGGCGCATTCCGCCGAAGCCGAGCAACTGCCCGCGTTCCGCGCCGCGCCCTACGGCGATGGCACCTATCCTGTCCAGGTTTAAGGCCACCCGCACTGCGCCTGCCAGGAGACGATATGCCCGGCGGGCACCATCTGCTGGATGCGCGGCAGCACGGCGGCCACCACCTCGGGGTCGTCGTAGAACTCCAGCACCAGCGGCAGATGCACGTTCAGGCGCAGCAGATCGTCGGCATGCACCTCCCCCTTGCTGCCAAAGCCGGCCACGCCTCGAAACACGGTGACGCCGTGGACCTTGTGCTGGTCGTGCAGCAGCTTGAAGATTTCATGCATCAGGTTGTGGCCCTGCACCTTGTCGCCTTCCTTGATGTAGATGCGCGCCATCGTGACGGTTTTCATGGCTCAGACTCCCAGGTTGCGTGAAAGATATGCGCCGAGCGCCGTGCCCAGCATGGACAGCAAGACGGACAGAATCACGTAGAGCCAGGCCTTGGCCGCCTCGCCGTTTTCAATCAGGGTCAGGGTCTCCAGCGAAAAGGTGGAAAACGTGGTGTAGGTGCCGACACCGCCCGTGAGGATGCCGGTGCGCATGGCCGGGCTGATGGCAGCGTATTTCAGGGTTTCGTCAAACAGGAAGCCCATCAGGAACGAGCCGACGACATTGATCGACAGGGTGGCGTAGGGAAACGCTCTCCCCAGAGCGCGCTGCACGACGAGGGTGTGCCCGTAGCGGCTGAAAGCGCCGATGAGCGCGAAGATCGCGATGTAGAGCAGTGTCATCGAAGTCGCCCGGAGTTCAGGAGTCGGTGAATTGCCGATGGCGCGACAGATACGCGCCGAAGAACGCAGCGGCGACCGACAGCACCACGGACGCGCCGACATCGAGTGCCGCCAGGGCCAAGTGCCCGAGTTCGAGCAGATGGACGGCTTCGATGGAGAAGGTGGAAAACGTGGTGTAGGTGCCGAGGCCGCCGGTGAGCATGCCTGTGCGCAGTTCCGGGCTGACGTCGATGCGCTCCAGCGTTTCGAAAAACAGGAAGCCCATCAGGAACGAGCCCAGCACATTGATCGACAAGGTGGCGAACGGAAAGGCGTCGCCGAGCAAGCCCTGCACCACGAGAGACTGCCCGTAGCGGGCGAACGCGCCCAGGATGGCGAACACGGAGATGTAGACGGAAACCATGGGATGACGTCCTGGCAATCCAATCAGGGTGGGCAATGGCGCGCGACTTCGCAGCGCAACGAACACGGCAGCTTGCGAACCTCGTCCATGTCGGGGCGCAGCAGCGCGCGGGTCGGATCCGGGATGGGCATCGGCGCCGTCGGCATGGACGAACGCCACCACCGGCGCAGCCCGGAACATCCACGATACAGACGGCAGCACCACGATCGCTTTGCGGACCGCTTGACCCGATCGCGGACGGGCCGAAACAGGCTGGGGCCTGCACCGCCCTGCACCCGATTCTCCATCCTGGAGATGAAACCGTGCTGCGGCAGCGAGAACACCGCAAGCGCAAGAACCTGGCGATGGGTGACCCTACGGGGTTGTGACCTTGAGACTTGTGCTTGCATCGACTCCTCCCGTGCAGACTGCCCGCCGCACGCGGCGGCAGTGGGTAGGAGTCATCAGCCGTCGGCTGGCGCCGGGGCGGTTGCGGCGAACTCCATCGCCGTCTCGTTTTCGACGAGTTTAAAAGCGTCGAAAGACCCAGGTCAAGGCGACACTCGTGCCCAATTGCAACGAGGTTGCCGATCGCAGCCCCCTGTGGTGGTCCCAACATGTCCGGTGTGCGGAGGATGCCGTCTGCCGGGAAAGCGCGTCGAACTCCAGTGTCGACCCACGCCAGGCCGCATCGGGTCATCGGCTTGCCATACGCCACGCTTTGTGCGGGTCAGGACCGGGCTTCGCACCATGCGGCCGACAAACTCGAATGTATTGCTTGCACTTATGGATTCAAGTGCTTCATTTAAGTGGTTTTTTTTTATTTTGTCTGTCCAAAAACACAGCATTCAAAGCAGCGCTAAGTGCTTGTTTGATAAGCCAATTTTTCAATTTGTCCTATTGACGCTGGTCATTTTGCCCCCTAAAGTGCAGTCAAGTGCAAAAAAGTGGGTAAAAGTGCAGATCTAGGGCTCTGCGCTGAAGGTAATCGGAGAAACGCGTGTTCATTGGCATATCGGCGTTGACGCTGGACGGCAAGGGTCGTATGACCGTGCCTGCGCGCCACCGCGACATGCTGCTGGCGCAAGCGGCCGGTCGGTTGACCCTGACCAAAAGCCCCGAGGGCTGCCTGATGTTGTTCGGCGACGCGCAATGGCAGGAGTTTCGCGCCAAGATCAGCCAACTGCCCATGGAGGCGCAGGGCTGGAAGCGCATCTATCTGGGCCATGCCACCGAAACCGAGATCGACGCCACCGGACGCGTGCTCATCTCGCCGGAATTGCGCGCGGTGGCGCGTATCGAGCGCGCGATCGACTTGATCGGCATGGGTTCGCATTTCGAAATCTGGGACCGTGCCACCCACCAGTCGCGCGAGGCGGCGGTGATCGAGGCCGGCATGCCCGAAGCGGTGCGCAACATCGTGGTGTGAAGGTGACCCCGGATGCCCAACACCGCCCCCGCCACTGCAGCGCCACTGCAGCACCGCACCGTTTTGCTGCACGAGGCCATCGAACTGCTGGTGACCGATCCGGCCGGCATCTACTTCGATGCAACCTTCGGACGCGGTGGCCACACACGGGAGTTGCTGGCGCGCCTGGGGCCGCAAGCCCGCGTGGTGGCGCTGGACCGCGACCCCCAGGCCATTGCCGCCGGTCAGGATCTGGCGCGAGCCGATGCGCGGCTGACGCTGGTGCATGCCGCCTTCTCCGAATTTGGCGCAGTGCTGGATGGGCTGAGCGTGCCCAGGGTGCAGGGCATGTTGTTCGATCTGGGCGTGTCGTCGCCGCAACTCGACGAGACCCGGCGCGGTTTCAGCTTTCGCGGCGACGCCCCGCTGGACATGCGCATGGACCCCACGCGTGGCCTGACCGCGGCGCAATTCCTGGCCCAGGCCAGCGTTGATGACATCACCCGGGTGCTGAGAGACTATGGCGACGAACGGGCTGCTTTCCCGATTGCAAAGGCGGTTGTGGCTCGCCGCGAACGGGGTGAACCCGTCACCCGTACCGCCGAGCTTGCCGGCCTCGTGGCGCAAGCGGTGCGCAGTCGCGAACCGGGGCAGGATCCGGCCACGCGCACCTTTCAAGCTCTTCGGATTCACGTCAATGCCGAGCTTGCCGAACTCGAAGCGGCACTTGCGCAGGTGATGGCCAGACTGGCTGATGGAGGGCGAATCGTGGTCATCAGCTTTCACTCTCTCGAAGACCGCATCGTGAAACAGTTCATGGCGCGGCAGTCACGCGCGCCCGAACAGACGCGCGAGCAATTGCGCCTGCCGGTGGCGCCGGCGGCGTTTGTTCCAGGCTTGAAACTGTTGGCCAAGCGACGCCCGGCTGCGGCCGAAATCCGGGCCAACCCGCGCTCGCGCTCGGCCATGCTGCGCGCCGCCGAACGCCTGCCCGGCGCGGTGGCCGTGGCTGGAGTGCTGGAGATGGGCGCATGACGCGACTGAATCTGCTGCTGCTGCTCATCGCCATGGCCAGTGCCATGCTCGTGGTGCGGGCGCAGTACGAGGCACGCCGCACCTTTGCCGCGCTCGACGCGGCGCAGCAGCGCGCCATGCAATTGCAGCTCGACCGCGACCGCCTGCAGGTGGAGGTGCGCGCCCTCTCCGTGCCCGGGCGCATCGAGGAGCTGGCGCGCAAGACCCTGGGACTGGTGCCGGTCACGCCGGCGCGCACCGACTACATCAGCGCCGCGCGCCTGCCCAGCTTGCCGGCATCCATTCCCACGCGATGACGTTCATGAAAAAGCGCGGCGTCGCCCCAAGTTCTCGCATGCCTCTCGGCGGAAGGTTGCTGCAAGCCACTGGCCTGGGGGCGTTGTCACCGCGCCACCTCGGTCCGGCTCCGCGCCAGGCGCATGGCAGTCCACTGTTGCGCCTGCGACTGCCGCCCGGGCGCGCCTGGCTGGTCAAGGGCCTGCTCTACCTTGCCTTCATCGCCCTGATCGGGCGGGCGCTTTGGGTGCAGGTCATCACCACCAATTTCTACCAGCAGCAGGGCGATCTGCGCTTCATCCGCACCATCGAACTTCCCGCCATGCGCGGGCGCATCCTCGATCGCCACGGCAACATCCTGGCCTCCAGCATTCCCGTCAAGACCATCTGGGCCGACCCCGAGACCCTGGAGGCTGATCCGCACAAGGTGGCCGCGTTGGCGCAACTGCTCAAGCTCAATGCCGCCGAACTGCAGCGTCGCCTGAGCCTGGACAGGCAGTTCGTGTACGTGAAACGCCAGGTCGACATCGACACCGCGCGCAAGGTGCAGGCGCTGGGCATCAAGGGCATCTATTTCTCCCCCAGCTACAAGCGCTACTACCCGGAAGGGTCGGCTGCGGCGCAACTGGTGGGCTTTACCGACCTGGAGAACCAGGGCCAGGCCGGTGTCGAACTCACGTTCCAGAAAGACCTGGCCGGCCATTCCGGGACGCGCAAGGTCATGCGCGACCGTCTCGGCAATGTGATCGAGGACGTCGGTGGCGGCGTGCCCCCGGTGAACGGCGACGACGTGCAACTGTCGATCGACAGCAAGATCCAGTACCTCACCTACCAGGCCTTGAAAGACGCGGTGGTGAGCAACAAGGCCAAGAACGGCAGCGCCGTGGTGCTCGACGCCACCAACGGCCAGGTGCTGGCCATGGCCAACTATCCGAGCTTCGACCCCAACCACCGCAGCAACATGACGCAGTCGGACATGCGCAACTACGCCCTGACCGATACCTTCGAGCCGGGCTCGGTGATGAAGCCCATCACCATCGCCGCCGCGCTGCAGGCCGGGGTGGTGACGCCGCAGACCGAATTCCACACGGCGCCCGGCTGCCTCAACGTCTACGGCAACAACATCTGCGACGACTCGAACAACGGCACCATCGCACTGCCCCAGGTCATTCAGTATTCGAGCAACGTGGCGACGAGCAAGATCGTCATGCGCATGAATCCGCACATCCAGTGGGATATGTACACCGCGGTCGGCCTCGGCCAGCGCCCGCAGGTGCCGTTCCCGGGCGCGGCCAGCGGTCTGGTGCGGCCGTGGGAGCAATGGCGTCCGATCGACGCCGTGACCCAGGGCTTTGGTTACGGCATCTCGGTCTCCACCTTCCAGCTGGCGCATGCCTACCTGCTGTTCGCCAACCATGGCCGCATCATTCCCGCAACTCTGCTCAAGAGCACCGCCGCGCCGCAAGGCGTGCAGGTGGTGTCGCCGCGGGTGGCGCGTGAGATGCGCGGCATGCTGGCCTTGGTCACGCAGCAGGGCGGGACCGCACCCGGTGCCGCCGTGCCGGGCTACACCACCGGCGGCAAGACCGGCACCGCCTGGATCTGGAAAGGCAAGGGCTACGACAAGCACCTGTTCCGCGCCCAGTTCGTCGGCATGGCGCCGATCGGTCATCCTCGCATCGTCATGGCCATCTCGGTCGATCAGCCCAGCGGCGGCAAGCATTTCGGCGGCGACGTTTCGGCGCCCGTGTTCGCCAGCGTGGTGCCGCAGGCCCTGCGCATCCTCGGCGTGCCGCCGGATCTTCCGGTCAAGCCTGACGTGGCTCCGGCCGTCACCGCCAACGCTGCTGTCAACCCCAGCCTCGCTG
>JAJZDV010000163.1 GCA_021846025.1 Pseudomonadota bacterium
TCAAGATGATGCCCAGCGGACAGAAATTGGTGAAGCCGAACTGCAGCAGATTGGCGCCCACGAAGGCGGTCAGCAGCAGGAACCATGCCGACACGAAAATCGGACTTTCCTGCACGCCCAGGGCGAGGGACAGCAGGATGAATGTCCCGGCGAAAATGCGGATGTAGCGTTCAACGGTCATGGTCGGGCTCCGGCGGCGGTATGGGAATCAAGGCTGAAAAATAATGCAAACCCACCCGAGTATCAAGCGGGTGGCAACGTCGGGAATGACCAGTTGTAAACAACCCATCATGCCTGCTGCGGTGGTGCCGGTGAGACGCGAATCTGCCAGATGTAGTAGAGCAGCGGAATCACGATCAGCGTGAGGATGGTCGACAGCAGGGTCCCGAAAATCAGCGACACCGCCAGCCCGCCGAACACCGGGTCGGACACCATCACGGCCGAGCCGAAGATGATGGCCAGCGCGGTGAGCAGAATGGGCCGCAGGCGCACGGCGCCGGCCTGCGCCACCGACTCCTGCAGGCTGTAGCCGCGGGCGCGGTAATCGAGCATGAAATCGATCAGCAGCAAGGAGTTGCGCACCACCACGCCAGCCAGGGCGATGACCCCGATCATCGACGTCGCGGTGAATGCCTGGTGCGTGATCCAGTGGCCTGGAAACACGCCGATGAGGGTGAGCGGAATCGCGCCCATGACGATGACCGGCAGTAAAAAGGACTTGTAGTACGCCACCAGCAGCAGGTAGATGAAGACCAGCGCCACCAAAAAGGCGGAGCCCAGGTCACGGAACACGTCGAGCGTCAGGCGCATTTCGCCGCCCCACAGCAACTGGTAGCCCTTGAGGTCGGACGCCGGGGTGTCGGCGAAACCGAGGTTGCCGGTGGTGAAGGTGGCGCCGCTGGCCAGTTGCTTGCCGTCGAGCCTGGAGTTCAGGCCGAGGGTGGCATACACCGGGCTGGAATGCAGCATCGCACCGCTCACATAGACCACAGGATGCTGGTCGCGGCTGTAGATCGGCTTGGCCAGGCTGGCTTCCTCCACCGTGGCGATGCTGGAGAGCGCCATGATCTTGCCCTGCGCATTCTGGATCGGCACGTCGAGCAGTTGCTGCGGATTCTGCCGGTCGGCGCGCGGCACCCGAACGATGATGCGGACCGGCTCCATCGACGCGTTGTCGTGAACGGTGCCGACCTTCAGCCCAGTGACATCGTTGTGCAGCAGCTGGATGATTTGCCCGGGCACGATGCCCGACATGGCGGCTTTCTGGCGGTCGATCACGATGCGGTATTCGCGCGTGGTTGCCGTGACCGAATCGTCCTGGTTCATCAGGCCGTAGGTCTTGTCGAAGTCGGCCAGCACATCCTTGGCGGAACGGCGCAGGGTGTTGTAGTCGGGGCCGTACAACTCGGCCATGACCTGCGCACGCACGGGAGGACCGGGTGGAGTTTCGAACAGCTTGATCGACGTGGACGGAAAGCGCGCGCGCACCGCGGCGAGTTGCCGGTCGAACTTCTGCACGATGGCATGGGATGTGATCGAGCGCTTGCGCTTGCCGACCAGATTGACGCGGATCTGCGCAAAGTTGTCGCCACGCTTGAGCAGGTCGCCGCGCACCAGCGCGGCGAAATCGATCGGCGCCGCCAGGCCGACGAATGTCTGGAAATCGACCACATCGGGATTGGTCGCCAGCACGTCGCCCACGGCGCGCGCCACCTCGTCCGTGCGCTCCAGCGATGAACCTGCCGGCGTGTCCACCTGCACCAGGAAACTGTCGGTGTTGTCGTTCGGCAGCATTTTCAGCTCCACCCCCAGCGGCGACAGCGGACCGTTCATGCCGGACGGGCGGATGAACTGCCAGGCCGGCATCAACATCGCCGCCATCAACAACAGCAGCACCCCCGCCAGCATCAGGTTGCGCCGGAGTCGGCTCTTGAGCATGGGCACGATGAATTTGAGGTAGCCCGCGTGCAGTTTGTCGTCCTGGTGCGCGCCCCGTTCGTCCAGCGCCTCGCTGCGCGCCAGGGCTTCACGTGCGGCCTTCTTGCTCAACCACACCCGCGCCGCCCAGGGCACGACGATATAGGCCAGCAGCAGCGAGGCCATCATCGCCACCGGCACGTTGATCGGGATGGGGCGCATGAACGGACCCATCATGCCGCTGACGAAGGCCATCGGAATGAAGGCCAGGATCACCGCCAGCGTGGCCATGTTGGTGGGGTTGCCGATCTCGTTGGTGGCCTCGATCACGGTGGAGATGAAGTCGCCCTTGGGACTGCTGTGCAGGTGGCGGTGGATGTTTTCGATCACCACGATCGCGCCATCCACCAGCAGGCCCAGCGACAGGATGAGCGCGAACAAGGTGATGCGGTTGATGCTCTGGCCGATGATGAGATCCACCGTGAGCACGGCGAACAGTGTCAGCGGCACCGTGAGGGTGACGATGCCGGCCTCACGCCAGCCGAGGAAAATCCACAGCAGCAGCGACACGCTGACGATGGCGATGACCAAGTGCTCGACCAGGGTGTTCACCGCCTCGTTGGCCTTGTGGCCATCGTCACGCGTGACCGTGACCTGCACGCCCTGCGGCAGCGCGTAAGACTTGATGGTGTCGAGCTTGGCCAGCACGTCGTGCACCACCACCACGGCATTGGCGCCGGACTTCTTGGCCAGGGCCAGGGTGACGGCGCTCATCTCCTGCCCGTGCGGCTTGCCTTTGGCGGCCAGGCCCCACGCAAAGTGGGACAGATCGTCCATCTGCTCAGGGCCGTCCGCCACACGCGCCACGTCCTTGAGGTAGACGGGCTTGCCACCGGGCGCGCCGATCATGATGTCGCCAACCTGCCGCGCATTGCCGAGAACGCTGTCCACGCGCACCGGCGTGACCCGGTTGTCGTCCACCAAATTGCCGATGGGCGCGGCGGCGTTGCTGCCTTGCAGAATCTTGGCGAGCTGCTCCAGCGGAATGCCGGCAGCGGCCAGCCTCGATGGCGAAATCCACACATTCACAGCCCGCGGCGCACCGCCCACCACCTCGGTGAACGACACGCCCGGCACAGTGCGCAAATGCGCCAGAACCTTCTCGCCGACGTCGCGCAACTGCACGCCGTCCATGCTGGCCGACGACAGCGTCAGGGTCAGAATCGGCACATCGTCCACGTTGATCGGCTTGATCACCGGCTGCATCGCCCCGGGCGGTATGCGGTCGAGGTTCTGCATCAGCTGGTTGTACATCTTGACCAGGCTTTTCTCCTGGTCCTCGCCCACGTTGAACTGCACCGTGACCACGCCGAAATCGTTCGTCGCGTAACCGTAGGTGTGATCGACACCGGACATCGACGCCATGATCGCTTCCAGCGGCTTGACCACCAGGTTCTGGATCTCCTGCGGACCGGCGCCGGGCATGGCGACGATGATGTTCGCTGCCGGCACCACGATCTGCGGGTTGTACTCGCGCGGCGTGACCAGCAGCGCCAGCACCCCGGCCAGCGTGAACGCCACCAGGACGAGGGGGGTGATCTTCGAGCCGATGAAGGCACGGGCCAGCCTGCCCGCGCTGTTCATGCGGGCGCCTTCAGCCACGGTTGCCTCCGTCGATCTTCACGCCGTTTTCCACTGCGCCCAGGTTGCTGATGACGATGGTGTCGTCTGCTCTCAGGCCCGCCTGAATGTCGATCTCAGCGCCGGTCTGTGCGCCCAGCCGGACCAGGCGGAAATGGGCGATGCCGCTCCTGTCGACCACGAACACCCCGGTCATCCCGGCGCGATCGACCACCGCGGCCCGTGGCACGCGCAATTGGGGCGAACTGCCGACCGGGAAGCCCACGCGCACGAAGCTGCCGCTGTCGAGCCCGGCGTTGGCGGGCAGATCGATCTTCACGGTGTGGGTGTGGCTCATCGGATCGGCCACCGGCACCGCCTGGGCAAGGATGCCCTGCAGCGTTCTGCCATTCGCGAACATCTGCACCGTGTCGCCAACCCTGATCTTGCCGTACACGTCACCCGGCACTTGGGTCTGCACCTGCAGCTTGCCCTGGCCTTCGATCACCAGCACCGGGCGACCCGGTGCCGCCAGATCCCCCTGATTCGCCATTTTTTGCACCACCACGCCCGCCACCGGCGACGTCACGGTGGCATAGCGCATCTGCGCCCGTGCGGTGTTGAGCCCGGCCTGCGCCGCGGCCACCTGTTGCTGTGCCAACTGGTAGCGCAGCTGGATCTGATCCCACTGCTGTTTCGCAATGGCCTGATCGTTGTAGAGTTTGCCGTAGCGCTCGTCATCCCCCTTCGCATTGGCGAGGTTGGCCTGCGCCTGCGCAAGGCCGGCACGCGCCTGCGCCACCTGACCCTCGATGTCGGTGGGGTCGACCTGGAACAACAATGCTCCCGCCTTCACCGTCTGCCCTTCCTTCACCGTCAGGGTGCGGATATAGCCCATCAGGCGCGAGGCCACTTGCACCTG
>JAJZDV010000024.1:0-28029 GCA_021846025.1 Pseudomonadota bacterium
ACGGCCCAGTCCACGCCGTTGCCGGCCGCGGGGTGACCGGTGACGAAGGCCACGCCGCGGGCGTGGTCGCGGTGCGTGAGCGAGACCGCGGACGCCGCCGCAGCGGCAACGCCGGCGGTGATGCCGGGCACCACCTCCACCGCCATGCCGGCGGCGCGCAGCGCGGCGATTTCTTCGCCGGCGCGGCCGAACAGCAGCGGGTCGCCGCCCTTGAGGCGGACGACGCGCTCGCCGCGCCTCGCTTCGGCCACCATCAGGCGCTCGATGAAGGCCTGCGGTGTGCTGGCGCAGCCGCCCCGTTTGCCCACATGCACGACGCGGCAGGAGGCGGGCAGATGCCGCAGGCAGCCGTCGTGGACCAGATCGTCCACCAGCGCGACGCTGGCCTGCTGCAGCACGCGCACGGCCTTGAGGGTGAGCAGCTCCGGGTCGCCGGGGCCGGCGCCGACGAGGTGAACCCTGGGCGCGGCATCGGCGGTTGCAGCCGCAGCCGGAGGGGCTGTCGCGGCATCGGGCGCGGTGGGCAGGTCGTGCATGGCGGAGCTCCGGTGTTCATGCAGGTGGGAAGGATGCGGCGGCGGCCAGGCCGGCGTGACCGGCATCGGCCTGACCAGCGGGTGCCGATGGCCCGGCGCCGGCGGGCGTGCTGCGGATGCCGCGCAGAGGCGCGGGGTGGGCTTGCGGTTCATCGTCGTGGCCGCCGGCGAAGGCACCACAGCTGCCCATGCCGGCCGAGCCGCCGGCCGGTGCCGCCTGCAGGACGGCGGCAATGCGGTCGGCCTGGCGAGCCAGGGGGGTCGGCACCGGCTTGCGGCCGGCGCGCACATCGGCAATCCAGCCCAGGGTGGCGGCCAGATCGGTGCCGCAGGCCGGCAGCGCGACCTCGGCTGGCGTCGTCTCCATGGCCGGCTCCGTGTGCAGGCCACCGCCGGCGTCGATGTGCAGCAGTTCGCCCGCGCGGTTCGGGTGGGCCACGGCCTCGCCTTCGCAGCCGCGCATCAGCAGCGCGGGCTGGCCCAGGCGCTGCAGCACGTCGCGCATCAGCACGGCGTAGTCCGGGTGGGTGTAGCTGGCCAGCAGCAGGCTGGGGCCGGCAACAGGAGCCAGCAACTTCACCACGCTGTGGCCGGCGTTGCGCACGCCCAGCACGCTGCGCCATTGCAGCAGCGCGGCCAGTTGCGAGCTGATGCGCCCAAGATCGAGATAGACCGCCTCGCCCGCAGTCAGCAACGCTTGCGCCTGGATGCTGCTCGCCGCGAGATGCAGGCCGAGCGCGCTCCAGATGCGTGCCGTATGCAGCCGGCCGTCGTTCTGCTCGGTGCCGAGCACCAGCACCGGGATGCCGCGCTGGCGCAACAACAGGGCCAGCAGCGGCACCTGGTTGGGCAGGCGCCGCGCGCCGTTCACGCTGGGCACCACCACCACGGGCCGCTCCGGCGTGATGGCCGGCAGCGCGGCGCGCACGGCGCGGGTGAAGCCTTCGAGCTCCTCGGCGCTTTCGCCCTTCATGCGCAACGCCAGCAGCACGCCACCCACCTGCGCGTCGGAGAGTTCGCGCCGCAGCAACCAGCCCATCAAGGTCTGCGCCTGCTCCACGCTCAGCCCTCGGCTGCCGTGCGCGCCGCGGCCGATGATGCGCAGCATGGGCACGACGCCGGGGTTGAAGCGGCTTTCGCCCCAGGTGGCGAAAGCATCGTGCGGTGCTTCGGCGCTGGACTCCGGCGGCGAGCGTCGCGGCGCAACGTCCGCCGCCCCGACAATCCCCACGGCCGGGGATGGGGCTTGAGCACGTTCCTCAGCCAGCACAGACGGTGCGCAGCTCGGGGAGGGCAGGTCTGAGAGGGTGGACATGGGGCACTCCTTCCAATTTCATTCAAGCCGCGACGGCTGCCAGCGCGCGCACGATGCGACGCAGCTCGGGCAGGCAGGAGCCGCAGTTGGTGCCGCACCGCAGGCGCTGCTGCAGCGTGGTGAGCCGGGTGTCGGCATCACCGTGCAGCGTGGGCAGCACGGCGTCGATCTGGCTTTGCCACACGTCGAAGCAGTTGCAGACCTGGTGGCCGGGGCTGGGCGCGTGGTTCGGCAGTCTGGTCGAGGGCAGCAGCAGCCAGCGACCATAGGGCTTGGCGCTGGCCTCGCTTTGCAGCAGCTCGCGCAGCCAGCCCTGCGCCACCACGCTGTCGGCCGGCCCGGACAGCAGCGCGGCATCGATGCGCTCGCCCATCAGTCGCACGGCCCGGCGCACGCTGCGTCCGGGGTCGGCGTAGTGCAGGGCCGCGCTGTCCTGCACGCCGAAATGGGCGTCGATGCGTGCCAGCAGTGTGGCGCATGGCGCACCGCGCGCGGCGGCGCGCAGCAGCAGGCCGGTGCGCTCGCGGCCGAAGGGCACGCACATCGCAAACGGCAGTTCGGCCAGTTCGCGCATCAGCTCGCGGCGCAGCGCATGCGCGCTGGCCTCGGGCATCCAGCCGAAGGCGGCAAGATGCCAGGTGAGGTTGGCAGCTTCCACCCGCACCGCGCAGTGCTTGAGTTCGGGCTGGAAGGAACTGGGGTCGATCACGGGCAGGGTGAGGCCGTTGACGCCCAGGCGCGCGACGCCCTCGGCATTGCGCCCGGCGAGGTATTCGGCGCCCCAGTGCATGGCCAGGAAGGCCTGGCCGGGGCGCACCGTGTCGGTGGCGCGCGCGGGAACGATGAGGTCGCCACGGCGCGAGGCCACACGCAGCAGTTCGCCATCGCTCAGGCCGCGCCGGGCCAGGTCGCTGGGGTGCAGGTCGATGCAGGGCTCGGGCGCGTGGCTGAACAGCCGCGGTACCGAGCCTGTGCGGCTCATGCCGTGCCACTGGTCGCGCAGCCGCCCGGTGGTGAGCGCGACCGGATAGTGCGCGTCGCAAGGCTCGGCCACGGGCTTGAAGGCCTGGGCGAAAAAGCGCGCGCGGCCGTCGGCCGTGGCAAACACGCCGTTCTCGTACAGCCGTGCCTTGCCCGCGCTGGCACCGACCGGGCAAGGCCATTGCTGCGGGCCGTCGCGTTCGAGCAAGGCCCACGACAGACCGGTGATGTCGAGGTCGCGCCCGCGCGTGGTCTCGCGGTGCTCGTTCCACACCGCCTCGGGCGTGGGGTAGGGGAAGAGGGTGAGGTTTCCCTGCAGCCGAGCGGGCAGCAAGGCTTCCAGCCGCCGGGCAAAGTCCACCGCGATGGCCCAGTCGTCGCGCGCCGCACCGGGGGGAGGCGTGGCGGCGCGCACGCGGCTGATGCGGCGTTCGGAGTTCGTCACCGTGCCCTCTTTCTCGCCCCAGGTGGTGGCGGGCAGCAGCACGTCGGCATAGGGCACGGTGGCGGCCGTGGTGTAGGCCTCCTGCACCACGACGAGTTCGGCCGTCTCCAGTGCGCGGCGCACCAGCGCCTGGTCGGGCAACGATTGCGCGGGGTTGGTGCAGGCGATCCACAGCGCCTTCACCGTGCCGTCGGCCACGGCCTGGAACAATTCGATGGCTGTCTTGCCGCGCTCGGCGGGCACATCGGCCACGCCCCAGAGTCGGGCGACCTCGGCGCGGTGGTGCGGGTTGGACAGATCGCGATGCGCACTCAGCAGATTGGCCATGCCGCCCACTTCGCGCCCGCCCATCGCATTGGGCTGGCCGGTGAGCGAGAACGGCCCCGCGCCGGCCTTGCCGATCTGGCCGCAGGCCAGGTGCAGGTTGATCAGTCCGGCGTTCTTCGCCGTGCCGCTGCTGGACTGGTTCAGACCCTGGCAATACAGCGAGAGCGTGGGCCGACGTGCGGCCGCATCGCTGCCCGCCCCGCCCAGCGCGAACCAGCGCGCAGCCGTGACGATGTCCTGTTCCCTGAGCCCGCACAACGGGGCCGCGACCGCGGGGCTCATGCCGTGCACCAGCGCGCGCAAGGGGGCATAGCCGCTGGTGTGGGCGGCGATGTAGGCGGGGTCCACCAGGTCTTCCCACACCATCACGTGCAGCATGGCGTGGAACAGCGCCACGTCGGTTCCCGGCAGCAGTTGCAGGTGCAGATCGGCGAGTTCGGCGGTCTCGGTGCGGCGCGGGTCGATGACGACGATGCGCAGCTCCGGCCGCCTCGCCTTCGCCTGCTCGATGCGGCGAAAGGCAATGGGATGCGACCAGGCCGCGTTGCTGCCCGCGAGAACCAGGCATGCGGCGTGGTCGATGTCGTCGTAGCAGCACGGCGGTGCGTCCGCGCCGAGCGTGGCCTTGTAGCCGGCCACCGCACTGCTCATGCAGACGCGGGAATTGGTGTCGACGTTGTTCGTGCCGATCAGCCCTTTGGCCAGCTTGTTGAAGACGTAATAGTCCTCGGTCAGCATCTGCCCGGAGATGTAAAAGCCCACGCTGTCGGGGCCATGTTCGGTGATGATGGCGGCAAAGCGCTGCGCCGCATGGTCCAGCGCCTGATCCCAGCCGACGGTCTGGCGCGGCGCCTCGCGTCGCGGGCGCAATTCGGGCCGCAGGGCGCGAATCTGCGGCAGCAGCTCCGGCCTGGCGCTCAGATGCAGCGAGCCGCCCTTGGTGCAGAGCTTGCCGAAATTGGCCGGATGGTCGGGATCCCCCCGCACCCCGGTGATGCGCCCGCCCTCGCTCTGGATGAGCACGCCACAACCCACGCCGCAATACGGGCAGGTCGAGCGCGTTTCGCGCGCCGCGCCCTCGGGCACGATGGCGATGGACGCTGCGGGCAGATCGGCGGCATTCATGGCCGTCCTTGGGGCGCCGGGTTGCGTCCCCGCTCCCGGCAGCCCCCATGCAGCGGGGGAGCTGCGTGCGGCGCGCCGTGGTGTGCAGGTTGCCCTTCCCGGCTTCGCGCGTGCACGGAGAATGACGCGCGAGAACGCGGCGCGAGCGTGCCCGCGGCTCGCGCCGGGCGCCAACTCCCGGGGCTCGGGTGTTGGCGCCGGACGTTCTCCCCATGCGCCGGCAGGGGTGGGGTGGAGAGCCGGAGCATGCGCGTGCTCATGCGCGGCTTCATGCCGCGCGACCGCAGTCGCCGCCGCAGCTTGCCGCGGCCCGTGTGGCGATGGGCGCCAGCAACTGCTCGCGGCGCAGATAGACCTGATCGCCCTCCACCTTCACGACGAAGGCCGGGGTGCAGCCCTCGTCCGGAGCCTGGGCGCGGCCGTCGCTCAGGCGGATGGTCCAGTTGTGCAGCGGGCAGGCGACCGACTCGCCGAAGACGATGCCTTGCGACAGCGGGCCACCCTTGTGCGGGCAGCGGTCGAGCAGGGCGTAGACGCGATCGCTCTCGGCGCGAAACAGGGCGATGTCCACGCCGTCGGGGCGGCGCACGCGGCGCGCACCAAGGGCGGGAATGTCGCCCAGGCTGCAGACAGGGGTCCAGGCCGCTTCACCGGGGACGGTGGCTGCGGCATCGGCGGCGAAGTCGGCACGGAACCCGGCCGCGAACTCGGCAGCACTCATGCCGGCTCTCCTGGAACCGCGGCGGCGAGCGGCAGGATGGGAATGAATTGCCGCGTGTCCACGCGGGCGCGCTCGCTCTCGAACCAGGGGTCGGGCTCGCCTTGCAGGGCGAACTGCAGGCGCTCCCACAAGGCCACGCGGCCGGCAGCGTCGCCGAGCACGCGCTGTTTGACATAGTCGAGTCCGACACGGGCGATGAAATGCACGGTGCGCTCCAGATACCAGCCCTCTTCGCGGTAAAGCTGGATGAAGGCGCCGGTGTACTCCAGCACCTCATCCTGCATCTTGAGCTTGACGAGGAATTGTGCCACTTCGGTCTTGATGCCGCCGTTGCCGCCGACATACATCTCCCAGCCGGAATCGACCCCGATGATGCCCACGTCCTTGATGCCCGATTCGGCGCAGTTGCGCGGGCAGCCGCTCACCGCGAACTTCACCTTGTGCGGCGCGTACATGCGCCAGGTGGCGCGCTCCAGCAGCTTGCCCAGCGCCGTGCTGTCTTGCGTGCCGAAGCGGCACCATTCGCTGCCGACGCAGGTCTTCACCGTGCGCAGCGCCTTGGCGTAAGCATGGCCGCTGGGCATGCCGATGTCGTGCCAGACGTTCTGCAGATCTTCCTTCTTCACGCCCAGCAGGTCGATGCGCTGGCCCCCGGTCACCTTCACCGTGGGAATCTTGTACTTGTCCACGGCGTCGGCAATGCGGCGCAACTCCGAGGCCGAGGTCTCGCCGCCCCACATGCGCGGGATCACCGAATAGGTGCCGTTTTTCTGGATGTTGGCGTGGCTGCGCTCGTTGATGAAGCGGCTTTGCGGGTCGTCCCGGGCCTCGTGCGGCCAGGTGGAGATGAGGTAGTAATTCACCGCCGGGCGGCAGCTCGAACAACCGTTGGGGGTGCGCCAGCCCAGCGCGGTGTAGACGTCGGCAATGGTCAGCAGATGCTGCTCGCGGATGGCGTCGCGCACGTCCTGGTGGCTGGCTTCGGTGCAGCCGCACAGGGCCTTTTTCTTCGGCGCCGAACTGTAGTCGCCGCCGGCGGTGAACATCAGCAACTGCTCCACCAGGCCCGTGCACGAGCCGCAACTGGCGCTGGCCTTGGTGTGCTGGCGCACCTCTTCCAGCGTGAACAGGCCCAGCTCCTTGATGGCCTTGCAGACGGCCCCTTTGCTCACGCCGTTGCAGCCGCAGACTTCATCCGTGTCGGCCATGCCTTGCGCCTTGCTCTGGCCCTGGTGGCCGGCGTCGCCCAGGTGGCTCTCGCCGAACATCAGCTTGTCGCGAATGTCCTGCACCTTGCGGCCCTCGCGCAGCAGCTTGAAGTACCAGGAACCGTCCACCGTGTCGCCGTAGAGGCAGGCGCCGATCAACTGATCGTTCCGGATCACCAGGCGCTTGTAGACGCCGGAAAACGGGTCCGACAGGACGATGTCCTCGCAGCCCTCGCCGCCCATGAAGTTGCCCGCCGAGAACAGATCGATGCCCGTGACCTTGAGCTTGGTGCTGGTCTGGCTGCCGGTGTAGCGGCCGATGCCCATCTGCGCCAGATGGTTGGCCGCCACCTTGCCCTGCTCGAACAGCGGCGCCACCAGGCCATAGGCAATGCCGCGATGCGCGGCGCATTCGCCCAGGGCATAGATGCGCGGATCGGTGATGGTCTGCAGCGTGTCGCTGACGACGATGCCGCGGTTGCAGTGGATGCCCGCCTTCTCCGCCAGCGCGGTGTTGGGGCGGATGCCGGCGGCCATCACCACCAGGTCGGCGGGAATTTCGGTGCCGTCCTTGAACTGCAGCGCGCGCACGCGTCCGGCGTCGTTGCCGAGCAGGGATTGCGTCTGCGCACCGATGCGGAATTTCAGCCCGCGATCTTCGAGCGACCTTTGCAACAGCTTGCCCGCGACGTCGTCGAGCTGGCGCTCCATCAGCCACGGCATGATGTGCACCACGGTCACGTCCATGCCGCGCAGCATCAGGCCGTTGGCGGCTTCCAGCCCCAGCAGGCCGCCGCCGATGACCACCGCGTGCTTGTGCGTCTTCGCGGTCTCGATCATGGTTTCGGTGTCCTGGATGTCGCGGTAGGCGATCACCCCATCCAGCTCCTTGCCCGGGACCGGCAGGATGAAGGGTAGCGAACCCGTGGCCAGCAGCAGGCGGTCGTAGGCGGCCTCGAGGCCGTCGTCGGTGCGCACGAGACGCTTGATGCGGTCGATCTCGATCACCGTCTTGCCGGTGTGCAGGGTGATGCCGTTGTCGGCGTACCAGGATAGCGGGTTGAGGATGATCTGCTCGATGGTCTGCTCCCCGGCCAGCACCGGCGACAGCAGGATGCGGTTGTAGTTCGGATGCGGTTCGGCGCCGAACACGGTGATGTCGTACAGATCGGGCGCGAGCTTGAGCAACTCCTCCAGCGCCCGCACCCCGGCCATGCCGTTGCCGACGAGAACGAGTTTGGGTCTGTTCATGATGCGACGTCCATTCGATGCAAGCGGTTGCCGTGGGCTGCGGGCTTCATCTCAAGCCGCCTTCGCCTGCGGATGCGCCTGGCGCTTGTAGAGAAACTCCATCACCTGCGCGCGCAGGTGGGCGTAGTGCGGGTCTTCGGACAGGGCCAGACGTTCGCGCGGGCGTGGCAGGCCGACGCCGAGGATGCCGCCAATGGTGGCAGCCGGACCGTTGGTCAGCATGACGATGCGGTCCGACAGCAGCACGGCTTCGTCCACGTCGTGCGTCACCATCACCACGGTGGCGCCGCTGGCGGCGACGATGCCTTGCAATTCGTCCTGCAGCTTGGCGCGGGTGAGGGCGTCGAGCGCGCCGAAGGGCTCGTCCATCAGCAGCACCTTGGGCTCCATCGCCAGCGCCCGGGCGATGCCGACACGCTGCTTCATGCCGCCGGAAATTTCATGCGGATGCTTGTGTGCGGCGTGCGGCAGGCCCACCAGTTCGAGTGCCGCCTGGGTGCGGGCTTTCAACTGCGCTTTGGTCTGCGTGGCGCCGAACACGCGCTCGACGCCGAGGTGGATGTTGCCGAAACAGGTGAGCCAGGGCAGCAGCGAGTGGTTCTGGAACACCACGGCGCGGTCGGGCCCGGGCGCATGGATTTCGCGGCCATCGCACACCATCACGCCGCTGCTGGGCAGCGTGAGTCCGGCGATGAGATTGAGCAGCGTGCTCTTGCCGCAGCCGGAATGGCCGATGAGGCTGACGAACTCGCCACGGGCGATCTCCAGGTTGATGCCTTGCAGCGCATGGAAGCGGCCGCCTGCGCTGTCGAACACCATCTCGACGTTCTGGATGACGATGAAACGTTCCATGATGGAAGCCTTGAGAGAGGGTTGGGAGACGGTTGGGAGACGTTCAACGCGCTTCGTCGTAGCTGAAGCGTCGTGCCAGCAACATCAGCACGCCTTCGAGCACCATGCCGGTGACGCCGATGACGAGGATGGCGATGATGATGTGGGCGAGGTTGAGGTTGTTCCACTCGTTCCAGAGCCAGAAGCCGATGCCGGTGCCGCCGGTGAGCATTTCCGCCGCCACGATCACCAGCCAGGCCGTGCCGACCGACAGCCGCACGCCGGTCATCATGTAAGGCATGACCGAGGGCAGCAGGATCTTGGTGAACACCTTCCAGGTGGAGAGGTCGAGCACCCGGGCCACATTCAAATAATCCTGCGGGATGCGCTGCACGCCGATGGCGGTGTTGATCATCATCGGCCAGATGGAACAGATGAAAATGGTGTAGATGGCTGCGGCCGGGGCGTTGCTGAACACGTACAGGCCGATGGGCAACCAGGCCAGCGGCGACACCGGGCGCAGCAGGCTGATGATGGGCCAGAGCATGCGGTTCAAAAACTTCATGCGGCCGATGGCGAAGCCCAGCGGAATGCCCACCAGGGCCGCCAGGCCGAAGCCGTAGGCCACGCGCTGCAGCGAGGCCAGCAGGTTCCAGCCGATGCCCACATCGTTCGGCCCGTTGTTGTAGAAGGGATGGGCGAACACCTTTTGCGCCGATGCCCAGGTCACGAGCGGCGAGGGAAATTGCGCACTGTGCTCGGCGGCCAGTTCCCACACCAGCAGCAGCAGCCCCATCCCCGCCAGCGGCGCCACCAGGGCCAGCACGATCTGGCGGTTGCGGGCGCGCTGGCGGTCGGCGGCGCTCAGCGGACGGATGACGGACTTGCCGCCGGCCGAAGCCGCCTCGCCCAGCGCCGCCGCCTCGGGTGCGGCATGCGTGCCTGGCACGTCGGGCGCCGAACGCTCGCTCGGCGACTCGGGGTTGAATCCGGCGGTGCCGGACAGGACTGCGGTGTTCATGCGGGACTCCTGGTTCGTCGTCATGCGTTGCGTTTCAGGCGGACGCCGGGCATCACGTGGCCATGTCGTTGATCTTGAAGCTGTGGGCATAGGCCTTGGGGTCTTGGCCGTCCCAGGTGACGCCGTCGATCAGCTTGGAACTGCGCAGCGTGCTGGTGGGCACCGGCACCTTGAGCTCGCTGGCCACGCCCTTGTAGAGATCAACCCGGTTCACCGCCCTGGCCACGGCCAGGTAGTCGGGGTCGGTCTTGATCAGGCCCCAGCGGCGGAACTGGGTCAGGAACCACATGCCGTCCGAGAGCCAGGGGAAGTTGACCTGGCCGTCTTCGTAGAACGTCATCGGGTGCTGGTCGTGCCAGCTCTTGCCCAGGCCGTTGGTGTAGCGCCCCAGAATGCGCGGCAGGATGGTGTCCACCTGGGTGTTGACGTAGCCGGGCGCGGCGATGACTTCAGCCATCTTGGTGCGGTTGGCGTCCGAGGCATCGATCCAGCGGCAAGCTTCGAGCACCGCGGCCATCACCGCCTTGGTGGTGTTGGGGTACTTCTGCACGAATTCGGCGGTGGTGCCCAGCACTTTCTCGGGATGATCCGTCCAGATGTCCTGGCTGGTCACGGCGGTGAACCCGATCTTCTGTTCGATGGCCACCGCGTTCCACGGTTCCCCGACGCAAAAGCCGTCCATGCTGCCCACGCGCATGTTCGCCACCATCTGTGGCGGGGGCACGGTAATCACCTTGTCGTCTCGCAACGGGTTGACGCCGTAAGTCGCCAGCCAGTAATACAGCCACATGGCATGGGTGCTGGTGGGAAAGGTCTGGGCGAAGGTGTAGGTGCGCTTCTTTTCGGCAATGGCCTTGGCCAGCGCCGGGCCGGTGGTGATGCCCTCCTTGGCCAGTGCCTGCGCCAGGGTGATGGCCTGGCCGTTGCGGTTCAGCCCCATGAGGATGGCCATGTCCTTCTTCGGCCCGCCGACACCGAGTTGCACGCCATAGGGCAGGCCGTACAACACATGGGCCATCTGAATGCCGCCGGTGACGAGGTTGTCGCGCACGGCAGCCCACGAGGCCTGCTTGCTCGGGATGATGGTCACGCCGTACTTCTTGTCGAAGCCCAGCACCGCCGCCATGACGATGGGGGCGCAGTCGGTGAGAGGGATGAAGCCGATTTTCACCGCTTCCATTTCGGGCTTTCCGAAGCCGGCTTCGGCCGCGCGCGCCTGAGGCTGCAGCCCGGGCAGCAGGCTGGCGGCTGCGACGGCAGCTCCGGACTTCATGATGGCGCGACGAGCGGGCTGGGCCGGGCCATCGGCTCGGGGTGCGGCGTGTTCGAGTTTGGGCATGAAAGATCCTGTGATGAGTCGGGTCGGAAGAAGCGGCTGGTGCCGGCGGATGGGCAGGATGGTCGAAAAAAAAGCCTCCGAGTGCCGCCACGACCGTGGTGCTCTCGAAGGCATCGTTGCCAAGACCGAAAGGGGAGACCTCCACCTCCGGCCGTTTCTGCACAAGCCGCCATTGGCTTGCACCCTGGAACATGCAATAGCCGTGCCAGGCTGGCGACGCGCGGGTTGCAGAGGGAGAAGACGTCCAGCCCCGGCTGGCGCAGCCGGTGTTCGTGGTGCGCTGCACCGTGTGCGTGCACCGCCGCCGGGAAGATGCCCGCGAAGGGTGCCGACGGCTGAAGGCATGGGCCGCTGCCGGCGGCGTCTGGCGCGCTCAGATCAGGCCGGCCGTGTCCAGAATGCGCTGCGCCACCTCGGCAAGCTTCAGCCCTTTTTCCATCGCCAGTTTGCGCATGCGGCCAAAGGCCTCCTCCTCGCTGCAACCCAGGCGCCGCATCACGATGCCCTTGGCACGCTCCACCAGCTTGCGCTCGGAGAGCTGCAGCCGCGCCTCGTTGAGCTCGGTGCGCAAGCCCTGCTCGCGCTCGAAGCGCGCCAGCGCCACTTCGATCACCGGCTTCACGCGGCTGGGCTTGAGCCCGTCGACGATGTACGCGGTGACTCCTGCGGCAATGGCCAGTTGGGCGGTTGCGGTGTCGTCGTCGTCGGTGAACAACACGATGGGCCGGGGCGTGTCGCGCGAGGCCAGCACCACATGCTCCAGCAGGTCGCGCACGCCGGATTCGGCATCGACAATGATCAGGTCGGGCGCCGCGGCGACGATACGCTCGTCCAGGTCCGGCGAAGCCGGCAGCACCGCCACCACCTCGTAGCCCGCGTCCTGCAGACCATGCACCAGCACGGCGCAGCGCTGCGCCTGGTGCCGGTGGTCGGCGTCGCCATCCCCCAGCGCGGGGTCGGGCGAGATCACGGCAACCTTCAGGCTGCGCTGCAGGAAGGGAGGGGCAGAGCTGGCGGGGCGTGACCGGGACATGGCAGGTCTGATGCGAGCAAATTCCATGCCCTGCCGCTGCCGGCCATGTCGGCCATGTCGGCCATCTCGACCATCTCGACCATCTCGGCCCGCAGTCCGGCGTCCGCGGCTTCGCAGCGCGCGCCGATGGCCACCGTTCGTCGCCGGAACGCGAACACCCCCGCACCGCGATGCAGGGGTGTTCGCGGTGCGCCATGCACCGAAACGCGGCGCGATCGGGGCGTCGGCCGTGTCCGGCAGCCCGCTGTGCACAACGCTTGAACACCAAGATCGTATACAAACTGGCATAAGACTTGCATGCCATCAGGACGGAAAGTCCAGCCATGATGTCTCCCGCCGCCATCTCCGACCACATCATCGCCGCCATCCTGGCGCAGCGCCTGCAGCCGGGCGCCCGGCTCGTGGAGACGCAACTGGCGGCCCTGTTCGCGGTCAGCCGCACCCAGGTGCGCGAGTCGCTGCATCGGCTCGTCGTTCGTGGCGTGGTCCAGGCCGGGGTGCGCGGCTGGTCGGTGGTGGAGCCGACGCCGGGCGAAGCCCAGCAGGCCTTTCTGGCGCGGCGCGTCATCGAGGTCGGCCTGCTGCATCACCTCGACAGGGTGGAGCCGCGGGCGCTCGACCAGTTGCGCGACCACCTGCGGCGTGAGCAAGCCACGCTGGCCGGGACCGACATCGCCGCCCGCAGTTTTCTGCTGGGCGATTTTCATGTCTGCATGGCCGAATGCCTGGGCAACGCCCTGCTGGCCGACACCTTGCGCGACCTCACGGCGCGGACCACGCTCATGGCCATGCTGTACCAGTCCACCCATCATGCCCAGCAGTCGTGTGCCGAGCATGCCGACATCGTCGGCGCCCTGGCCAGGGGCGATCTGGCGTTGGCCGGCCGCCTCATGGACAGCCACATCCGGGCGGTGGAGCAGGGCCTGCAACTCGACTCCACACCCGACCCATTGCAGCAACTGCGGCTTGCCTTGCAACCGTTTTCCAACCCCTTTTCAACCTGTCCACCCTCGAAGGAGTAGCACCATGTCATGGCGATTCGTCAAATTCTTCCCCGTGTTGTTTGCCACGTTGCTGTGCGCCCTGGCAGCTCCGGCGCAAGCCGATGTCCTGGCGCACATCATGCAGACCAAGGTTCTCAAGGTGGCCATCCCCACCGACTTTCCACCCTACGGCTTCGTCGGCACGAGCATGCAGCCTGAAGGGCTTGACGTCGACATGGCCAAGTACGTTGCCAAGGAGATGGGCGTCAAGATCGACCTGGTTCCGGCCAGCAGTTCCAACCGCATTCCCTATCTGCAGACGGGCAAGGTCGATCTGGTGATTTCGACTCTGGGCAAGACCGCCGAGCGCGAGAAGGTCGTCGATTTCAGCCACGCCTACTCGCCGTTCTTCCTGGCGGTCTACGGCCCCAAGACCATGGCGATCAAGAGCCCCGCCGACCTGGCCGGCAAGTCCATCGCGGTGACACGCGGCTCGGTGGAAGACATCCAGCTGACGAAGGTCGCCCCGCCCAGCACCAACATCATGCGCTTCGAGGACAACGCCTCCACCATCGCCGCGTTCGTCTCCGGGCAGTCGCAACTGGTGGCGACGGGGGTTTCGGTGGCATCGAACATGATGACGCACAACCCGGGCCTGGGTGCGCAAATGAAGTTCGTGCTGAAGGACTCGCCCAATTTCGTCGGCGTGCCCAAGGGTGACAAGGCCTTGCTCGACAAGGTCAACGCCATCATCGACGCCGCCAAGAAGAACGGTGAACTGAACAAGCTGTCCGAACACTGGCTGGGCCATCCCGCGGGCGAGCTTCCCGAGTAAGGCCATGCGTGTGCGCGGAGGCGATCGACCATGAGCATCCATCTGGACTTCGCTGCGGTCCTGGCGCAGTGGCCCCTGCTGCTGCTGGGGCTGGGCTGGACGGTTGCGCTCACCGCGGTGTCGGCCACCGTCGGTCTGGTGCTGGGGGTGGCCTGCAGCTGGGCGCGCACCTGGGGCCAGGCGCGGTGGCTGCGTGCCGTGGTGGCGGTCTACGTCGAGGCGATTCGCAACACGCCGTTCATCATTCAACTGTTTTTCCTGTTTTTCGGCCTGCCCAGCCTGGGTTTGCGGCTCTCTCCGGGCGCCGCATCGGCGCTGGCCATGATCATCAACCTCGGCGCCTATTCCACCGAGATCCTGCGCGCCGGCATCCAGTCGACCCCGCGCGGGCAGATCGAAGCCGGATCGAGCCTGGCGTTGACGTCCAGGCAGGTGTTCCTGCGCGTGGTTCTGCCGCCGTCGATGCGCCGGGTCTGGCCGGCACTGGTCAGCCAGATCATCATCGTCATGCTGGGCTCGGCCGTGTGCAGCCAGATCTCCACGCCCGAGCTGTCCTACGCCGCCAACCTCATCGCCTCGCGCAATTTCCGCGGTTTCGAGTCCTACATCGTGGTGACGGCAATCTACCTCCTGCTGGCCATCGGGCTGCGCAAGCTGCTGTACTGGGCTGGCCCCCGTTTCTTTTTCGGACGCTGAGCCATGGTCGATTTCACGCTCTGGGACATCCTGCGCAACCTGCTGCTCGCCGCCCGCTGGACCATCGCGCTGTCGCTGGTGGCATTCCTGGGCGGCGGCCTGGTGGGTCTGGCACTGCTGGTCTTGCGCCAATGGGGGCGAGCCGGGCTGGGGCGGATCGTCGCACTCTATGTGCAGGTTTTCCAGGGCACGCCACTGCTGATGCAGTTGTTCCTCGCCTACTTCGGCCTGGCCTTGTTCGGCCTCGATGTGTCGCGCTGGACGGCGGCCTCCCTCGCGCTGATCCTGTATGCCAGCGCTTATCTGACCGAAATCTGGAGAGGCTGCGTCGACGCCGTTCCCAAGGGGCAATGGGAGGCATCCGGCAGCCTGGCGTTGAGCTTCCCGCAACAACTGCGCCATGTGATCTTGCCGCAAGCCTTGCGCGTCGCCATTGCCCCGACGGTGGGCTTCCTGGTGCAGGTCATCAAGGGCACGGCGCTGGCCTCGGTGATCGGCTTCGTCGAGTTGACGAAGGCCGGGGGCATGATGGCGAACGTCACCTTCAAGCCATTCCTGGTGTACGGCTGCGTGGCGGTGCTGTATTTTTTGATGTGTTATCCGATTTCCGCCTACAGCCAGCGAATCGAAAGGAAACTGCATGCAAGTCGCTGAGCCCGGGCCGGTGCATCCGGCCGTGCGCATCCGTGGGTTGCGCAAACGTTTTGGCAGCCATGAAGTGCTCAAGGGCATCGACCTCGACGTGGCACCTGGCGAGGTGGTGTCCATCATCGGCAAGAGCGGTTCGGGGAAAAGCACCTTGCTTCGCTGCATCAACGCGCTGGAGAGCTTCGACGCCGGCGAGTTGCTGGTCGATGCCCAACCGCTCATCCAGGGCGATGCCCAGGCGATGCGTGCGCTGCGGCAGCATGTGGGCATGATTTTCCAGAGCTTCAACCTCTTTCCCCACCTCAACGTGGGGCGCAACGTGATGCTGGCTCCAACCCTGGTCAAGGGCACGTCGCGCAGCGATGCCGAGGCCAAGGCGCGGCAGTTGCTCAAGCGCGTGGGCCTGGAAGAAAAATTCGACGCGCCCCCGGACCAGTTGTCGGGCGGCCAGCAACAGCGGGTGGCGATTGCCCGCGCGCTGGCGATGGAGCCTGCGGTCTTGCTGTGCGACGAAATCACCTCGGCCCTCGACCCCGAACTCGTCGGCGAGGTCTTGCGCGTGGTCGAGGCGCTGGCCGACGAGGGCATGACGCTCCTGATGGTGACGCACGAAATGAGCTTTGCCCGCAAAGTGTCCGACCGCATGGTCTTCATGCATGCGGGCTGCATTCACGAAATGGGTCCGCCCGAGCAGTTGTTCGCCTCGCCCCAGACCCCGGAGTTGCGCCAGTTCCTGTCGTCGATCGACCGCTAGGGCCCGGGCGCTGCGCGCCGCTGGACCCGCCTCAATCCTGCGCGCAATGCAGCGCGTAGGCCGCCAGCGCGGCGACGATGTCCGGGCTGTCGCCAGCGGCGGCGGCAACGCGCACCGTGAGCCGGGGGTGCCGCTGCTGCGCAGCGCGCACGGCTTGTGGAATGTCGCGCTGCAAATGGCCGCCCGCGCCGAGGAACAGCGGCACGAGATGCAGTTGCGTGCAGCCCGCCTCGCCTGCGGCATCCAGCGCCTGCGCCAGGGAAGGCTGCATGGATTCGAGGTAGGCGAGTTCCACCTGCAACGCAGGCCGGACGGCGCGCACGGCGGCGAGCACCGCCTCGAAGGGCCGTGCCCATTCCGGCTGGCGCGAGCCGTGGGCGAGAAGCAGCAGACGGGGCGCTGGGGTAGGCATGGGCGGTGGGTCGAGGCGGGCGGGCGTGCAGGGAGGAACGCGGCGCGGCGCCAGGACGCTTGCCTGGCGCCGTGTGGTGTGGGGGGCATCAGGCCGGCTGCAAAAGTCCCCGGGTTTCGATGAAGCGCACGACCTCGTCGAGTCCATCGAGGGTCTTGAGATTGGTCATCACGAAGGGCCGCAGACCGCCAGCGCCCGTGCGCATGCGCACGGTGTCGGCGCGCATCACGTCGAGGTTGGCGCCCACATGGGGAGCCAGGTCGGTCTTGTTGATGACGAACAGATCGCTCTTGGTGATGCCGGGGCCGCCCTTGCGCGGAATCTTTTCGCCGCCGGCGACGTCGATGACGTAGAGGGTCAGGTCGCTCAGTTCCGGGCTGAAGGTGGCGGCGAGGTTGTCGCCGCCGGACTCGATGAACACGATGTCGGCGTCGGGGAACTGCTCCAGCATGCGGTCCACCGCTTCGAGATTGATCGAGGCGTCTTCGCGGATGGCGGTGTGCGGGCAGCCGCCCGTCTCCACACCCAGGATGCGCTCGGGCTCCAGCGCCCCGGCCACGGTGAGCAGGCGCTGGTCTTCCTTGGTGTAGATGTCGTTGGTCACCACGACCAGGTCGTAGCGGGCGCGCATGGCCTTGCACAGCATTTCGAGCAGGGTGGTCTTGCCCGAGCCCACCGGCCCGCCGATGCCCACGCGCAGTGGCGGCAGGCGCTTGGTGCGGCGGGCAATGTGGTGCAGTGGCGAGGTGGACGGCGGGGCAGGTTGTGGATTCATGAGCGGAACAATCGGGAATATTGGGTTTCGTGACGGCTGCTCAGGATGGCCAGCAGGGGCGAAAAACTCTGCCAGTCGTCCCTGCGGTGTTGCAGGTTTCGTGCCTGCGCCACGGCGGCAGGAATGTCGGGGGTGAGCGCGGCCAGCAGCCGCTGCCCGCTGCTCTGGCCCAGCGGGACGGCGCGCATCGCCGCCTGCACCTGGTTCTCCAGCCACGAGAAGGCCAGGGCGTGCGCCATCTGCTCGGCGTCCAGCCCCAGGGCGAGTGCGCCCAGGGCGAAGGCCAGCGGCCAGGCGGGGGCGGGATGAAGTTGCGCGGCCAGCGGCAGCGCGGGATGACCGGGGCGCAGATTGCGCAGCCACTCCACCATGGAACGGCCCGTTTGCAGGCTTTGCTGGCGCAACTCGGCCGTTTCGCGCGTGGCCAGCACCCAGGTCTGGACGGTGCGCAGCGCCTCAAAGTCGGCTGCGGTCCACGCCGCATGCGCGGCGCAGGCGGCGGGCAGTTCGCTGCGGGCGAGGGTGAGTTGCAACTGGTCGCGCAGCCAGGCCAGCGTCCGGGCTTCGTCGGTGACGAGGCCCGCGTCCACCGCCGCCTCCAAGCCCTCCGAGTAACTGAACCCGCCCACCGGCAAGGCGGGGGAGGACAGCCACATCATCGCCAGTTGCGGGGGCGGGTTGGGGGCCGAAGGCGGTGCGCAAGGCTCCTCCTCCCGGCCTCTCCCGCGGGGTGGCGGAGGTGCAAGGCTGGGCTCGCTCCCCAGGCTTGGGGAGGGTTGGGGTGGGGAGGCTTGCGGCTCAATGCCCATGGGAACCATCGTGGCCCTGTCCGTGCTGGTCGTCGTGCGCAGGCGCAGGCTCGTGGCCGTGGCGGTGGTCATGGCCGTGGCCCTGGTGCCCATGCCCGCCGCCCTCCCCATACGCTCCCGCCTCGGGCTCGAACGGCGCCTGCGCCTCGGTGACGATGAGGTGCAGGCGCTGCAGCATCTCGGCCAGCACCGGGTCGGGCTCGAACTGCAGGCAGTCGGCCTGGACTTCGAGCTGCACATGCCGGTTGCCCAGGTGGTAGGCGGCGCGGGGCAGATCGGTGGCCGTGCCGTGCGCCGGGCAGGCGCGTACCTGCAGCACCGGCTGCGGCGCGGCGTCGACGCGGATCATCGAGCCGTCCTCGGCCACCAGCACGTCGCCGCCGCGCAGCACCGTGCCGCGCGGCAGGAACACGGCGAGGTGGCGGCCCGCGCTGTCGTGCGCGTCGAAGCGGCTCTTGCTGCGGGTGTCCCAGTCGAGGCTGACCGTGGCGGCACGCTGGATCAGTGCCGGTGCAAGGCCGCGCGCGGCGGGAAGGAGTTTGTTGACGGTCAGCATGGCGGCGTTTGGGACAGTGGGTTTGCGGAAACTTGGAGCGGGGCCTAATATAACAACCGTTATAACTTCGTCGCCCAAGCGCCAGGAGCACAGCGTGTCCGCCCTCAAACTCACCCAGATCGGCAATTCGGTTGGCGTCATTCTGCCCAAGGAACTCCTCGCCCGTCTCAAACTGGAAAAGGGCGACACGCTGTTCGTCACCGAGGCGGCAAATGGCGTCACCCTCACGCCTTACGACCCTGCGCTCGACGAGCAACTGCAACTGGGCCGCGAATTCATGCGCGAGTACCGCGACACCTTCCACCAGCTCGCCAAATGAGCTGGCGTTTCATCGACCGGCGCGCGCTGCTGTTGTTGCACGACGAAAGCCTGGCCGAACACGGCGGCGCACCCGGTCTGCGCGATGAAGGCTTGCTTGACTCTGCGCTCGCGCGTCCCTTGAACTTGATGGGCTACGGCGAGCCGGATCTGGCCGCACTCGCTGCAGCCTATGGCATTGGCTTGGCGAAAAATCATGCCTTCGTCGACGGCAATACGCGCGCCGCTTTTCTCGCGGCGGGCTTGTTTCTCGCTTTGAACGGATACCGCCTCGCCGCTACGCAGGCTGACGCCACACTCACCATGCTTGCCGTCGCGTCCGGTGACACGAGCGAAGACTATTTCGCAGCTTGGATACGGGCGCATCTGCAGCCGCGCTAGGCAAATGGGTTGACCACCCGCCCGCCGGCGATGATGGCTCCGGCGGCGGGCGGGTCTGCGGTGAGCAACACACCGTGCAGCCGCTGGCCTGAGCCGCCAGGTTTAGATGAACGACTCATGGCATCCATGGGCGCGGTATCCGCCAGCCTACCGACGTGCCTCAGTGGCCACACGCACGGCCAATGCGGCCAGCACCGTTCCCATCAGCCACCGTTGCACGGTGATCCACGCTGGCCGCTGCGCCAGAAAGCTGGCAATCGAACCCGCCATGAGAACAATCGAGGCGTTCACCGCAAGACTGATCACGATCTGCGTCATGCCCAGCGCCACCGACTGGCCGAGCACAGAGCCGTGCGCGGGGTCGATGAACTGCGGCAGGAGCGACAGATACAAGACGGCAATCTTGGGGTTCAGCAGATTGGTGACAAAGCCCATCGCAAACAATTTGCGAGGAGGGTCCACGGGCAGATCGCGCACCTGAAACGGCGAGTGGCCGCCAGGCTTGATCGCTTGCCAGGCGAGAACGAGCAAGTACAGCGCGCCACCGAAGCGCAGCGCGTCATACGCATAGGGCACCGCCAGCACGAGCGCCGTGATGCCGAATGCGGCGCACAGCATGTAGAACACGAAACCCAGCGCTACCCCGCCCAGGGAGATGAGGCCAGCAGTACGGCCCTGCGAGATCGAACGTGAAATGAGATAGATCATGTTCGGCCCTGGTGTCAGCACCATGCCGAGAGCAACCAGGGCAAAGGTGACGAGGTGAGTCAAGGTTGGCATTCCAGTCTCCGGTTTTGGGGAAGTCAAAAGAGGAAATACCGCTGCGCCATCGGCAGCACGGTGGCGGGCTCGCAGGTGAGCAACTGGCCGTCGGCGCGCACCTCGTAGGTCTGGGCGTCCACCTGCATGTGGGGCGCGTAGGCGTTGTGCACCATGTCGGCCTTCTTGACGCTGCGGCAGCCGCGCACGGCGGCGAGCGGCTTGTGCAGGCCCAGGCGCGCACCGATGCCAAGGCCCAGCGCCGCTTGCGAGACGAAGGTGAGCGAGGTGGCGAGCCGCGCGCCGCCGAAGGCGCCGAACATGGGGCGGGTGTGCACCGGCTGCGGTGTGGGAATGGAGGCGTTGGCGTCGCCCATCAGCGCCGCGGCGATGAAGCCGCCCTTGAGGATGACGCTGGGCTTGACGCCGAACCAGGCCGGGCGCCACAGCACCAGGTCGGCCCATTTGCCGACGGCGATGGAACCCACCTCGTGCGCGATGCCGTGGGCCAGCGCGGGGTTGAGGGTGTACTTGGCGACATAGCGCTTGGCGCGGAAGTTGTCGTTGCGGGCTTCGCGCTGCACGGCCTCGCGCAAGGAAGCGACGGGCCGTTCCCGAGCTTCCTCGCCCCCCGCGGGGGGCGGGGCGTGGAGCGCCGAACCGGAGAGGGCCGACACATCCGGCGCAGCCAGCCAGCCGCGCTGCAGCTTCATCTTGTGCGCGGTCTGCCAGGTGCGCAGGATGACCTCGCCGACGCGTCCCATGGCCTGGCTGTCGCTGGACATGATGCTGATGGCGCCGAGGTCGTGCAGCACGTCCTCGGCGGCGATGGTCTCGCGGCGGATGCGGCTTTCGGCGAAGGCCAGGTCCTCGGCGATGTTGGCGTCGAGGTGGTGGCACACCATCAGCATGTCGAGGTGCTCGTCGATGGTGTTGACGGTGAACGGCCGCGTCGGGTTGGTGGAGGAGGGCAGCACGTTGGCCTCGCCCAGCACCTTGAGAATGTCGGGCGCGTGCCCGCCGCCGGCGCCTTCGGTGTGGAAGGTGTGGATGGTGCGGCCCTTGAACGCGGCGATGGTGTCCTCGACGAAGCCGCTCTCGTTGAGCGTGTCGGTGTGGATGGCGACCTGGGTGTCGGTGTCCTCGGCCACTGCCAGGCAGCAGTCGATCGCCGCCGGCGTGGTGCCCCAGTCCTCGTGCAGCTTCAGGCCGATGGCGCCGGCGTCGATCTGCTCGCGCAGCGCGTCGGGGCGGCTGGCGTTGCCCTTGCCGAGAAAGCCCAGGTTCATCGGAAAGGCCTCGGCCGCCTGCAGCATGCGGGCGAGGTTTTCCGGCCCCGGCGTGCAGGTGGTGGCGTTGGTGCCGGTGGCCGGTCCCGTGCCGCCGCCCAGCATGGTGGTGACGCCGGACATCAGGGCTTCCTCGATCTGCTGCGGGCAGATGAAGTGGATGTGGCTGTCGATGCCGCCGGCGGTGAGGATCATGCCTTCGCCGGCGAGGATTTCCGTGCCCGGACCGATGACCATGTCCACCCCCGGCTGCACGTCGGGGTTGCCGGCCTTGCCGATGGCGGCGATGCGCTGGCCGCGGATGCCCACGTCCGCCTTGACGATGCCCCAGTGGTCGAGGATGAGGGCGTTGGTGATGACCAGATCCATCGCGCCTTGGGCACGTGTGCGCTGGCTTTGCGCCATGCCATCGCGGATGGTCTTGCCGCCGCCGAACTTCACCTCCTCGCCATAGCCGACCGGCTTGCCGTCGGCGTCCATGCGGCCTTCGCCCGCACGCAGGGTGTAGTCGTCCTCGACTTCGATCAGCAACTCGGTGTCGGCCAGACGCACGCGGTCGCCCACGGTGGGGCCGAACATCTCCGCATAGGCGCGGCGGGAGAGGGTGGGCATGGTTGTCGGTCCTCGAAGGTGTGGAGTGGGTGATCGTGGGTGCGGGCTTCAGAGCGCGCCCATCACGGCCTGGCGGAACCCCACCACCACGCGGGCACCGGCGTAGGCCACCAGTTCCACGGTGCGTTGCTGCCCCGGCTCGAAGCGCACGGCGGTGCCGGAGGCGATGTTCAGGCGCATGCCGCGAGCGGCCGCGCGGTCGAAGCGCAGCGCCGGGTTGGTTTCGGCGAAGTGGTAGTGGGAACCGACCTGAATCGGGCGGTCGCCGGCGTTTTCCACCACCAGGGTGAGCGTGGCGCGGCCAGGGTTCAGGGCGAGGTCGCCCTCGGCGCAAAGCACTTCTCCGGGAATCATGCGCGGCTCCGTTTCAGACGATGGGTTGGTGCACGGTCACCAGTTTGGTGCCGTCGGGAAAGGTGGCTTCCACCTGAATGTCGGGGATGAGTTCGGCCACGCCGTCCATCACGTCGTCGCGGCTCAGCAGCGTGCGGCCGTGGCTCATGAGTTCGGCCACGGTGCGGCCGTCGCGCGCGCCTTCCATCACCGCAGCGGTGATGTAGGCGATGGCCTCGGGCACATTGAGCTTGAGCCCGCGCGCCCTGCGGCGTTCGGCCAGCAGGCCGGCGGTGAAGATCAGCAGCTTGTCTTTTTCGCGCGGGGTGAGGTCCATGGGCTGGCGGTTCGTGGTGGGTGTGCTGGGTCAGCACGTGGGGTCAGCTTAGCGCTGTGCACCGCCGATGGGGCGGACCTGCGCCGGTGCATCCACTGCTCAAGGCAGCGCAGCAAGAGCAGCGCAAAAACCATACCCGTGCGTTGCCGGCGTGGTGCGGCGGGCGCGTCCAGGATGCGCGAATCAACACACCAAAGCAGTGCATCGAGTCGGTGCGGCGGCCGGTGCAAGCGCACCGAATTGCAGCCGGGCGGCGGCGTTGCGCCCGCCTGCGCCGCACAGGGGCGCGCACAAGCCGCACGACCTGCGCAGGACGAGCTTCATCCCGACGTGGCACGGGACTTGCTGACGTGGTGCTTGCATTTCGCATCCACCGGAGGGAGTCTCAACATGGATCGTCGTACCGCTTTGAAAACCGTCGGCACCACCGTCGCCGCCGCAGCAGCCAGCAGTTTGTCCTTCCCCGCCATCGCATCGAAGAAGGCGCCGATCAAGGTCGGCATCCTGCATTCGCTCTCGGGCACCATGGCCATCTCCGAGACCGCGCTCAAGGACGTGGACCTGATGACCATCGCCGAGATCAACGCCACGGGCGGCGTGGACGGCCACATGATCGAACCGGTGGTGGTCGATCCCGCCTCCAACTGGCCGCTGTTCGCCGAGAAGGCGCGCCAACTCATCGCGCAGGACAAGGTGGCCGCCATCTTCGGCTGCTGGACGTCGGTGTCGCGCAAGTCGGTGCTGCCGGTGCTCGACGAACTCAACGGCCTGCTGTTCTACCCGGTGCAGTTCGAAGGCCAGGAAGAGAACCCGCACGTGGTGTACACGGGAGCAGCGCCCAACCAGCAGGCCATTCCCGCCACCGAATACCTGATGAGCAAGGACGGCGGCGGGGCCAAGCGCTTCTTCCTGCTGGGCACCGATTACGTGTACCCGCGCACCACCAACGCCATCCTGCGCGGCTTCCTGCACGCCAAGGGCGTGAAGGACGCCGACATCGCCGAGGTCTACACCCCCTTCGGTTTCAGCAACTACCAGAACATCGTCGCCGACATCAAGAAGTTCGCCTCCGCCGGCCCCACTTGCGTCATCTCCACCGTGAACGGCGACTCCAACGTGCCGTTCTACAAGGAACTGGGCAACCAGGGCATCAAGGCCACCGACATTCCGGTGGTCGGCTTCTCCATCGCCGAGCAGGAAATCGCCGGCATGGACCTCAAGCCGCTGGTGGGCCAGCTCACGGCGTGGAACTACTTCGAGTCGCTGAAAAACCCGACCAACGCCAAGTTCGTCAAGGCGTGGCAGGCCTGGGTCAAGGCCAAGGGCCTGAAGGACTACCCCGTCACCGACGACCCGATGGAGGCCTCCTACATCGGCATCCACATGTGGAAGCAGGCGGTGGAGAAGGCCAAGTCCACCCAGACCGACGCCGTGCGCAAGGCGCTCATCGGGCAGAAGTTCGCCGCGCCCGACGGCTACACCGTCGAGGTGCTGAAGAACCAGTACCTGAGCAAGCCGGTGTTCATCGGCCAGATTCGCGAAGACGGCCAGTTCGACGTGGTGTGGAAGTCCAAGGGCCTGGTCCCGGGCGAGTCCTGGAGCCCGTACATCCCCAAGCCGAAGAACGCCTGAGTGCCGGCAACGGCAAGGCTCCCTTTCCCGGTCCCCCCACCTGTGGGGAGGGCAGGGGAGGGGAGCCTTGCAAGCGCACCGATCGGTGTTGAACACGTATCCTCACCATGACCTTCCCGCACGTCCTTCGGCACCGCTTCGGCACCTGGCTTCGCACCGTCATGGGTCTGCTGCTGCTGGGTCTGCTGCCGCTGGCGCATGCGCTCACGCCGCAGGAGGCGCTGGCGATTTCCAGCGGCGATACCGACGCCCGCATTGCCGCGTTGCACCAGGCCGTGGGGCACCCCGATCCGCAGCTCGCCAGCTTTCTGCACGCGCTGCTGAACAACGCGGTGCAGATCGACGGCAGCATGGTGCAGGTGCAGCAGGGCCAGGACTGGATCGACCTCGCCACCGGCCGCAAAGTCACGCCCAGCGCCAACGCGCAGGCGGTGATCAACAACAACTACGTGCGCAAGGAACTGCAATCGGCCCGCGCCGCGCTGGACTTGTTTTCCGGCAACCGCGGCTTGCGCCTGAAGGCCGTGCAGCGGTTGCAGGACGACCCGACATCGGTGGATCGCGGCCTGGTGGAGCAGGCCCTGAAAACCGAGAAGGACCCCGAGATTCTGGAGCGGCTGCAACTGCTGCACGCCGCCATTCTCCTGACGAGCCCGAGCGCCGCCGAGCGCCTGAGTGCGGCGCAGGATCTGGCCGCCAGCAACTACCCGGCGGTGCGCAGCCTGCTGCTGTCGCGTCTGGACAAGAAGGACGGCCAGTTCGTCGAGCCCGATGCCACCGTGCGGGCGCAAATCCGCACCAGCCTCGCCGCCATCGACGAGCGCCTGGCCTGGGGCGAGCGCCTGGGCACGCTGTTCTCCGGCATCAGCCTGGGCAGCATCCTGCTGCTGGCCGCGCTCGGCCTGGCCGTGACCTACGGGCTGATGGGCGTGATCAACATGGCGCAGGGTGAATTCATCATGATCGGCGCCTACTCCACCTATGTCATGCAAGGCTGGTTCCAGCGCGATTGGCCAGGCCTGCAGAGCTATGCACTGGTGGCGGCGGTGCCGTTCTCCTTCATCGTCGCCGGCGGCATCGGCATGGTGCTGGAGCGCGCCATCATCCGCAAGCTGTATGGCCGGCCGCTGGAAACGCTGCTGGCCACCTGGGGCATCAGCCTGGTGCTGATCCAGATCGTGCGCACCGTGTTCGGGCCGCAGAACGTGCAGGTGGACAACCCGCCGTGGATGTCGGGCGGCCTGCACGTCATGGCCAACCTCATCCTGCCCTACAACCGCATGGTCATCATCGCCTTCACCGCCTTCGTGCTGCTGGCCATGTGGCTGCTCATCGCGCGCACCCGCCTGGGCCTGTTCGTGCGCGCCGTGACGCAGAACCGGCCGATGGCCTCCTGCATGGGCGTGCGCACGCCACGCGTCGACATGCTGGCCTTCGGCCTGGGGGCAGGCATTGCGGGATTGGCGGGCTGCGCCCTCAGCCAGATCGGCAACGTCGGCCCCGAGATGGGGCAGGGTTACATCGTCGACTGTTTCATGGTGGTGGTGCTCGGCGGCGTGGGCCAGCTCACCGGCACGGTCACGGCGGCCCTCACGCTGGGCGTGGCCAACACCCTGCTCGAAGGCGTGGCCGGCGCGGTGCTGGCGAAGATCGCGGTGCTGGTGGCCATCATCCTGTTCATCCAGAAGCGCCCGCAAGGCATGTTCGCCCTGAAGGGCCGCAGCGTGGAGAGCTGAAGCCATGGCCGCCATCATCAACGATGCAGGCGCCGTCGCCACCCCGCCCCCCCAGCCCTCGCCGCCGCGGGTGCAACTGCAGCCGGCCACGAGTTTCCTGCCGGCATGGGGCTGGGCCGCGCTCATCGTCTTCCTGCTGCTGGCCTGTGTCGCCGCGCCGCTCCTGGCGCTGGCCGTGCCGCGGGGAAGCAGCCTGCATCTGTCGCAATACTGGATCGGCCTGGCCGGCAAGATTCTTTGCTACGCCATCGTCGCGCTGGCGATGGACCTGGTCTGGGGCTATGCCGGCATCCTGTCGCTGGGCCAGGGACTGTTCTTCGCCCTCGGCGGCTACGCCATGGGCATGTACCTGAACCGCAGCATGACTGCCGCCAGCGGCAATCTGCCCGACTTCATGCAGTTCATGCAGTGGACGCATTTTCCCTGGTACTGGGTGGGCACCGAGCACTTTGCCTATGCGCTGTTCCTGGCCCTGTTCATGCCCGGACTGCTGGCCTTCATCTTCGGCTTTTTCGCCTTCCGCTCGCGCATCAAGGGGGTGTATTTCTCCATCATCACGCAGGCACTGACCTATGCCGCCATGTTGCTGTTCTTCCGCAACGAAACCGGTTTCGGCGGCAACAACGGCCTGACCGATTTCAAGGTGCTGCTGGGCTTTCCCATGGGGACCGCCGGCATGACCGTGGCGCTGTTCGTTGCCACCTGCGTGGCGCTGGCCGGCTGCTTCGTGTTCGCCCGCTGGCTGGTGCGCAGCAAGTTCGGCCGCGTGCTCACCGCCATCCGCGATGCCGAGAGCCGCGTCATGTTCTGCGGCTACAACCCGCTGTGGTTCAAGCTCGGCGTGTGGACCATCGCCGCGATGATGTGCGGCCTGGCCGGTGCCCTGTACGCGCCGCAGGTGGGCATCATCAACCCGAGCGAAATGTCCACCGCCAACTCGATTGAAATCGCCATCTGGACGGCCATCGGCGGGCGCGGCACGCTCATCGGCCCCATCGTCGGCGCGGTGCTGGTGAACGCCGCCAAAAGCTGGCTGACCGTCGCCATACCCGAAGCCTGGCTGTATCTGCTCGGCGGGCTGTTCATCGTCGTCACGCTCTATGCGCCCTACGGCATCGTCGGCCTGGTCAGGCAATGGAGGCAGCGCCGTGGCTGAACTCGATTGGCGCGACATCGTCTTCCAGCAGCCGAATCCCGAACTGGGCGGCAGCGTTCAGGAGGGCGGCTACGGCCATTTGCGTCAGCCGGGCGTCGACATGAGCCATGGCGTGGCGCTGTACCTCGACGACATCAGCGTCAGCTTCGACGGCTTTCGCGCGCTGAACAAGCTGTCGCTGGCGATCGACACCGGCGAGCTGCGCTGCATCATCGGCCCCAATGGCGCCGGCAAAACCACGATGATGGACGTCATCACCGGCAAGACCCGGGCCGACTCCGGCAGCGCGTATTTCGGCCAGACCATCGACCTGCTCAAACTGCGCGAGGCCGAAGTGGTCGAGGCCGGCATCGGCCGCAAATTCCAGAAGCCCACCGTGTTCGAGGACATGAGCGTGCAGGACAACCTGGAGCTTGCACTCAAGGCCGACAAACGCGCCCGCAGCACCTGGCGTTTTCGCCTGAGCAGCGTGCAGCGCGAGCGGGTGGAGGAGGTGCTCACGCAAATCCGTCTGCACGACCAGGCCGCGCGCCGCGCCGGCGACCTGTCGCACGGCCAGAAGCAGTGGCTCGAAATCGGCATGCTGCTCATGCTGGAGCCGCAGTTGTTGCTGCTGGACGAACCCGTCGCCGGCATGACCGACGCCGAGACCGATCGCACCGCCGAGCTGTTTCTCTCGCTCGCCGGCAAGCACACCCTGGTGGTGGTCGAGCACGACATGGAGTTCGTGCGCAAGATCGCCGACAAGGTCACGGTGCTGCACGAAGGCAGCGTGCTGGCCGAGGGCAGCCTGGAGCAGGTGCAGGCCAACGAGCGTGTGGTCGAGGTTTACCTGGGGCGCTGAATGGAACAGCCCCCACGCTCACGCTGTTCGC
>JAJZDV010000024.1:28129-29889 GCA_021846025.1 Pseudomonadota bacterium
TACGGCGGCAGCCACATCCTGCGCAACGTCAGCCTCACCCTTGACAAGGGCCAGGTGCTCGCCCTGCTCGGGCGCAACGGCGTGGGCAAGACCACGCTGCTCAAGTCCATCATGGGGCTGATCGGCATCCGCAGCGGCAGCATCAGCCTGGACGGCCAGCGCATCGACCCGTTGCGGCCCGACGCGCGGGCGCGGTTGGGCATCGGCTATGTGCCGCAAGGCCGCGAAATCTTTCCTCGCCTCACCGTGGAGGAAAACCTGCGCATGGGCCTGGCCACCAAGCCCGGCGGCAGCCTCGTGCCGGAAGCGTTGTTCGAGCTGTTTCCCGTGCTCGAACACATGCTCAAGCGGCGCGGCGGAGACCTCTCCGGTGGCCAGCAACAGCAACTCGCCATCGCCCGCGCCTTGGCGGCCGGGCCGAAGCTGCTCATCCTGGACGAACCCACCGAAGGCATCCAGCCCTCCATCATCAAGGACATCGAGCGCGTCATCCGCATGCTCGCCGCCCGCGGCGACATGGCCATCCTGCTCGTGGAGCAGTATTACGACTTCGCCAAAGCCCTGGCCGATCAGTACGCCGTGATGTCGCGCGGCGAGGTGATCAAGGCGGGGAAGGGCAGTGAGATGGATGCGGACGGGGTGCGGGAACTGATTTCGGTTTAGAGCGCTGCCGTCATCGCTTTACACCCTGAGCAACCGATCCAACGGGCTGGCCGTGCCACCCGCCGCCACCTTCAGCACATGGGTGTAGATCATGGTGGTGCTCACGTCGGAATGACCCAGCAGTTCCTGCACGGTGCGGATGTCGGTGCCGGTCTGCAGCAGATGCGTGGCAAACGAATGACGTAGCGTGTGCACAGAAACTGGTTTGACAATCTGCGCAGCAGCGCTGGCCAGTTTGATGGCGCGCTGCAATCGCTCCGCATACAGGTGATGCCGACGTTCAATCTGAGAGCGGGGGTCGACCGATGGCCTGGGCGCCGGAAACACCCAGAACCAGCCCCAGCGACACCCCAGGCTCGGGTATTTGACCGACAGCGCATCCTGCACCTCCACACCGGCGGCACCGACATCGCGGTCGCGCGTCCAGACTGCTCGTGCACGCGCCATTTGCGCCTTCAGCGCATCATGCAAGGTGCGAGGCAACATCACCACCCGGTCCTTGCCGCCCTTGGCTTGGCGCACCACCAAGACTTGCCGGTCAAAATCAACGTCCTTGACGCGCAGACGCAAGCCCTCCATCAACCGCATGCCCGTGCCATACAACAGACTGCCCAGCAAAGCCATTTCACCATCCATGACCCCCAACAGGGCAGCGACTTCGGCTTGCGTCAAGACCGATGGAATGCGCCTGGGCCGGCTTGGACGCTGCACCTCCGACAACCAGGGCAAATCAATCCCCAGCACATCCCGGTACAAAAACAGCAAGGCACTTAGCGCCTGATTATGTGTGGACACTGAGACCCGACGCTCATTGGCCAGCATGGTGAGAAACTGCGTCACTTCCGCGGCGCCCATGTCGCGAGGATGTCGCAACTGCCCGCCGTGCCCGCTCCACCTGACGAAAAAGCGAACCCAATACACATAGGCTTGCTCGGTCTTGAGGCTATAGTGCTTGTACCGCAAAACCTCGCTCACCTGCTCCAGCAGGCGCTTCGATTGGGGGAGATAGATGACAGGGTTCATGGCGTCACCGATGGCTGTATGTGCATACAGTATTTGGCCTGAAACGGCTGCTGTCAAGCGGGCAGCAGCTTTGC
>JAJZDV010000164.1 GCA_021846025.1 Pseudomonadota bacterium
GCGCCTTCGGTGGAATTTTCGATGGCCACCACCGCAAACGCGCTGCTGCCGTTGATCTGGCTACGGAAAACCTCGTCCAGATCGGTGCAGGCGCTGAAGTTGCAACTCGAGCCGAAAAACTGGCGTGCCGCCTGCTCGCTGTACGTTCCCTGTGGACCGAGAAAGGCAACCTGCTGACGCGCTTCCAGAGCGCGGCAGGCTGACATGATTTCGCGCCAGATCGCTATCACGCCATCGCTCAGCAGTGGGCCCGTGTTGGCTTGCTGCACCTTGGCGATGACTTCGCGCTCACGTTCGGGCCGAAATACCGGCAGTCCGAAGCGGTGCTTGTGCAGTCCGATGTCCTGGGCGTGGCGGGCGCGCTGGTTCAGCAGTTCGAGCACTTGTCGATCAATCGCGTCGATCCGCTCGCGCAGGGGTGTGAGGTCGGTGTCCATGAGGATGATGTCAGTGGCTTCGCTCGAACTCGTGCATGTAGTCGACCAACGTCTGCACGCCGCCCAGAGGCATGGCGTTGTAGATGCTGGCACGCATGCCACCCACGGATTTGTGACCTTTGAGCTGAAGCAGTTGGCGTTGTTGCGCCCCTTGCAGAAAGGCGTCGTTCAGACGCTCGTCGCGCAGGAAAAAGGGTACGTTCATGCGCGAGCGGCACGCGTGCTCGACACGGCTTGTGTACAGTTCCGAGGCGTCGATGCAGGCATAGAGCAAATCGGCTTTCTGGCGGTTGCGCTCGGCGACGGCAGCAAGGCCCTGCAGTGCGCCCTCGGTCTGGCGCCGGATCCACTGGAACACCAGACCCGCCATGTAGATGGCGAAGGTTGGTGGCGTGTTGTACATGGAACTGTTCTTCGCGACCACGGCATAGTCGAAGGCACTGGGACAGGAGGGCAGAGCGCGACCCAGCATGTCGCGGTGGACGATGACCAGGGTCAGCCCGGCCGGGCCGATGTTTTTTTGTGCCCCCGCATAGATGCAGGCATGGGCAGCAACCTCGACGGGACGCGATAAGAGCGTGGACGACATGTCAGCGACCAGTGGCAGGCTGAACCGGGTGGGCGCGTGTTGGAATTCCACGCCATCAATGGTTTCGTTGGCGCAGTAGTGCAGATACTGCGCGTCACGCCGCGGATCCCACAACTCGATTGGCGGAATCGAACCGTAGCCCGAAGCGCTGTGGGTGCTGGCTGCCAGGTGCACATCGCAGAATTTGCGCGCCTCCAACTGGCTTTTCTGCGACCACGAACCGGTGACGACGTAATCAGCTTTAGCCCCACGCGACAGATTCAATGGCACGATGGCGTTTTCGGCCAGCGCACCGCCCTGCATGAACAGCACGTGATAATCGGCCGGGACAGCGAGCAGTTCCCTCAGGTCGGCCTCGGCGTGGGACAGGATGTGACCGAACTGCGGACCACGATGGCTCATTTCCATGACGCTCATGCCACTGCCGTGCCAGTCCAGCATCTCGGCGGCGGCATGGTGCAAGACCTCGTCCGGCATGGCGGCCGGCCCGGCGGAAAAGTTGTAGGGGCGCTGCGGCATGGTGGCTGGCGTCGTTTCAGGCATCGTCGCTGGAATCTTGCGGCGGTTCGACATCCGGCTCGGTCTCGGTCTCGCTCACCTGAGCGTCCGACTCTGCCACACGTTGTACGCCGATCAGCAGGGCCTTGTCGTCCAGGGCGATGAGCGTGACGCCCTGCGTGGCCCGGCCGAGTTCGCGGATCTCGGCGACGCGGGTCCGCACCAGCACGCCGGTGTCGGTGATGAGCATGATCTCGTCTTCCGGGCGCACCAGGCAGGCCGCCACGACCTTGCCGTTGCGCTCGCTGGTTTGAATGGCAATCATGCCCTTGGTGCCGCGGCCGTGACGCGTGTATTCCACGATGGAGGTGCGCTTGCCATAGCCGTTTTCGGTGGCCGTGAGCACGCTCTGGCTTTCATCTTCGGCCACCAGCATGGCGATGACGCTCTGGCCGTCTTCCAGATGCATGCCGCGCACGCCGCGCGCCTCGCGGCCCATCGGGCGCACGTCATTCTCGTCGAAGCGAACCGCCTTGCCGGAGTCGGAGAACAGCATGACGTCATGCTTGCCGTCCGTGATCGCCACGCCCACGAGATAGTCGTCATCGTCCAGCCCGCAGGCGATGATGCCCGCGGTGCGCCGATTGACGAATGCCGAAAGCGGAGTCTTCTTGACCGTGCCGCGGGCCGTGGCCATGAAGACGAAATGATCCTCGTCGAAGGCCTTCACCGGCAGGACCGCCGTGATTTTTTCACCCTCGGCCAGCGGGAACAGATTCACCAGCGGCCGGCCACGCGAGCCGCGTCCGCCCTGCGGTGCCTCGTACACCTTCATCCAGTAGACGCGGCCGCGGTTCGAAAAGCACAGCAGCATGTCGTGGGTGTTGGCGACGAAGAGCTGGTCGATCCAGTCGTCTTCCTTGGTCCCCGTGGCCTGCTTGCCGCGGCCGCCGCGGCGCTGGGCACGGTATTCGTCCATCGGCTGGCTCTTGACGTAGCCCACGTGCGAGATGGTGACCACCATGTCCTGCGGCGCAATCAGGTCCTCGATGTCGAGTTCGGTGGCGTTCGGCTCGATGGTCGAGCGGCGCGCGTCGTTGAACTCGGCCTTGAGGGCGGTCAGCTCGTCGGCGATGATCTGGGTGATGCGTTCGGGCTTGGCCAGGATGTCGAGCAGATCGGCGATTTGCGCCATGACGTCCTTGTACTCCTGCACGATCTTGTCTTGTTCCAGCCCGGTGAGCCGCTGCAGGCGCATCTGCAGGATCTCCTGCGCCTGCACGTCCGACAGGCGGTAGCCGTCGGTCTTGAGACCGTAACGCGGGTCCAGGTCATCGGGCTGGAAATCTTCAGGATTGCCTTCGACGCGCGCCAGCATCGCCCGCGCCTCACCAGGCTCCCAGACCTCCGCCAGCAGATGTTCCTTCGCAATCGGTGGCGTCGGCGCAGCCTTGATCAGCTCGATCATGCGGTCGAGATTGGCCAGGGCAACGGCCAGGCCTTCGAGCACATGGCCGCGTTCGCGCGCCTTGCGCAGCTCGAACACGCTGCGGCGGGTGATGACCTCGCGCCGGTGCTGCAGAAAGGCTGCCAGCATCTGCTTGAGGTTCAGCAGCCGCGGTTGCCCGTCCACCAGGCAGACCATGTTGACGCCGAAGGTGTCCTGCAGCTGGGTCTGCTTGTACAGCTTGTTGAGCACGACTTCGGCCAGTTCGCCGCGCTTGAGCTCGATCACCACGCGCATGCCGGACTTGTCCGACTCGTCCTGGATGTGGCTGATGCCTTCCAGCTTCTTCTCCTGCACCAGTTCCGCAATGCGTTCCAGCAGGGTGCGCTTGTTCACCTGGTAGGGAAGTTCGTCAACGATGATGGCCTGGCGCTGGCTCCGGTCGATGTCCTCGAAGTGGCAACGTGCGCGCATCACCACCCGGCCTCGCCCGGTGCGGTAGGCGTCGCGCACGCCGCTCAGGCCATAAAGAATGCCGGCGGTCGGGAAGTCCGGCGCCGGAATGTGCTGCATCAGCGCTTCGACATCGGCATGCGGATGACGAAGCAAATGCAGGCAGCCGTCGACCAGTTCTCCCAGATTGTGCGGTGGGATGTTGGTGGCCATGCCAACTGCAATGCCGGCCGAACCGTTGAGAAGGAGGTTGGGAATACGCGCCGGCAATACCAGCGGCTCCTGCTCGGAACCGTCGTAATTCGGGCCGAAATTCACCGTTTCCCGGTCGATATCGGCCAGCATCTCGTGGGCGATCTTGGCCAGACGGATTTCGGTGTAGCGCATCGCAGCAGCGTTGTCACCATCCACCGAACCGAAATTGCCCTGTCCGTCCACCAGCATGTAGCGCAAGGAGAAATTCTGTGCCATGCGAACGATGGTGTCATAGACAGACTGATCGCCATGTGGATGGTATTTGCCGATCACATCGCCGACGATACGGGCCGATTTTTTATAGGGCCGATTCCAGGAGTTGCTGAGTTCGTGCATGGCAAACAGCACCCGGCGATGCACCGGTTTCAAGCCATCGCGTACATCTGGGAGGGCGCGCCCGACAATCACGCTCATCGCGTAATCCAGGTAGGAACGGCGCATTTCTTCTTCCAGGCTGACCGGAAGGGTTTCTTTGGCGTAGGCGGTCATTCGGGACCCAGTGCGGGGCACTGCTGCGGGTTTGCATGAGCAGTGCAATTTCAAATCAAGCCTTCAATGGTAGCAGCGCGGTTTAGAGCTGAATCGGCAACACGCTCGCTGGAATCTCGCTGCTTGGCGCTAGGGCATCGGACGGACGATGTCCATCAATGTCATGGCCTTCACGGAGCCATGTGGCAGAATTGACACGGCTGATGACGGATCCCGGCGCGGGTC